>JAFDXH010000252.1 GCA_018268075.1 Bacteroidota bacterium | reverse complement strand
GGGCATTTGAGGCAGGTGAAATTGATTATTATCAACTATCACAATCGCTGAACAATGCCAACAATGTACGCCGTCAATACATAGAAGTAATTAATCAATATAACTTAACCGCAATAGAACTGGAATTAATTTCTGGTCTTTAAAAAATATAATAAAATTTTAATAGCATGTATAAAATAGTTTATAAAAGTTTGTTTGCCATCACCCTATTATTTGCAGCCTGCACCGCCAAAAAAGCTGATGAGAAAACAGTTGTTGCAGAAACAAATGACCCTAATCTTGTTGAATTTTCACAAGACCAATACAATAATGCCGATGTTCAATTGGGTAAAGTTTCCATGACTAATTTGGGCAGCTACATAAAAGCTTCCGGCACCTTAGATGTGCCGCCTAATCAGTTCATAAGCATCACGTCTCCTTATGGTGGTACTATAAAAAGTACCCCTGTTATTGAAGGGAAATATTTAAGAAAGGGAGAAGTAATTGCTGTAATAGAAAATCCCGATTTTTTACAAATGCAGCAGGATTATTTGGAAAGCAGCAGCCAGTTGTCTTTTTTAAAGCAAGATCTATCGCGCCAGGAAGAACTGGTAAAGGAGAATATCGCAGCGCGAAAGTCATTACAAAGAGCAAGCAGTGAATATAAAAGCATGGTAGCCCGTGTAGAAGGTCTAAAATCAAAACTGCGGCTGGCAAATATTAATCCGGCAACTGTAAAGAGTGGCAACTTCACATCACGTGTGAGCATTCACGCTCCTATTAGCGGGTATATAACGCATGTTTATTCCAACGTCGGAAAATATGTGGGACCAAATGAAGTGCTTGCAGATATGGCCAATACAAAAAACATATTGGTAAAAGTAAAAGTTTTTGAAAAGGATCTGCCGCAGATAAAAATGGGACAAAAAATTCGATTTAAAGCAACTGGGGATAATGCGGAACGAATTGCGAAGATATTTTTGATAGGAAAAGATATTGATGCAGACAGAACTGTTCAGGTAAGTGGAAGGTTAATAAATCCTGTACCTTCTCTTATACCGGGCATGTTTATTAATGCGATCATTGAAATCGGAGCTTCTGAAACTACAGCCTTGCCTCAAGAGGCAATTGTGCAGGCAGGCGGCAAAAATTATATTTTTATTCTTGATGAAAATAAATCAAATGCAGAAGTTGTTGAAAATGCGAAAGAGGGAGATAGTGCCGCTGATAAACACATAAAATTCAAGAGAATTGAAGTAGGTGTTACTGTAACTGAAAATGGTTTTACAGGTGTGCAATTACCTTCCAATTTTAATATGGAAAGTAAAGTGGTTACCAAAGGTGCTTACGATTTACTTTCTAAAATGAACAATACTGAAGAAGAGGAATAGGTGATTGTTATTAAAATGAAAATAAATTTTAACCGCCAATTTTAAACATAGCAGAAATGAATATAGAAATTGAATTAATCATTATTCCCAAACTTATTGTAGCATTTGGTTTAGGATTATTCATTGGCTTAGACAGAGAAAGGCAGGGAAAAGACGCAGGTATAAGAACTTATGCAGCAGTTTGTTTAGGAGCAACCTTGTTTACTACAGTTGCAGAACAGGTTGATGATGATATTACTTCTATATCGCGGATAGTAGCAAACATCGTAACAGGCATTGGCTTTTTGGGAGCCGGAATTATTTACCGGAACAGGGATTCCAAGTCTTCACATGGTTTAACTACGGCTGCTACTATTTGGTGTACGGCTGCTGTGGGTGTCGCTATAGGGTTAGATATGTTTTTCATTGCTATAACTGCTTCCTTAATGATCTATTTCCTATTGTCATTAGAACGTAGAAAATGGTACATGCAATGGAAGAATAAGATAAAAAACACGGATAATAATAATGATAAAAGTAATTAATAGCAGAGCGTTATTTTAAAATTCAACAATAACAGCTAAATCATTTTTGCACACTTAAATTTTAAAAAATGGAAAACCAGCAAAATAGGGATTACCGGCGCACAAACATGAAGCTTTCATCCAAAGCATTGTGTTCCAGGCTAAAGGTAAACAGACGAGCTAAGAACACCTCGAAGCACCTGCAAACGGAGTAGCCCAATTGCATGTGTCATTAGCAAATAGTGGCACATGCTTTTTACAACTCTTAATCATTAAGCAAACAATTAGGATATAAGTTTTAAAAAAATGAGAGAGGCATTAGTTAATAACAATTTGTTGAACATAAAGACTAATTTTTTTTCACTCTTAAATATAATAAAATGGAACACGAACAAAGTGGTCATCATCATTCAGGGCATAAACATGAAGCCCTTATTCAGCAACTTTTAGCCTGTGCTACTGCCTGCGAAAATTGTGCGGCATCTTGCCTTGACGAGCAAGACGTAACACCAATGGCAAACTGTATTGAACTGGACAGAGACTGCGCAGACGTATGCTTTCTTGGCGCTCAGTTACTAATTAGAGACAGCGAGTTTGCTCACGATTATCTGGCTGTTTGCGAAAAAGTATGTCGTGAATGTGCAGAGGAATGTGGTAAACATGAGCATGAGCATTGTAAAAAATGTGCAGAGGAATGCCGTAAATGCGCCGATGCCTGCCATGCTCATCCTGGTGGCAATGTTTAGGTAAGAAAAGTAAGTGCAGTTTTTGCAGAGCTGCACCTACTTTCTTCCTGGTTTAACAGCTATAAAAAATAGATGAAACTTAACTGATGCAATTTCCGCCACTGATTTGAAATCTTTTTTATGGTTCAATCTTTTAATTGCAAAAAGCCTTTTTAAGTTTTTTCATCGCTTAAAATAAAATTTATGGAAGTTACATCGGCATCTTATCAAAATAAAGGAAAGCTTAAGCTGGTATTAGGCTTAACACTTTCTTACCTTGCTGCTGAAGTTATCGGAGGGATAGTCACTAATAGCCTTGCATTGTTGGCAGATGCAGGACACATGCTTACAGACGTCGGAGGTTTGGCGTTTGCCTTATTTGCTATTAATATTGCTCAACGCAAAACTACTGAACAAAAAACCTATGGGTACTATAGGGCAGAGATTTTGGCTGCTCTGGCAAATGGTATCATACTGATTTTCGTTTCAATTTATATTCTTTATGAGGCAGTAAAAAGATTCCAATCGCCACCTGAAGTGTCAAGCAAGAACATGCTTATTATAGCGGCGATTGGCCTGGTTGTAAATATAGCAGGTATGCTTATTCTTCGAAAAAGCTCTAAACAAAGCCTTAACATGAAAGGGGCCTATTTTGAAGTGTTATCTGATATGCTTACTTCAATTGGTGTAATAGCCGCGGCTATTATCATGCTTACCACAGGTTGGTATTATGCTGATCCTATTATATCTGCCGGTATCGGATTATTTATTTTACCAAGAATATGGATTTTATTAAAAGATGCTGTGGGTATATTACTTGAGGGCGTTCCCACTGATGTAAAAATCCCGGAACTAAAAACAGCTATCGCTCAAATTCCCGGAGTTTTAAGTACACATGATTTGCATGTATGGGCGTTAACATCCGGCTTAAATGCCTTAAGTGTGCATGTTGTCATTAATAAAGAAGCAATCCCTGACGAAATATTAAAGCTCATTACGGATAACATAACAACGAATTTTAAAATTGTGCATACCACGATTCAGATTGAAAGCGAAAATTATAATGAAACAATAAGTAATTTCTAAAACTAAATATTTTATCGCCGGTTGTTGCGTCCATTTATTTGTTTAAGTCTATTTATGAAGAAAGAATATCTTAAAGAAATTGCATAACCTGAATGATAAATTCTTCGGCAAGAATTAAGGCACTAAACCTTTTAATAAAAATTTTAATGATACAAGTTTTAGCAGAAACAAAAGAAAACATAATCGCCACGAGAGCCTATGGTAAGTTGACTGATGCTGATTATAAAAAATTATTGCCGGTTATGACAAATGCTTTAAAAAAGTTTAAGAAGATTTGTTGGTATTTTGAAATAATAAGTTTTGAAGAATACCAGATGAAAGCATTTTGGGATGATGTAAAATTTGATATACAACACATCGGTTGTTATGAAAAAATAGTATTGGTATGTGAAAAAAAATGGCATTACTTGATATTACGTTTAATAAGGCCATTCATTAAAGCTGAAATTAATTTCTTTGATTTAGATGAAAAAGATAAAGCACTGTGTTGGATAAAAAATTGATTGCATTTTGAATAAACGTTGCTATAATTTTAAATGGGAAAGAAAAAGCCACATAGGAAAAAACAAAAAATAGCACCAGTAAAAAGTAAGCGGCCCCTTCGCTCTGCTGTACCTAAAAGAAATATGGCCCTAACAGTTATTCTGATTGTTCTTTTTCTGGTTTTGTTTGTTGCGTTATCGTTAATAGCGCACTATCTCTCTATGTTTTCAGTCAAAGACGTAAATCAGTAATTATAAAAAACCAAACAAAAGAAATTATCATGGAAAAAACCAGAATAGACCTGAATATTATTTTACCGGAAGTGCCCGATGAAAGGGATGAATGTGTTAACCGCATTATTGCATCCCTTCAATACAAAAGAGGTATTGATAAAGTGCATGTAATACCGGAAGATGGAAGCAAGAAAGCACAACTTTGCTTTCATTACGCCCCTTCAGCAATTTCCATACATAAAGTAGAGCAACTAGCAAGGAAGGCAGGGGCAGAAATAACAGAACAGTATGGCCATTTATTGATTGAAACAGCAGGTGTTCGCCACCCACGACATGCAAGAAGAATAGAAGCAAACATAAGAAGGCACAAAGGCGTTCAGAATGTTTCTGTTTCGGGTACAGGGTTTATCCAACTGGAGTTCAATAAAGAAGCCACTTCAGAGGAAACAATCATCCAGCAAATCAAAGAGGCAGGACTGAAAGTAAATAAGGTTGAAGACTTTCATTTGCACAAAGAAATTGCTGCACTAAAAGAGGAACGCAAGCATGAACACAAAGACAAAAAACATGACGACAACCACGAGCATGCAACACACGACCATGAGCATTCTCACGGTGGTATTTTCGGAGAAAACACAGAACTAATTTTTGCCATTATTTGCGGTGCTTTGTTAGGTATTGGTTTCGGCTTATCATTCATCAAAGGCACATCTGAATATGTATCCATTGGTTTTTATATCGGCGCTTATTTCTTTGGAGGATTTTATACAACCAAAGAAGCGATTGAAGGAATTAGCAAAGGAGAATTTGAAATAGATTTTTTGATGTTGGTTGCAGCAATAGGCGCAGCCATTTTAGGCCATTGGGCAGAAGGCGCTTTATTACTTTTCCTGTTTAGCCTTGGCCATTCCCTGGAACATTATGCAATGGAAAAAGCACGAAAATCTATTGCTGCCTTAACAGAATTAGCACCAAAAACAGCGTTATTAAAAAATGGCGAAGACATAAAAGAAGTAAAAATTGAAGATTTAAAAATTGGCGATACTATTCTGATAAAACCGAATTCTACGATAGCCGCTGATGGCGTAGTGGTAACTGGAAACAGCAGTGTGAATCAGGCGCCTATTACGGGTGAAAGTGTGCCGGTTGAAAAAAGTCCGGTTGAAGATGCAAATATCAACATAGCCAATGCAGACAAATTAGATGTAAAGAATCGTGTGTTTGCAGGTTCAATAAACGGAGGCCAGGCATTGGAAATCAAGGTAAGTAAAATCGCTTCCGATTCTACTATTGCACGTTTGGTTCAATTGGTAAATGAAGCACAAACTCAAAAATCACCGACGCAAAATTTCACCGATAAGCTTGAGAAATATTATGTACCTGCAGTCCTTATTTTGGTGATATTATTATTGTTTGCTTTTTTAGTAAGAGATGAAACTTTTAGCGAAAGTTTTTATCGAGCCATGTCAGTGTTAGTTGCTGCCAGCCCGTGTGCATTGGCAATTGCGACCCCAAGCGCAGTATTGAGCGGCGTGGCAAGAGCGGCAAGAGGCGGAGTATTAATAAAGGGTGGAAGGCCTTTGGAAGAATTAGGTTCACTTTCTGCAATTGCTTTTGATAAAACCGGAACGCTAACAGAAGGCAAGCCAAAATTAACTGGTGTATATCCACTTAATGGAATAACGGAAGAACAACTTTTGTCCATAATCATTTCTGTAGAAAAATTAAGTGACCATCCATTGGCAGCAGCCATTGTAAAAGGCGGTAAGGAAAAATTAAAAAAGGAAGTTCCTGCAGCAAAAAATGTTCAGGCAATCACAGGGCGTGGAGTCAAAGGGGAATATGAAAATACCACCATTCATATTGGCAATAAAGAATTGCTTTCAGAAAAAAACAATGAGGTTTCTGATGAAATAAAAGTCCAAGTGGAAGATTTTGAAAAAGCTGGAAACACCACCATGCTTGTGCAACAGGATGAAAAACTGGTTGGCATTATTACACTTATGGATACCCAGAGAGAAGATGCAAAAGAAACATTAGCACAATTAAAGAAATTGGGCATTAAAAAGATGATCATGCTAACTGGTGATAATCAAAAAGTGGCTGATTCCATTGCAAAAGAAATAGGAATAACTGATGCCTTAGGCGGTTTAATGCCCGAACAAAAAGTAGAAGCGATTGAAAAATTAGCAAGTGAAGGCAAAGTAGCTATGGTGGGCGATGGTGTAAACGATGCGCCAGCGATGGCAAAAAGTACCGTAGGAATTGCAATGGGCGCAGCCGGTTCTGATGTAGCTTTGGAAACAGCAGACATTGCATTAATGGCAGATAAATTAAATAACCTTCCTTTTGCTATTGGTTTAAGTAAAAAGGCCAGCGCCATTATCAGACAGAATTTATTTATCAGCCTTGGAATGGTAGTACTTTTAATACCACTAACCGTTTTAGGATATGCTACTATTGGCCCAGCGGTAATTGGCCATGAAGGCTCAACATTGGTGGTAGTGTTTAATGCATTGAGATTGCTGGGGTATCGCAAATAATGTTAACAAATAATTGATATAAGCAATGATAAATACAGACCCCAATCACGTCCATACCTATGATGCTCAAGGAAGAATGACTTGTTGTTCTGAGGAAGAAAAAATTTATACAAAAGCAAATGCCACAGATTTGCTGAATGAGCCTAAAGAAGATAATAATAAAATTAAAAAGTCTTCTTCCAGTGAACAAAGAACCAATACCTGGAAGCCTTATTTTCCTGCAATAATAAGTTTTGCAATACTTATCGTTGGTATAGGCTTAGACTATTATTTCAAGCCTCGTTTCTTCACAGGGTATGTTCGTTTGATATGGTACATTTTTGCCTATTTGCCGGTTGGCTTACCGGTAATGAAAGAGGCAGTTGAATCTATCAGGAAAGGTGCATTCTTTTCTGAATTTTTTCTAATGAGTATCGCAACTATTGGCGCATTTGCCATTAAACAATATCCCGAAGGCGTTGCAGTAATGTTATTCTATGCCGTTGGAGAGCTTTTTCAAACAGCAGCCGTAAGAAAAGCCAAACGGAGTATTAAAGCGTTATTAGATGTACGGCCTGATATAGTAACAGTGATTAGAAACGGAGGAATAAAATCCCTTTCACCTTCTGAAGTTTCAATAGGTGAAACGATACAGGTAAAGCCAGGAGAAAAAGTTGCTTTAGATGGAGAATTAATTTCGGAAATGTCATCTTTCAATACTTCCGCGTTAACAGGCGAAAGCAAACCCGACACGAAACGCAAAGGAGAAAAAGTGTTGGCAGGAATGATAAATCTGAATACTGTTGCCGAGATAAAAGTTACTGCGCTTTTCAAAGACAGTAAACTTTCCAGAATTTTAGAAATGGTACAAGATGCAACAGCGCGCAAGTCACCTACCCAACTTTTTATTACAAAGTTTGCCAAAGTTTATACACCTATTGTTGTGTATTTAGCAATCGCAATAATAATCGTTCCTTACTTTTTTGTAAGCGGTTACATCTTCAGCGATTGGTTATACAGAGCTTTAATATTTCTGGTTATCTCTTGTCCTTGTGCATTGGTTATTTCTATTCCTCTTGGATATTTTGGAGGAATAGGCCTGGCATCGCGAAAAGGAATTTTGTTTAAGGGAAGTAATTTTTTAGATGCCATCACTTTTGTAAATGCAGTTGTGATGGACAAAACAGGAACACTTACCAAAGGTGTTTTTGAGGTGCAGAAAGTTATTGCACAAAATATAGATGAAAAAGAACTACTTAAATACGTTGCAGCATTGGAAAGTAAATCCACGCACCCTGTTGCTACTGCTGTTGTACAATATACAGGTAACGTTTTTCAAAATCTTAAAATAGAAGTTGTAGAAGAAATTCCGGGTCTTGGAATGAAAGGTAAAATTGATGGAGTTGAAGTGCTTGCCGGAAATCAAAAGTTGCTTGATAAATTTAAAATCAAAAACAACGTTGATTCAGAAAATATTACTGATACCATTGTTTTAGTAGCTATCAATAACCAATACAGTGGTTACATTACCATTGCTGATGAAATAAAGGAAGATGCCAAACAGGCAGTTGAGCAATTGCATCAACTGAAAATAAAAACGGTGATGTTATCAGGCGACAAGCAAAGTGTAGTAGATAAGGTTGCAAAAGAATTAAAGATTGATGAAGCTTACGGAGATTTGTTTCCGGAAAATAAAGTTGAAAAAGTTGAACGATTAAAAAAGCAAAAACTGAAAGTTGCATTTGCAGGTGATGGCGTAAACGATGCGCCTGTAATCGCTTTAGCAGATGTGGGAATAGGGATGGGTGGATTAGGAAGTGACGCAGCAATAGAAATAGCCGATATAGTTATTCAGAATGACCAACCTTCAAAAATTCCTACTGCTATTCGGATTGGGAAAGAAACCCGTAAAGTTGTTTGGCAAAATATCTCGTTGGCTTTTGGAGTAAAATTAATCGTTTTGGTGCTTGGTGCAGGAGGCTTAGCTACATTATGGGAAGCAGTGTTTGCAGACGTGGGAGTAGCGCTATTGGCTATATTAAATGCTGTAAGAATCCAGAGGATGAAAGTTTGATGGATTAATAAGAGATTTGTTGCACATGTATATTTTATAAAATAACATGGTTATTAGGAGCAACACATTAGATACTGCCGTAGCCGGTTCTCAAATAGCTTTGGAAACAGCAAATATTGGTTTGGAGAAAAGTAAATTTCTACCGCAGTTTCATGATGTAATCCAGCCTTTCTCCTTTCTCATGTCTATGATTTTATTAAGCAGCAACCAGTGTTGAAATGAGTTTACATCATCAGGAGTAAAATGGATAATCCTTCCATCTTTCAACATAATGGTAAAGAAGTCTGAGGCAGCTAAAAATTTAAATAATTCTGAGGCTGGATACTCAAATCCCGGATAACGGCTGTTTGCGCTCATAACGCTTGATTTTAGGCTTACATATTAGCCGTTGCCGCCCATAAAAAATAAGCGCAGGCAACAGCTTACCGCACTGAGGTCTTAGGAACCGGTAACGAATAAGTGCGCCCACGCCGTAGCATGAGCGTTTTCCACTTACGTCCCGTTACCTTCGAAATTTCCTAAGTTTCAGTGCAGGACTTAAAGCAAAAACGCTTCAAGAATATTTTGTGCAAAAGTAGTCTTTCGGATTAAAATACGGCAATAAAAAGCGCAGCTCTGCTTTCTAATGAGAAATCGCGTAGCCTGTTCCCTCATGTGGATAATTTCAATTATCGCCGGTGAATGATAAGCAGCACGAAAAGCAATTAAGCAAACGCTGTTATAAAGTAAAGTACACTTTCTAAGAAGCTGGGAGAACCTAATAATTACCTTACCTATTTCTTTTCCAGTAGCCAACCATCATCATATAAAGCAAAATAGGCCTGATGCGTATCTTCCTTTGAAAAATCAGTATTGACTAATGAGGAAAAGGGAGTGACATTTTTATAGATTGTTGTATATACTGCAACTGCACTTTTGCCATCATCCATCATTTTGATGGCGGTCACTTCTTTTAGTTGTTCTTCAGCCAATTTTACCTTTTGTATGTTTATGGATTTATCCTTTTCGGGAGTTGGCAATAAATAAGGTTCGGCTTTAGTTGAAAGCTGGATGATAGGCTTACCGAGTTCGCTTAGTTTCTGAGTTTGTTGCACGGTTAAAAGACCCTGCGTTTCTAATCCCGCATCAAGCACCTTTTTGGCAAATGCAGGGTCTCCGCAAAAAATATCATAATCCACTACTTTAGGATATGAGGTTTGCTGTTTAAGGAGATTCATGGCCTCCTCTCTGCTTAATTCTTTATTATCATTGGAACAAGCTGTCAATAGCGTACACACAGCAAAAAGGGCAAAAAGTACATTCTTCATAGCGATAAAAATTAAGGGGCCATAAAATTACAAATTTTACCGTTTTTAAAAAACGCCATGATAAAAAAAGTACTTTATATCTTCCGTTTGAAAAAGAACTTTCTGAAAAAAGAAAATGGAGATAAATGTTTGTTTACTTGTCCAAGCGTACGTCTGTATCAGTAAGAGCCAATTGTCGAAATTATTTAATTTTGCAATCTTGAATATATTAACGTCTAACCCTTTTTCAGATATTAATACGGACAATCGTTAACCTAAATTCTTTCTTATGAAAAATGCAGATTACAAGGACAAGAGCTTGGTAATAGACGTACTAACGAAATCATTTGACACCAACCAAAGTGTTAACTACATAGCAAAACAAGATGGAAAAAGGCTAAAAAGAATCAGTGCATTAATGGATTATTCTTTTGAAGTCTGCTATACCTTTGGAGATGTTTTTCTTTCTGATGATAGAAAAGCTTGCGCCTTAATATTATACCCTGACAAAAAGAAGACGACTTTAAAATCAATATTACTGGACATAAAGCTGATTTTTTCCTGCATTGGTATAGAAAATATTAAAAAGGCACTTGCCAGGGAATCAAAAATCAAGCAATTACAGCCAAAAGAGTTAATGTATTATCTATGGTTTATTGGCGTTGATCCTGAGTACCAAAACGAAGGAATTGGCAGCCTTCTCATGGATGAAATTATAAAAGATAGTAAACATAAGCAAAGGCCAATCTACCTGGAAACGTCGACTTTGAAAAATTTACCATGGTATAAAAAATACGGCTTCCAGGTATATAATGAACTGGAGTTAGGCTATAAACTATTTTTTCTTAAAAGAGAATTTGATAAATAATCGTGCGTATGCTGGTTTTCGGAACGGAAATGCATATTGTCACATTTGTCTTTGTGTGTTTAGAGACGGTGATACTTTTTTATCTGGTTACCTATAAGTTAGCCCGACCAGAAGATAAGACCACAATTCTGAACATCACCCTTATTTCTTTGCTTTTAATCTACAATATTTCAGGTGGTTTGTTGCCTGACCCGGATTTGCCAGGATCATTTTTTCTTCAGGAAGTTGTTGCCTATGCTACCGGATTTATTACGCCATGCTATTTCCCATATTATGTTTATAAGGCGTTTGGATTGGAAAAAATGAAATTTCATGCGTACAGAGGCGTCTATTTATTCTTAGTACTTCCTTATCTCATTTTTGTTGTTGTCTTTGCTAAAACGGGTAACCTGGTAACAGCGCAACAGTTACTCTTTTTGCCGGTTTTGTATGCATTATGGGTGATCTATTCCCTGGCAAAAGCTATTAAAAATAAATACGGGAATGATTTTAAAAGCAAAGAATCAAAAACGGAAGCAGCTATCTTGTTTTTAAGTGTAACACCCTGGATTGGCGTACCGTTTACCACTTATTTTAATGAGAGTCAGGCCATAGAAGCCGCTATTACAAACACCGGATTTCTGCTCTTATTTGGACTTCAGGTAAGCCAGCATATAAAACAAACCAGGCTCGAACATGAAAGGCTAATAGAATCTGAACAACTTCTTCGTAACTGGAATACAAGGTTGCAGGAAGAAGTTGATAAGAGGACAAGAGAACTGGAGAAAATGAATGAGCAGAAGACCAACAACTTTATTAATCTCGTCCATGAAACAAAAACACCATTAACACTTGTCAACAATTATTTGGAAGAATATATTAACAAGTACGGATCAGTTGCGGAACTGGATATCATCAAGGGAGGTATTGATAAGCTGACGAACGACATAACCAATTTGTTTGACCTGGAAAGATTTACAAAAGGCTTCGGTGTCTATAATCACAATCAGATAACGGATTTCAGTGAAATTTTGAAAAACAACTTTCTCTTATTTGAATATTACTGCCAGAAACAAGACCTTCTATGCAGTAAAAATATTGAGGACAACATTCTTATAAAAGCAGATCCGAATGCTATCAACAGGATAGTTAATAACGTCATAGAGAATGCTATTAAATTTTCAAATACAGGTGGAATGATAGAAATAAGCCTGCGAGCTGTTGACGATAAAATTATTTTTTCCGTAAAGGATAACGGTATTGGAATAGCGTCTCACCTTCATCACAAAATATTTAAACCTTATTACCAAATCGGTCATAAAAAATCAGACTTGCAAGGCATGGGGCTTGGATTGCCGATTGTGAAAAAGGTAACAGACAGTTTAGGCGGACATATTCAAGTTGAAAGTAATCCTGCAGAAAAGCCGGGAACGGAAATTATAATAACACTTGATAGATATAGTTTAAAAGAAAATGATGTTAAAGCGTCCAGTACATCAAAAGCTCAATCGATGATTTATAACATCGAGAACTTTGACATGGATGAAACATCTTATCTTCCTGAGCGGCAATCCATATTAATTATAGAAGACTACAAAGCGATGCTTCATTTTCTTTTTAAAAAGTTAAGCCTCAAATACAATGTTTTTTCTTCACTAAATGGATCGGAAGCATTAAAGAAATTGGAGCATCTACCTGTTGTACCTGATTTAATCCTTTCCGATATTATGATGGACAAAATGGATGGATTTGCATTTGCTAAAGTAATTTCAGAACAAAGTGCTTATAGCCATATCCCAATTATTTTTCTGACGGCAAAGTCAGATCCAACAGATAAACTTAAAGGCTTGCGCCTGGGAGCCATTGATTTTATTCAAAAGCCATTCTCCTTTGAAGTGCTTTATCAGAAAATTGAAACTGTGCTGAACAATATCATGAAGCAGAAGAAAGCCATTTTAGACCAATCCATCTCAAATCTTAAAATCCTAAATGGTTCTGAAACTAATCCATCGAATACAGGCATTCCTGCTGCTTTAGATGAAAAATGCAAACTTTATCAGCTTACCAGCAGGGAAACAGAAATTGTAGGATTTATCTTAAAGGGTGTCCGCTATAAAGCAATTGCCCAAACCCTGTTTATATCAGAAAAGACAGTTTCTAAGCATATTCAAAATATATTTGAAAAAGTTGGTGTAACTAATAAGGTTGAACTGATTAACAAATTGAAATCCTGACTACAATAATGTTTTTTCTTCCCTAACTCGTTAATATACTGCTTTTTGCGTACGAAAATGCGGTAAATGCCTTATTCTTTCGCTGAGCTTGAATACTCAACTTTGAACATAAAATGTTCACTGTATTCAACCTATGAGACATGTGCGGAAAATATCTTTTAGAATGGCTCGACTCCTTGATTACTGTTTCTCTTAATCCGGCGAAAAACGATCACGCAACAGTAACTGATGAGCAAATAAAAACGATTCTCAGCCAATTGGCAGACGAAAAGATGAAATTTCAATCTCTGCTAAAAAACCATGTATTTGGGTTAACGAAGGAAAAACAAATTGAGCTATGTCTTAAACAGTACCATTCCGCACTAATTATTCTTCTCAACCAGGCGTCGGCAAATAGCAAAGCAATTCCCGGTAAGAAAAAAGCATTAAAGCGTCTTGCAAACGAAACCATTACCTGCGTGGACGAACTGTTAGCTTTTGTTGAAACCCGGTTTTCCGACTATTTATGCCTGGATGAACGAGTACCATTAACTTATCTCTCGGTTACAAAAAAAGAGCTAAAGCCGCGAATAGACAAATTGAATTTGAAATTATCAAAGCAGGTAACTGATGACCGGCTTAGAGATATTGTTGTGAATTGCCTGTTCCTTTTTATTGATAATAACGAGGGTAACCCCGTCACGTTTCAGGAACTGCTTTATACCAAGGAATTGCTAAATGAGCTGGAAGCGATAGAGGCAGTTGAGGAAAATAAATCTACGTATTCTTCATTAGACAGAATACTTAACTACCTCAATTTCAACAATACGGAATACATGAATTATCTGACGCAAAAAATTGCGAATAAAATAAATACTCATGAGGATTTTTCCAAAAGAATGGATTGCTTACTCATTCATTTCAAAGAATTTAACCAGATGCACAGAAAGTTAGGGATTGCCTTATATCCACAGCAAGCTGATCTCAAGGATGAGTTAAGCAACTGGTTTAGCCAGGAAATTTTCTATCTTGAAAAAAAGCTTCATTTCTCCATTGTTCCATTAAAGGATAAAGTGGCAGGTATAAAAGAAAAAACACCTGTTGAAAAAGAAAAATCTAAAGTATTGTGTGTATTATCTACAGATCAGACAGCGCTTATATTACGGGCGGCAGATGAATTGAAAATCCTCATAGCCAAATCAATGAACGAAGTGTTTAAAACAATTGTTCCGCATCTTTCTACCCCTTATAAAGAAAATCTTTCTTATGATTCTATGCGCAGCAAATCTTATGTTGCTGAAACAAGAGATAAAGAAATTGCTATTCAAACACTCGAAAAAATGATTAAGAGAATAAAGGAATATTGAATATTATTTGGCTTTTACAAGTGTTAAACGGCTTTGTTACCGCAATGTAGGAACGGAATAGTCGGGAATAAAACGGATTAACTCTTGTTTCTTCTGCATAGCCATGGGCAAGCGGTATGAAAAAATTATTTCGTTTGTCATACTGCTTGTGGAGGAAAAAATGAAGGTGAGGCTTTTTTAGCGTTAGGGGTTGCAATCCTTTGCTCACATTAAGAAGGTTAATTTTATAAATCTGATTGCACATGGCTTTGTTGACTTGAAAGAGATTCAGGTGTTTTTAGAAAGTGATTTTATTATTATCCCTTATTGGAAATTGAGAAGAGCAAAATAGATAAGTTCTTCCGAACCTACAAAGCAGTTACACAGAAAACCTTCGGCTCTATACTGCACTACATGGCAGATTTTACAGGAAGATTACTTATTTTATGTTTTTGTCCAATTTCCATTCACTGATTCCCATGAGGTTCAAAATTAAAATTCCTCCAATTCGATAAAGCAAAATATTTGCTTTATCAAGCTGATCATTGTTTATTTTAGAAATACTTCCATGTGTAAGGTTATTTCTAATCTTCATTAATTCATTAACTGAAATAGGAAACTCTTTAGGATCCAAATTTTGGTTTTGAAAGAATTGAATTAACGGACTTTTCATTGGTTTGTATTTTATTTTATCACTTAAAATTTCCCATTTTTTTAGAAAATCTTTTTGTTCTGTCGAATGAATGGTTTGAAGTATTAAATCGCGTGCTTTGTTGTATACTTTTTTTTGTTCTTTATCATTTAATATTGATTGAAATTTTATTGGATTTTTTGATATTTTACT
>JAFDXH010000251.1 GCA_018268075.1 Bacteroidota bacterium | reverse complement strand
TCCCAACTGGGAAAACTCACCACATTGCTGGGAATATTCTCCGCCTTCAATTTTTCCTGCGCCTCCAGCAAAAGGTGTACTTCGCTACCGCTTCCCATCAAAATTAATTTTGGCTCTCCTTCGCAACTCGACAAAATATAAGCCCCCTTTTCTACATTAGCAGCAGGCGCATACTTTTCCTGATCTATGGTAGGTACTTCTTGTCGGGTAAGTATTAGGGCTACCGGCCCGCCGGAATGCTGTAGTATAGCTTTCCATGCATGCACTGTTTCATTGGCGTCTGCCGGCCTTATTACAGTAAGGTTGGGTACAGAGCGCAATCCAATTAATTGCTCTACCGGCTGATGCGTGGTACCATCCTCGCCTAGCCCAATGCTATCGTGCGTATAAATAAAGATGGATTTTATACCCATAATTGCTGCAAGCCTTACTGGTGGCCGCATATAATCAGAAAAAATAAGAAAAGTAGCTCCATAAGGAATAATTCCTTTGGTAAGTGCCATGCCATTTAATACAGCGCCCATCGCGTGTTCACGTATGCCAAAATGAAAATTACGACCTCCATGATTAAGGTCGGTAAATGATTGGTAGTCATTCAGATTAGTATCGGTAGAAGGCGCCAGATCTGCAGAACCACCAATTAATAAGGGTAATTTAGATGCAATTGCATTGAGCATTTTGCCTGAAGCCTTTCGGGTAGCTACGCCTTTTGCATCGGGCTTAAATAATGGCAGATCGCTATCCCATCCATCAGGCAGCTTTCCGGATTTGAAAGTTTCGTACTCTTTATATTCAGTTTTAAATTGCTCCTGATATTTTTTATACAGATCATTCCAATCTTTTTCTTTTGCCGCCCTTTCTTTTGCTGCATTTCTATAATAATTCAAAACTTTTTCGGGAACTACAAAATTTTCGTCCGGGTCAAAGCCAAAATTTTCCTTCACCAGCCTTACCTCGTCTTTGCCCAATGGGGAGCCATGGGCTGCCGCAGTATCTACTTTGTTGGGGCTACCAAAACCAATGTGGGTGCGCACCTTGATCAATGAAGGGCGCCCCGTTTCCTTTTTGGCAATTTCTATTGCATTTAAAATCGCATCAGTATCATTTCCATCGGCTACAGATTGTACATGCCAGCCATAAGCCTGAAACCTTTCTGTTACATCTTCATTAAATGCCAGAGAGGTATCGCCTTCAATGGTAATCTTATTGTCGTCATATAAATAAATGAGGTTCCCCAGTTTCAGGTGCCCGGCCAGTGATGCTGATTCTGAAGCAATACCTTCCATGATATCGCCATCGCTGCAAATGGCATAAATATAATAATCAAACAATTTAAAATCCGGCTTGTTGTACCTGTTAGCCAAAAACTGTTGACCTATACCCATACCTACACCATGTGCAAATCCCTGCCCAAGAGGGCCGGTGGTTACCTCTATACCCGATAGCAGTCCATATTCGGGGTGCCCCGCTGTTTTGCTGTGAAGCTGGCGAAAATTCTTAATGTCATTTAAGGTAAGATCGTAACCAGTAAGATATAAATAACTGTACTGCAACATGCAGGCGTGCCCGCAAGATAGAATAAACCTATCCCGATTGGGCCACTCAGGAACCTGAGGATTATAATTCATCACTTTGCTCCACAATACATGGCCAATAGGCGCCAGAGCCATGGGCGTACCCGGGTGCCCTGAATTAGCATTCTGTACTGCATCTGCTGAGAGTACCCTTACTGTATTTATTCCTAATTGTTCTATGTCCTGCATTTTTTTATTTATTAATGATTATTTAGAGTGAAAAATCAAATTTTATTTTACCAACCACAAAGCGCATGCTAAAACTATTATGCTACTATTTAAAATGTAAAAGTAAATTTTTTTAGTGGGAGGCTTCATTGAAATATTATAAATTTAAATTAGGTTTAATTTTTGTAACGCCAATCAGTAAATATTGCTAAAATGAACACTTTTAAAATTGGTGACCATGTAAGCTGGAACTCAGAGGCAGGCCGTGTATCGGGGAAAATAATTAAAATTCACAAAAAGGATTTTGACTACAAGGGGTACCAACACCACGCTTCGCCCGAAGACCCGCAGTATGAGATACAAAGTGACAAGACAGATCATATAGCAGCACATAAAGGAAGTGCATTATCAAAAAAAAATAATAATACATAATAAAATAATCAACATGGAAGTAAAATACAATGACCCTACAGATTTGAGGCCGGAAGGCAAAAGAATCTTGGATGCTCCCCTAGTAGGCATGAATATCCCTGAATTTATTAAACAAATAAAAAGTGAACAAGCCTGGAAATCGGGAGATAAAAATGCACTTACCATTTACAAGGCCAATACAATGCGGATTGTGCTAATCGGCCTTCATCAAAATGCAGTACTCCAAAAACATACCGCCGAAGGCAATATAAGTGTACAGGTATTAGAGGGAGAAATTAAATTCAACACTGAAGAAGCATCCATCACCTTGGAGAAAGGCGGGATGGTAGCTTTGCACAAAGGGATTGCACACAGTGTAGAAGCTGTAAAAGAATCGGTATTTTTGCTTACGTTGGCGCTTGCCACTGATAAAAAAGATTAGTAAGGCTCTTTTTTATAAAATCAGATTGGCTGCAATATTTAGAAATGTCAGGCCTACCCCATCTGCTTCAAATACGCTTCTATATAAAAGT
>JAFDXH010000250.1 GCA_018268075.1 Bacteroidota bacterium | reverse complement strand
GTATTGCCTGAACTTTAATTGGGTCACCAGGCCCCATCCCATCAGGGTCTATAAAGCGAATCGGATTATCTACACAGTAATTATAAGGCGACCATCTTCTGTATTGATCTGCTTTGGGATCTATATTCAAAAACCTCTGTGCGCTTTTCTGCTCAAAGAACTTGCCGCCATACACCACTTTCAAAGCCGTTTCATTTGTTTGGTATGACAGTTTTAAACAACCCAAGTTTTTAATTTTATATGCGGTTTTAAAGATAGCAACATTTTTTCTTTCAACTGATTTTCAATTGAAAAAAAATAAAATCCATATCGTGTATGCGCATGAGGATGAAGTTTCGGCGCAAAAAATATAAATGATTGCCCTGTACAAACTTTAAATTATAACAGAACCTGCGGGCAATCGTTTATATTTTTGGTGCAAGCCAAAGCCGCCCGTGCGAACTTCAAAGTATTACAGAAGTTGCGGGCGGCTGCGGCAGTTTTTACAGATTCTCTAATCTTTAAAAAAAGAAAAAAACTACAAAATGGCTTGTTTGCCGTGGTGGATAAAAAAGAAAAAAACGGATTATTTGTTTGTTTGCTGTACAGCTTTTTACATTGCCTTTTGTTTTGCTTTCCATTCATTGAACCATTCTTTTAAAAACTGCTGCTGCAAAGCTTTGAAGGCTTTGCCTTTCTTTTCATACTGCTGGAAGCGTAACCAGTTTAAGCCGTCAAACATTTGTTCAACTTCTTCAAACTCGTAACGGTGCATACCATATCCGACACGCATAAAATACTCAACGGCCATCATTCTTTCATCGCTGCCGTTGCTGCCAACTTCTAAACTCATGTCATTAATAAAGCCTTGTAAAATTTGCTCCGGTGTGGTTTCTAAAAGCTCGCAGATAAGTGCCAACTGCTTTGGGATTTCAAGTGTGATTGTTTGTTTCATCTTGTAAAATTTTAAAGTGATAAAAAATAAAATGCAGCAAAAAATGCTTAGCGACCAGGCATTAGCGGCATGAGCCAAAGCCAAAAGGAAACGGAATAAAAATGATGGGTTTTGTGCGTTGGGGCTGTGTTTTTATGCCGTAGTCTTTTGGCGGGTTTTGTGCGCCAGCATGCCGCAATATCTTTGCTATGCCATTTTTATGCGGTTCCGGTTTTCAAAAAATAAAAGATTAGCGAAGCTGCCATGCTGCCGCAGGCGATGCCACTGCCCGACTGTAAGAAGGTGGCAATAAAGATTCATGCTTTAGCATATAACTTGGGGAAGCGTTGGCAAGGCACGGCTCCGGCACAAAAAATAATAGCATAGCAATGTTGGCAGAGCATTATTTTTTGTGTCCGGGTGCGGTGGTGGCTACTTATACATAATGTGTCTTATAGGATTTTTTTTCAGAGCATGCCCCGCATGAGCGTAGCCAAAAAATGCGAAGCGAACCTATAAGGCCACATTATGTTAATGTAGCTTCAGGCAGTTTTTTTTGGCGTGGGTTTTTGTTCTGTGTTGTGGGTGCAGCTCTTTTATTTTTTTTATTCATCGGCTTTGTGGTTCAGCTAAAAAAATAAATGTGCTGCACCAGCGTTGGCTTACAAAAACCATGACATAAAAAACTGCCTGCACCACCGCAGAAGGCTTGCAGCGTGGGTTTTGTGCGTTGGGGCAAGCCTAAGCCGTGCTGTGAGTTGGCTTTCTTCTATGTGGATTTCCCGGATTAAATCGTTTTGCAGTAAACCAATAAATAATCTGGATTCTTATTTTCTTTTGATTTTATTTTCTACTGTAACGGATGCAGTTTATCTATTGCCGATTTCAGTTCCTCCAATCCTGTTTGTTTGTACGCTTCTGTTGATGCTGTTCTCCGATGCCCTGCAAACTCCTGTACTATTCTGATGTCGTTATTTTCTTTGAGTAAATGAGCAATTACACTTTGCCTGATTTTTAAAGGAATGAGTTTGTTTTGTTGGTCTTTGCCTCCGTTTATCATTCGGTTAATTCCGCCCTGGTATAATTGCAATCCTTCTTCAGAGAGTAAAAAATATTCCTGTCGTTTTGATGGCTTTTGTTTTTTGTGATAGGCTTTATATTCATTCTTTAAATAGTTGTGGAACAGTAGTATTTGTTTGGGTTTCAGGCTTAATGTCCTGCCTTTGTTTTTACTGTTGCCTTTTACTTTTACCGTTCCCTCATCAAGGTTTATATCGCTTACTTTTATTTGGGTAATCTCTAAAACGGTTAAAGCCTGATAAACCAAAAAACTGATGATTATTTTATCTCTTGTTTGATTGATTTTGTTTTTGCTTTCCCAACTTTCAAATAAATTTTCTATTGTTTCTTTTGAATATAACGCTTCAACCTGTATGGCTCTGTTGATTTGGTCTTTTAAATACAAGTATTGGCAAGGATGGTCGTTTCGCTTTCCTGTGGCTACTAAAAAACGATAATAAATTTTGATGGCAAAAAGATTATTTCTTAAACTTTTTGGATGTAAATTTTGTTCTCTCAATAAACCGATGTAGTCTAAAATATCGGTGTAGCTTGCCTTCTCTGCTTTGCTTCCTAATGCCAATACAAAACGGTTAATCATATTTTCATAACCGCTTAAACTTGTTTTGCTGTACTCATTTTGTAAATATTGTTTCAGCCCCCTAAGTCCCCCGAAGGGGGATTTTTGAACTTCTTCTTTACTCATTATTCATTAGATTTTTTAATTGCTGTTTATTGACGTGTGTATAGATTTGAGTGGTTTCAAGTTGGCTGTGCCCTAAAAATAATCTCACTTGCTCTACCGGTATTCCCTGCTCTAAAAGATGTGTGGCTATTGAGTGGCGTAAGTTGTGTATCGTAATTTGTTTTTCTTTTAGTGCTTCATTTTCCGTTCTTGCTATCAATGCTTTTAAATGTTTGTTGTAAGTATCGTCCATCATTCTGCCGCCTCTGCTGTGCAGCATAAAAGCATTTTGATTATTGCTGTTTAGTTTATAATCCCTGCCTGTTGTTAGCGCTTCCCTTTCGCCAAAATAGTAGTTTGATAAATCTTTTACTACTCCGTTGCTTAATGGTATCACTCTTCTTTTGTTGCCTTTGCCTTTGGGTATTATCAATATTTTTTCCCTCAGCTTTATATCTTCAATATTGCAGTTTTGTAATTCTGCCGCCCTTAATCCGCAACCATAGGCCAAACTTAAAATGGCTTTCTCCTGTGCTGTGTTGCATATTTCGTAAAGCTGTTGAACTTCCTGTTGTGTAATGATGTTTCTTTCTTCGCTGCTCCCAGGGTAGTAAAATTTTAGTGTGGCTGCGGGATTGATTTTTATTTGCTGCTGCTGTAAAAGCATTTCAAAAAAATCTCTCACAATACGCATGTGTCCATGCGTTGTTTTCTGGCTCAATATGCCGCCATCCTTTTTACTCGGACGTTCACTTATGTAATTATAATATTGCTGGATGCTTGGGGCTGTAATGCTTGTTATATTTAGGTTTCCTTGTACTTCCAGCCAATGTAAAAACTCGTTCAGATAATTAAACCTTGCCTGGTAACTGTTCGGCACATAACCTAATCTTTTTTGGTACTGATAAAATTTTTCCGCTAATTTTCTGTAGTCTTCGTTTACTACTATGATGTTTGAAGGCCTGCCCATATATCCATACTTTTTAGAACGGTGAACGCCAAAGCCATATTTTGATAAAAGCCTTTGGTTACAATGGTTCTGGTGTTCGGTTTTGTGTTCTGTGGTGTTCGGTTACAGTTCATTTAATTGGTTATTTAAGTTGTCTTTTATCCTGGCTCTTACTGCCGCTATATTATCCCAATAAACTATTTTGTAACTAAAGCCCCTGTTTGCAAAACCATTTTGTTTGATGTATTCCAACTGCACTAATTTTTGTATGTAATAATGCTGCTGTGTCTTGCTTACGCCTGTGGCTTCTCTTACTTCAAAACGGTTAAAATTATATTCCCTGCCTTTCTTATCTACAAAGGCTTTCAGCTTCTCAAAAAATTGCCTTAGGCTTCCGTCCAGTTCATCTACTTTTAATAAAATGCTTTCAAATAAAATATCGCAAGCCGTTTGCAAATCTTCTTTTTCTGCTATCAACCTGCCTTGCTTGTCTTGCTTTCTTTGGTACTGGTTGAGCAGGGTTATTTGTTTTACAAAGCTTTGGTAGAGCTCGTTTAAACGCCTTATTTTATGGGCTTCTTCGGGCAATTGTATTTTGGCAGCATAAGGGTTTATTACTTCATTAGGCTTTAATAATCTAATACAATTTTGCAGAAACTGGCTAACTTTTTTCTGTTCTTGTTTGTCTATCAACCCTGCTGATATTTCATTTTGATACCGGATTATTTTTTGTGTTTGCTCCCTGCTTTCATCTACGGCTATTAAAAAACTTCGGCTTACATTGTCTTCATAAATTTCTCCTCTCGTTGTGCAGGATAGCGAAGCTATCGGGCCTCTTACGGTTCTTTCACCGCCTCTGATACTGCCGTTTGGGTCTTTGATGCTGGTTGATGTGATTAAAATTTCATTGCTCTGCAACTCCCTGACGGCAAGCTGTGCGTCTTCTTTCAGTCCGTCCAGGTCTTCAAAGCAAAGCAGCTTGTTGACAAAAAAATATTCGTCCTGGTTGTAAAAACTATTGTCCGTTACTCTTGTGTACCGCTTTACATCTTCATCAGGCATCAGGTAACTAATCACTTTCAATAATCTTGTTTTACCACTGCCTGAACTACCCTGTATTAAGCCGTGTAAGGTATCGGGCATCTTGTAAGAGCTTGCAATGATGAACAGTAAAATGCGGTTGGTTTCTTCTCCGGTTATTCCTGCCTTGCCGATTAATTCATTGATACGTTTTATTAAATCCTTCTCTTTTAAAAAGGTGATGCATTGGGTTGCAGTTGCCGCAGGCACTTGTATTTTACTTTCCTGTTTGCCCAGGGCTTTGTGATGCTGCACATCCCTGTAATGCTCTAATAAATTGGTAAGCTGCAATAAATCATTTTCTACAATATCTTTTCTTAAACCTAATTTCTCCGCTATGGTTTTACAAGTGGCTTCCACTTGTTTATACTCGTACAGGTCTAATTTTAAGGTAATGCTTTGCATCATGGTTAATCGTTTATTTGTATTTGTAAAGTGATTTTCAAGCTGTCCATTTGCTCTACTCTAAAACCTTTTATCTGATACTGTGCTTCGTTGCCCTGGTACTTTAAATTGTATGGATTGTTTGTATTTAAGCAGCCCCCTAAATCCCCCGAAGGGGGACTTGCAGCCTCTGCTGTTGTTGGCTCTGTTATAGCATTTGCAATACTTTCAGCCTCTATAAATAATTTTGCCTCCTCTTTTTTATTTTCAGTTGGTTTAGATGAAAAAATAAAATCGTACTCTTTTCTTGTGTCTATCAAGTGGGTTAAAACCTCCGGGCTATGCCCTTGCAATAAACTGTTTACATCTTCATTCTGCGGTACGGCCACATTCGTAATTTTCAGGTTTGGATATTCCGCTTTAAACATCGGCGCATATTTCGCTACTGCTTTTATTCCTGCTTCATCGCCATTTAGAAAGAAAATAATTTCTTCTAATGCTTGTAAATCTTTGATAGCTTTTTGATGTTCGTCTGTTAGTCCGTTTGTTCCAAAGAGTGATAAGATTTCGTAATTATTTTTGATGGTTTCCTGCTGCAATAATGTGGCTGCATCAATGATGCTTTCAGTCAGTATCAGTTTTTTTGTTTCGGCTTTTGGATAGCCCGGATATAAGCCCTGCCTATCTTTCATATAAAAATGCCGTTGCTCTTTATCGTTCAGCGTACTTCTAAAATACAAACCTGTAATATTGCTTTCTTTGTTGCGCAATGCAAAACATATGCACCATTTACCAAAAGGTTTATATGCTATATCGCCTGTCCTTGCTTTCATTCCCAAGTCCAGCAACAAACCATATTCTAAACATTCTTTGATTAGTGTCTCATCTTTTCTTGTGCCGTGATGGAACTGACCTGCATTGTAGCCTACTTCTATTTGCTTAAAATCCAAACATCTTTTTTGTAAATACTCTTTGGCCGGTGGGCTGTTGTGGATGGCATTTTTAAAATAGGTAAACATCCTGTCCAAAAACATTGTCCTTTCTGTGTTATTATTTTTTGTTGGTGCTTCAGTTTTATTTTCTCCGCCTATTATCGCTGCTGCTTTTTTAATGGCTTCGTGCTTGCTGCATTTTTCATAGTACAGGATAAAATCTATTACATCAATGGCTTTGCCGTGTGTGGTGCAGTTGGTACTAAAACAAAAAGCCGTTTGTGTTTTGTAATACAGTTGCAGGCTCGGGGTTTTGTCATCGTGGAATGGGCATTTTAAACGGTTCTGCTTGTCGGCTTTCAAGCCGTAGTACTTGATTACTTCCGATAAAGTGAGGCGGTTTTTTATTTCCGGTATTTCCATTGTAAAATTATTTTGAAAAAATTTTTCACTTGCACATCTACAAGCGAAATTAGCAAACTTGTCTAATAAAAACAAGCAGCATAATCTAATATTTTGCTTTCTTGTCTAAACGCACTTGATAATGCTTGATTTTTAAGCTAATTTTGGTGTATAATTTTACGCTAATGGTTAATAAAACAGGATTTGCAGACAGATTAAAAGACTTGCGCAAACGCAAAGGGATTTCACAGGGCGAACTGGCTGAACTGATAGAAGTACACTTCACACAAGTGAGCCGTTACGAACGCGGGGAAACAAAACCCAATGCCGAAGCAATGACCAAACTGGCAAAAGCTTTAGATACTACTGTTGATTTTTTAATGAATGGCACGGCTGATGATGTGGTTAAAGATGCCGGATTGGAAAAAGAACTGATAAGCCGATTTAAAGAGGTGCAGGATTTGGAAACAGAGGATAAAAAAACGGTGCTGTCTTTGATGGATGCCTACATTGCTAAAACAAAAATTCAAACATTGCTCCACGCTAAATAATTTTTTTATGGATAATACAATGCTCATACAAGTTACCAACCAAAAAGCGGTTGGGCTTTTGCACGAACTGCAGGAACTGCATTTGATAAAAGTGCTGAAAGAAAATCTTACCCCCGTTAAAACAAAGCTCTCTGATAAATACAAAGGTATTATTACCAAAGAACAGGGAAAGGACTTGAACAAACACATCAAACAAATGCGTAGCGAATGGAACAGTATTTAATGGATACCAATGTGGTGTCTGATTATTTTTCTGCTTCGTTTTCTGCCGCTGGTATGGCTTTGATGGATGCCGCCATTGATGCCATTCCTAATATTTCTATCATTACGCAAATAGAGCTGCTGTGCTGGAATACCGATGAAGCTACCACGCAAAATGTACAAAATTTTATTGCCGATAGTGTTGTATTGGACATTAGCCCGGATGTGATTGCGCAATGCGTCGCTTTACGCAAAGGCAAGAAAATTAAAACGCCCGATGCTATTATTGCCGCTACGGCTCTGGCTTATGGCTACACCCTGATAACCAACAATGAAAAGGATTTTGCCAACATCAAAGGGCTGAAAATTATTAACCCACATAAGGTGTAAAATATCAAAAGCCGCTCAGTGAGCGGCTTTTGATTTACTTTATCTTTTGATAACAGTTTTCATTTCCATGATAACCTACGCAAAATCCTATTATTCTTTTTCGTGTTTCAAAGTAGGTATCCACAGTCATATCAGTATCGGTTAATAATTCAGGAAACTTTGAAACATCTCTGTCAAGATTAAAGAAAAAAGAAGGAAACTGAACCTTATCAGTGCTTTTCATAATCCATTTACCATTCATTTCTAGAACCAGCTTATTGTTTTTGTCATATACTTTTCGGTGATAAATGCTTTGAGGCTTTAGCTCAATCGTATCAAATGTATTCTTATATCCTACAGGTGTATAGCTTCCGTACAACTCTTTTTCTGTATAGCTATTATCGCAGGACGATAAGAATAACACACACACAAATAATGCATATACTCTCATAACTTAAAATTTTTGATTCCTAATCTCCTGTTGCAGTTGGTCAATTTGCCGTTGATAATAATCGTTGTATTGGCTAACCTTGCTTTGCACTTCTGTATTTGTTTCTGTCCAAATATATGTTTGGTAAGTGTTACCATATTGCCGATGCTCGCCCCTTTCCCAACTTGTAGCATGACGGTAAAAAAGTGATTCCCGAGACTTAGAATCAGTCATCATAAACAATGTTTTATCGCCAAGCTTATACCAAGAAATATTAGACCTGCCCCACATTTGCTCCCACATATCTTGTGCAGCCAATGGATTTGCATTTCCATAATTCATTTGAACCAGTCCCTTTGCGCTACTTGAATTTAATGAAGATTTTCTTGCTAAAGAAGAGTATGAAGAAATTGCACTATTTAATGAACCAAACGCACCTGTTGTAGAATTATCAAAATCGGCAATCATACTTTTAGTGGGTCCTGTTCCTCCTTTAAATTCTTGAAAAATGGTTGACCAGCTAACATCTTTATTTCTTTGTGTATAACCCCTAATTATAGATTCGCCTCCAGTAATAATATTAGAAGCTCCGCTTGCTCTGTCCACAATTTTAGTATCTCCATTTTTTTGATGATAAAAATCTATTTTATCGCCTCCAAGGTTACTTATCTTTTTCCCGTTCTGGTCAAATTCATCCGGCGGCATTGCTGCTCTGCCATCAGGGTCTATTTTATTTATTGGATTATTATCAAATGCAACGTATGGCGATTGCCATGGAAATTTGTGTGTCAAGGGGTCCACAGTAAACCATCTTCCTATTTGGTTATCGTACATTCTTGCACCGAAGTCCAGTAATTCAAGCCCTGAACCATCCGAGAACTCTTGCCTCTGTTCTTCTTTACCATTAAATTTAAAATGATTGGGAG
>JAFDXH010000024.1 GCA_018268075.1 Bacteroidota bacterium | reverse complement strand
GAAAGCAGTCGCTCCATTTTCCTTGTTTTTACTTTACAGAAAACTATTGTGTTTTACCTGCCTTCAGCCGCTTTACAGGTACCTATGGCGTTAACCCGCAAAAAAATGAGAATGTATTTGCGATTATTGAAAACAGTATTGTGCAGTTGCAATAATTAAAAAGCTTTACAAATTGTTTATGGTTTGCATATGCGCATTATATTAAAGGAACAATAACCTATTGATTCAATCTGCCGGTAAGAATTCTGCTTTTGCTGATAATTAAATGGCCCGTTTTACCGGGCCATTTAAATTAAGGCTTACTTGATTCGGATCGCCAGGAACCGGATAAAACTGTACAGAACTGTATTAATGCAAATGATTATAAGCGCAATTATAAATCCTTTAGCTAAAAGCGAAAGGCTGCCAAATGGCTGATATAAGCGATCAAGCCTTATGAGAATCAGTATCAAAGGAATCGATAACAAAAGAAAACTCAACCCGTTTCTTACTTGTGGGGAAGCCTTAGCAGCATATTTGCTTTTCAGAAAACTAAAAACGGCAAAACCTGCTATTAATAAAATCGTAAAAATTATCAGATAATACATATGAAAACGATTTACTTAAAATTATTTAAAAAATTTTGTAAACCAGCGTGTCCCTGGCACTGATGCACCTACAGCACCACCGAGTGCCCATGCGCCGACACTCTTCCAGTTTACGCTACCTGAATTTAAATAACTGTCAACACCGGCTCCAATCGCCCCACCTAATGCTCCAAGGGCATCCAGCCCGAGCCACAAAGGCAATGCCAATATTGCTTGGTCTCTGTCTCTATTCGAGATGCGGCTTCCAGTTCCGTTATATCGATTCCAGAATGTGATACTGCTATCTGCAATAAGAATTGTATAGGCCGAAATATCTCCCTGATGAAGTGCTGTATTAAATCCTTGCTGACCCCAAGTAGTCCGGATGCTGGCTATATTCGCCTTCATACTTGTATAGCTGATTTGTCCTTTTTGATATTGATCCAGGTAGCTCATGAGATTATGCATAAGCGTTTTCTCAGTGGTTGTCATCAAAACAGAAGTATTAGAAAGATTCAGCATCGAGTCTGCGATATGTACAATATCAATTCTTGAAGCATAAATTGCATTATCGGAATACTTTATTCCGCAGATCCTGTTTCTGAACCCATAACCGGAATCACTGATTGTGGCGCTTACATCGATGTGCTGGGCATTGATATAATTCTTTTCGTAATTTTTGGCATTGTTATCTGCAGTCAACAACGTTGTCGGATCGACAGTAAATGAATTGTCTACCGATTTGATGATATTGTTATGAAATGTTCCGGCGTTAGTTGTGTTTATCCATGTAGCCGAAGGTGCGGTGCATGATATCGAGGCATTCCAAGAATCAGAGTAATTGGTTGTTGAAGTTTCCACAATTAACGTAAATGTGGAAATGAGATCTTTGGTAAAGGTCAGTATACGTGTCTGTGGTGTATTTAAAGATGTGCCTCATGGACCGGAGTAAGTAACATATCCCTTCCAGGGTGAAGTGGCGACTGTGACGCCGGCGCTGTTTTTAATTGTAAAACGATTGGGAATATCATAAGAGTTTACAGTTACATTGATCGTCGTTCCCTGCGCACTGCTTGTAAAATCAAGACTAATGTCAGGGTATTTATAATATCCAGTACCACCGTAGCTTCCGTTGAGACTTGAACCACAGCCATAAACGGTTAAAACAGACGCTTCCTTACTTCCATTTGCGGAAGTTTTTAGTGATGATAAAGGTACCTCAAATGTATTTTCCGGAGACAGTCTCCACTCTGTGGTTTGATTACTTTGACTCGAATTATCTTTTTTACATGCATTGAAGGCTAAGCTGGATAATCCGATTAAAAGAATTGGTTTCAATTGATAAAGTTTCATGATCTTTTATTTAAGGTTGGTTATAAAAATTGATTCCTAATAAAAGAATAGGTGGTGACTATAAATCGCTTTAATGGGGGACTTCGAGATGTGAAACCCATTATAGAAAATAGTAAAGACTCTCTGAAAATACATGCATAAAAACCCTGATGAAACATGACAAGCATTTCATTAAGATTTAATGATAAATCGCTACAATTAGAGAAAATTACGGTTGAGAGAAAGGCAGCAAGTAATGCATATACTAACTATATAAGTATAGCAATGTTTAGTAATTTAAGCTATAATTGAAAATATAGCTTAAATATTTTTTTGATTTTTAGGGAAAATCAGGTTACGTAAATCACTTATCAGATTATAGTAATCAGAAGCATTTATATTTCGTATCAAGGCTATATCATTTCAAAAAAATAAAGCGGCGCACCAAGTGTAAAAATAGATGAAACCGTTTTCACTTCTTCTGAAACAGAATAAAATTCCCTGTACGGTCGCGATGGGCGGTGGCTATTCTCCGGATATCAAAACAATTGTTGAAGCCCATTGCAATACTTTTCGTATGGCCCGGCAGGTATTTGAGATAAATTAAATCAGTGTTTTCTTCTCAGCTGGTTATAATCCAGAAAATAAATAAACTTGATCGTTATTTCATTAGCATGAGGAAGT
>JAFDXH010000249.1 GCA_018268075.1 Bacteroidota bacterium | reverse complement strand
CCGAAGATTATACCTACGGCTTTGAATATCTTGCAAAAGCTTAATCTGCCCTGGGAAAATTATTGGGATTATGGTGCAGCTCAGTTGGGGCGTTTTACAAATCTGTATATATACCCGGGAAATCTATTAATAGATAATGAGGGATATACAGTGGGTAAAGATATTGATGTTAGAGAAATTTCAGGATTCCTAAAATAATATAGCAGTGGGTAACAAAAGAAAAGGAGGTTTCAAAAATAACAGCGGTAAATCAATTATTTTTTCTGTATGCTTACTCATTTTATCAGTAGGCCTAAGAAGTCAGGACGATTCTGCTCCTGTTACGCTAAACATTGGCGACTCTGCGCCACCGTTGCAAGTAAAAGAATGGCTGAAAGGGGAGCCGGTAACCGAATACAAAAACGGAACTGTTTACATCATTGAGTTTTGGGCAACCTGGTGCGCCCCATGCAGGGCGGCGATGCCCCATTTATCTGTCCTTACAAATAAATACAAAAGCCGGGTAAGAACGATTGGCATTGATGTTATGGAAGAAAGGAAAACCCCTGTGGAGAAAGTGAAGAAATTTGTGGATAGTATGGGGTTGCGTATGGACTATGCGGTTGCCATACAGGATAGCAACTATATGGAAAAGGACTGGTTAGAGGCTTCTGGCGAACGCCGGAAATATGGCATCCCCAGGTCTTTTATTGTAAATGAAAATGGGGTACTGGCCTGGGCGGGGCATCCAAGCGCACTTGATACCATCTTGCCGAAAATAATAAATAACACATGGAATATAAGGGAGGAATCGGAAAAGCGGGTGTCCAACTTTTGGATAGAGGCCCTGGAAGATTCTTTGATTTGGGAATTGAGACCATACTCCGGTGATCGTCGTTCAATGCCGGTTGATTTAGGTAAGCCACTTGTACTACTTGAAAAAATCAATCAGTATATCAAAGCTGAACCCAGGCTACAATATGCACCGCGCATCGCAGGCTCCATTTTTTCTGCGTTACTTAAAACTGATCCGCAAAAAGCTTACGATTATGGAAAGGTTGCACTAGTGACACCGGACTATTTGGAACCAGTTTGTGATTACATTGTTGACGCAATTATGTTTTATTCCAAAATTTTAAAGTTCCCCCCTAAAATTTATCAGTTGGGTGCAGAGGCTCAACAGGCAGAGATAAATGACCAGCCCTATCCTGAACTTGTTAACATACCGAAGCGGTATAATCAAATGGCTGAATGGTACTGGAAAGCAAATGAAAAGATAAAGGCAATAGAGTCTCAACAAAAAGCTATTGATGAAATGATACGAAGAAAAAATTTTTCACAGGTTGATCTGGCAGCGTATGAGTCGCGGCTAAAACAATATAAGAATGTATCGCGTTAAAAAAAACAGGTTCTCTTTAATTTGATGAATGACAATAAAGGCGAACGGCAGTAAAGTTTCAAGGGAAAGGTATATAAAATCATGTTGAACGACGCCATGGAAAATAAAATACCAAATATTATTCATTTTATTTTCGGACTGGAAAAGGATTGTGGAAACAAACCCTTTTCCCTCGTCCATTTTATTGCCGTGCGGTCTGCTTTTCTAATTAACCGGCCGGTAAAAATATACCTCTACTATAGATATACGCCACGGGGAGTGTGGTGGGAGCGTGTCACGGAGTTTGTAGAATTGGTGCAGGTGTCTGTCCCGAGGCAAATATTTGGAAAAAAATTATGCTGCTACGCCCATAAGGCTGATGTATTAAGATTGATGATCCTATACAAATATGGGGGTATCTATTTAGACCTTGATAGTATTTGTATTAAACCGTTTGCAGGGCTGTTAGGTTATGATTGTGTCATGGGTAAAGAAAATAACAAAGGCGCAGATGCAGGATTGTGCAACGCCCTGATAATGACGACAAGAAAGAATAAGTTTATTGGCTACTGGCTACATTCTTACAATTTCTTCAGATCAAAGGGCCGGGACAAATACTGGTCTGAGCACTCCGTGGGTGTGCCGCAAAGGATAGCGGCGCTTAATCCGGAGCTTGTGCATATTGAACCACAAACCAGTTTTTTCTATCCATCCTATCACCGGGAAGATTTAAAACTGCTTTTTGAAGACAATTGTCATTTACCGAATGCATACAGTGTTCATTTATGGGAAACAGTATCGTACGAAAGATATCTAAGTACGCTAAGCATACATTCACTAATTGAAAAGGATACGACCTACAATCTTTTAGCAAGGCCGTTTATAAACGATATATGAAATGCAGTTGCGGTAAGATACTTTCTTTTGGAATAGTTCCTCAAAAGAAATGCCTGGTGGAACTATCCCGAGATGCAGCCGGGAGCCGGGCGGCCAAAGCCTACTGATGCCAAAAGCTGTGGGCAAAAACTATTTTATTAACTTTAAACGTAAAAGCAATGAAAAAGATAAAAATGAACCTTGCCAATATAGAAGGAAAACTAAGCAGGGCGGAAATGAAAAAGATTATGGCAGGAAGCGGGTGGCCCGGTTGCTCCACCGATTCTTGTAGTTATTATGAAAGCGGAACTGGCACAGTATCGGGTACCTGCGAAGGAAATAGTAATAACGAGTGTGTTTGCAAATCTAAGCACTCCAGTATTGTCACTTCCGCTTGCGCTGGTGAGGGTTAGTCTTAAGCTGACAATTAAGGCTGTCTCGAATGTAGGAGACAGCCTCTTTTTTATCACAATCACCATGCAAACAAATTTCATTAAGAATGCTCTCATGGGGGTAATTTATTTTTGAGATAAACCCTATAGGTAAATATCAATCATTATGAAACTACTTTTTGTAGCCTTTTTTCTGCTACTCTCTTCAAAGTCTTATACCCAATACAAGTTTGAACTAAGAGGTACAGTACCCGCCTCACTCAATAATAAGAAACTAATTTTTGGTATGTGGGATAGATATTCTCAGAATAAATTCAAAAAGGAGGATACTATTTTAATTAGGAATAACACTTTTTCGATACAAGGTTTTTTGAATAAACCTTCAGAAGACGCCTACTTATTATTGTTGGATGGTCGTAGCCAAAAATATTTTGTCATAGATTCTGGGAAAAATAAAATGGTCGTTGACAAAATACCATCAAACTCTATAACAAAAAACAACAAGCTTTCTACAGCAGAAATGATTAATTCAAAGTCAAATGTTCTGAGAAAAAAGATTGATGCTTTAGTCTATAATCATTACCTGGAAATGCAAAAAAATAAAAATAATAGCTCCGACAGCCTGGCCAAACAAAGTTTGAACCGGATGAGAGCGAAAGAGTTGAACCTGTTGCAACAATTCTCCAATACTTATTATAGTCTAATTCGGCTATATATTTTGTCAAGCAAACCTGTATTGTCTGATCTCGAAGGGATAGTATCTGTATATAATGGACTGGGTTACGAAATCAGAGAAAGCCCTCTGGGTAAAGAATTAAAGGGAAAGCTTCTTAATTACTACACGTTGGAAGTCGGGAATACGGTTAAATCATTTTGGGCCAACACACCTGAAGGGTTGAGTTTTACGAACGAATCACTGAAAGGTACCCCTTACCTTCTGGCGTTTGGGGCTACTTGGTGCAAGCCATGTAAAGAAAATTTACCTATGCTGGAGGAAATTTACAAGAAATTTCGACATAAAAAATTTACCATCGTGTATGTTAACCTCGATGGGCACGATACAGTTTGTAAGACCCAGATAGCAGGTTGGGATGTAGACTGGATCAACGTGTCGGACGATAAAAAATGGGATGAAAGTGAAATTGTAAAAGCCTTTAATATTTCTTCTATCCCTCAATATTTTATTATTGATCAAAATCAAAAAATTGTTTATAATGCCAGGCGCAGGCCTAATTTCGAACCAAAACAAATGGATATTCTCATTTCGCAGCTTTTAAACTGAATTTTACAGTCTTATAAATGAATATACTCTAGAGATAAGGACACATCTCGTTGTCACATACTTGGATGGCGTGTTGCAGTGGCTGGTGGACACTTTAAATGTGATTTATTTTACCTTAAAGATTTAAGAAATAAGCTTATGATACCCAAAATTGCAATTCTTATCTGCTGGTCTGGGCCATACCCCTGGTATTTTCCTTACTTCATCCATTCCTGTTCTTTCAATCCCACAATAGATTTTTATATTGTAACCGATAATAAAGACGAATTAGCCGATTTCCCTTCTAACGTTAAGCGTATATACAAGACCTTGAAAGACTTTAATGCCATTGCTTCACAGAAATTTGGTTTTCCCGTATGCGTGGATAATCCGTATAAACTCAACGACTATAAGCCGGCTTACGGTTTTCTGTTTCCTGAAATTGTAGAAGGATATGATTACTGGGCACATTGTGATCTGGATATTGTATTAGGCGACCTCAGGGCTTTTTTTACGAATGAGCTGCTTGAACAATATGAGTTTTTTAGTGTTCGGCACGACTATACTGCGGGCTGTTTTTGCCTTTATAAAAACAGCCGGAAGGTGAATACAATCTTTATGCGTAGCAAAGACTATAGATTAGTGATGTCGGATACTAAGCATCATTGTTTTGACGAATGCAATTTCGCGTGGCATGCGCTGAGAGAAGGCAAATCCATCATGGATATCCATACAGAAATCGAGAGTTTTACCGAGGTAGTGCGGGCGGCTCAAAAGAATAATATCATTACAGCTTTTTTTGATTTTATTTTGATTGAAGGAAAGACAGGCCGGATTGTGTTTGATCATGGGAAGATTGTCTATAAAAACCGGTTCGAAGCAGTATTATACCACCTCTACTGTCTGAAACAAGTTTACTCTTCCATGAAAGCACCTAAAAAAATACCTGACAAATATTATTTTAGTCCGACACGTATATATCATTAGTAAAAATAATTTCGCGATTCCTAATTTGTTTTCCCGTGAGACTGAAGTTTCCGCTATATAAACAATTAGACGCAATGGATTGCGGCCCCGCCTGCCTCCGTATGGTGGCGAAATATCATGGTCGCTCTATATCGCTTGATTATCTCCGCAATAAGTCGCAGTATGGCAAACAGGGCGTTTCTCTTCTTGGTCTTGCAGATACCGCAGAAAGCATCGGGCTGAAGTCCGTGGGAGCCAAACTTACCGTGGATCAGTTGATCAATGATGCGCCCTTACCTTCAATCATCTATTGGGATCAGTACCATTTTGTAGTGCTGGCGCCGTCTTCAACCAGGAACAAATTTGTTATTGCCGACCCCGCCAAAGGTATGATTACATTGAACAGGGCAGAGTTTCTGAAACACTGGCTTTCTACCGCAGAAAACGGGAAAGAAAAGGGGATCGGTTTATTTTTGGAAAGTACTCCATTGTTTAGGCAAATGGATTTTACCGATAATCCGGAAATGGAACAGCGGAAAATCGGTTGGAATTTTTTGTTCGGTTATTTAAAAGATCATAAGGCTTATTTTTTCCAGATACTATTAGGACTGATCGTCGGCAGTTTTATCCAGGTAGTATTTCCTTATCTGACGCAAAGCATTGTTGATACCGGGATAAATACTCAAAATCTCAGTTTTATACGGATCGTTTTAGCTGCCCAGTTGATGCTGTTGTTTTCCCAAACGATTGTTGAGTTTATACGCAGCCGCATTTTGCTGCACATCAGCACAAGAATCAATATCTCCCTGCTATCGGGGTTTTGGTCAAAGCTATTAAGATTGCCGATGCAGTTTTTTGACAGTAAACATCCGGGAGATATTATTCAACGTATCGGCGACCACCATCGCATTGAAAGTTTTTTGACCGGAACCGCATTAAACACTTTTTTCTCACTGTTTACGCTTATCATTTTCTCTTTTGTTTTATGGGGCTACAATCTTATGGTCTTCACAATTTTCGCCGCAGGCAGCATTTTATACCTGTTGTGGATACAATTGTTTTTGAAGTACCGGCGCAGGTTAGACTATCGTCGTTTTGCCATCGCTTCCCGTGAAAACAATGCTACCATGCAACTGGTATATGGAATGCAGGAAATAAAACTGAATAATGCGGAAAATACGTATCGCTGGGCATGGGAAGGGCTATAGGCGGGTTTGTTTAAGTTGAACTTCAAAAACCTTTCGCTTAGTCAGTATCAGCAAATAGGCGCTTTCTTCATCAATCAGGGTAAAAATATTATTATCACCTTTATTGTAGCCCAACTGGTCATAGACGGCCGGCTAACCCTCGGCATGATGCTCGCGATTCAATATATCATCGGCCAGTTAAACGGACCGGTTGAACAACTGATAGGGTTTACCCAGCAGGCACAGGATGCGAAAATTTCTTTAGAACGGTTGAATGATATTCATGTACTGGAAGACGAGGAACCTGCCCACAAGGAGTTTAATCGTTTTCTGCCGCAGGATCAGAGTATTTATATCAGGAACCTTTCTTTTACTTATCCCGCCGCAGGGAATGAGCCTGTGCTTAAAAACATTAGTCTTACCATACCGCAGGGCAGGGTCACTGCCATTGTAGGTATGAGCGGAAGCGGTAAAACCACGTTGATAAAACTCCTTTTGCGTTTTTATGAAAATTACAAAGGAGAGATTCATGTAGGCACAGTTGATTTTAAAACTTTAAGTCCAAAATATTGGAGGAGCCTCTGTGGATGCGTAATGCAGGATATTTTTATCTTTAATGACAACATACAAAAAAATGTAACGGTTACTAATGATAAGGTAGACCATGAACGCTTGCTGCACGCCTGCAAAACCGCCAATATATTACCCTTCATCGAATCATTGCCCCTGGGCTTTCATACAAAATTGGGTGCGGAAGGCAATGGTATCAGCGGTGGCCAAAAGCAACGCTTGTCCATTGCAAGGGCAGTATATAAAGATCCTCATTTCATCTTTTTTGATGAAGCCACCAATGCATTGGATGCCAATAATGAAAAAGTGATATTGGAAAATTTATCGTCATTTTTTAAAGGACGTACAGTTATTATAGTTGCCCACCGTCTGAGCACGGTAAAAAATGCAGATAATATTGTAGTAATAGACAAAGGCGAAATTACCGAACAGGGAACGCATGCACAGCTCACTTTAAAAAGAGGTAAATATTTTGATTTGGTAAAAAACCAACTTGAACTTGGAAGCTGACGAAACGATATTAGCGCCCTCTGCCAACGGCAGGGGAAAAAATGCTGCATTGTATGATACATTCTCACAGCCTGAAAATGAGATGGATGGTATTATTTCTCACAGGCCGCCTTATATCGTCCGTTGGGGCACTGCTTACTTTTTTATACTGTTACTGGCTATCGGCGTTATAAGCTGGTATATAAAATATCCTGACAAAGTGATTGCGACAGCAAAGTTGAACAGCATCAATGCTCCCCGACAGGTGGTGGCAAGATCAGATGGAAAATTGTTAAGGTTATTGGTAAAAGAAAATCAAAAAGTTGATAAAGAGCAGGTATTGGGATATATGGAAAGCGTAGGCAGCCCTTCATCAATACAGGCTATCGCGTTGCAGGCAGATACTATCGGCAACGTTATAAGCGAAAACCGTTCAGATGAGATTACACATTTCTTACCCGGAAACGGTAGCCAAAAACTTATAAATAACCTGGGTGAATTGCAATTGGATTACCAGGTTTTTGTGCAGGCATTTATTACATACAAAGATTACCTGCACAACGGTTTTTACCTGCGTAAAAAAAGCATGTTGCAAACCGATATGAAAAGTATTCAGCACCTGCATCAAATCCTCATTCATCAAAAAATATTAATGGAGGAAGACCTGTCGCTGAGTAAACAGACATTTGATGTGAACAAATCTTTGTCAGATCAAAAGGTGATCTCTACACTTGATTTCAGAAATGAAAAGAGCAAGTTGATAGCCAAACAGCTTTCTTTGCCGCAAATTAATGCTGCTATCGTTTCCAACGAAAGAGAACAAACCGAAAAGAAAAAAGAAATTGCCGAACTGGAGAATCAGATAGCTGTGCAAAAAAATATTTTTCTCCAGGCATTGCAAACAATAAAAAGCAAGATACAGTCTTGGGAGTATAAGTATGTGCTAAAAGCGCCGGTTGCAGGTGTTGTTTCTTTCACAGGGTTTTTACAGGAAAACCAGGAAATAAAAGCAGGACAATTGTTGTTTGACGTGGCGCCGGAGAATAGTTCCTATTTCGCCGAGATGGTGGTTCCACAATACAATTTCGGGAAAGTCAAACAGGGACAAAAAGTATTGCTCAAATTTCGGGCGTACCCCTTTGAGCAATATGGATCAGTAGTTGGGAAAATTGACTTTATAAAAGCTACTCCAACAGACAGCGGATACCTGGCAAGGGTGGAATTGCCATATTCTTTATTGACAAACTATGGCCGCCGGCTCCAATATAGAAATGGGCTGCTGGCGGAAGCCGATATTGTTACGGAAGATATGAGATTACCTGAACGGTTGTATTATAAAATGATTAAAGGCATTCATAGTAATAATTGAGGAGGGGATAGGTTCATTTTGAAATGCACCTGCAGACGCCAGGGTTAATAATTCAGAAATATGCGTACCTTATCTCAAAATTTACCGATGATGTGGAAGGAAGAAAACAACCGGCTATACAAAAAATTTGAGTTCAAAGATTTTTCAGAAGCCTTCGCCTTTATGACAAGGGTGGCGCTG
>JAFDXH010000248.1 GCA_018268075.1 Bacteroidota bacterium | reverse complement strand
CCTGTAAATATCAGTAAGCCAATACCATTTGGAATGAGCGCCGGTGAGGAAAGCATACGTTGTAAATTTCTTCATCTGCATATACTTCATCAACCTGAAACTTCCGAAGCTAAAATCTTCCATTGCCTTAGAAGAAAAAAGATTGGCAATGCCTGACAGCGTATTGGTAGCGGGCGAAAAGGCATGCTGTATGCGCAACATATTTCCAGAACGAACCATACTATCCAAAAAAGGAGTAGTAAGCCTTCCGTAGCCATAGGCCGATAGGTGATCACTTCTGAGTGCATCTATTATTATCAGCATCACATTGCGCTGAGTGGAATACGTGCCTTCTTTTTTTACCTGCTCCTCGCAAGGGCGGTCGCTCACAGCATTTTTTAATAACAACCCATAGTATAATTCTTTCTCTTCCTGAGTATGATAGGTACGGGGAAAAACGAAACTCAATATAGGCTCGTCCGCTGCATGCATTTTTCGCTTAAACTCTATCAGAGGTTGGTAAAATATTACCATCAATATTGCCCCTATGCTGCATAAGATTAAATCTCGTTTTAAGTGATGGCTTTTAGTATAAGTTTGTTTAGGTCGAATGTAATAATAAGCAATAGCTATGGCCGTGGCAAATATTATAAGGAAGGTATATAGCATCCAACCTTGCACCGGTAGCGTACCGATAAGCCTATTTAAAGAAGATAGGTAGGAAATGAGCAAGCTCCATTCAATGGCCTTTCCCCAAAAACTCAGGCTACCTATAAGCACCAGATAAAAAACAGCAAGGGTGAAAAAAAATGAAATGCATATTAAATGGCGGAAAAATATTCTCAAGCGATCATTATTCACATAACCAATTCCATGGTACACTACACCCACCAAGGCAAACAAGATACCTATTACGATAAAATGATAGCCTAATATGACGATATGGTAGTCGAAATAAAAATAAAGAGCCAGCGAACAAAAAAGGGAAATCAGCAATAAGGCAAGAAAAATTTTTTTCATAGAATACCGATTATATTATTACTGCTACCTCAGATATTTAGACTCATTCTCGATTTTTTTTTTAAATAATTTATAAAAATTATTTTGGCTTACAGTATAATTCAATGGCGAAACTATTGCAAAATTTTAAATACCTGTGCGTATGTTGGAATATAGCATTACCTATATGCAACTTATCAAGTATCGGAATTGTTTTAAAAATGATCGCATATTTTAATGCCACGCTATGAAAAGCGTGGCATTAAAAATAAGAAAATAAAATATTTCGGTACAAGCTATTTGCGCTTGCCTTATAGAATAAAATATTAAGCCAAAAATCGTAACAACCTATTTTAAAATTGCTTGATGCACTATCTCATAAAATACATTTTACCATATCCTTTCGTAAAATAGGAATCCGTATTATCGCCATTATCACGAAACTTATCCATGCTCTTACCATTAAGATTGGTCAATACGCGGTACAAATAAACTCCATTAGCCACCTTTTGGCCATACATATCAGAGCCATCCCACTTGAAGTCAGTAATATTTCTGCCTATGTGCAGAGGGCCTAATTCATTGGTAGTTATTTCTCGTATCACCTTACCCGTTATAGTAAGTATTTGAATACGGATATTTTGAGGTATCTCATATCCCGTAATGGTGAAGACAAAAGCAGTCTGACTTGTAAACGGATTAGGATAGTTCATCAGGTTACTGATCATGGGCTTGCTGAAAACTCTGAAGCTGATATGGTAATTTAATTGGCCGGCAGTATTTCCGATCACATCCTTTCCTGATACTATTAATTCATAATTGTTATCGTTCTCATCATTGCCTGTAAGGATTGGTGAAAATTCAATAGTAGCAGTGTTTTCACCCTGCGAAAGATTAGCCGGTGTAAACCGAAGCGTGTCATTATCAAAGGCGATAGTTTTTAGGGTGCCATCCGGATACCGTAGCTGCACTTTTACCAGAGAGGTGTCGCTTAGTGAAAGAAATTTACTTTCATCTTTTAATTTTATAAGAATGTGCGGCCTTGATGACACAATATCCTGATTTAATATATGTACCCCATCGAATGTTACATCCAGCAAAGGATTGAAATTGTCTGGTTTTACATAAAAGTTTTTATAAAGAAAATTATTATAATGATATAGCTCCGGCTGGTCATTATTGGGGTTGAAATCAATAAAGATGGTATTATTGCCAGGGTATGCCTTAGTATCCAGATTGTATTTAATTACAATAGTATCTCCACTGATGAGTGGTTTTTGCTTGGGTAATGAAAGCACATGGGTGACATTATTATTGTCAATTACGGTAAACTTAACCAGTACACTATCAAAAGAGGGAATACTTATATTTTTAAAGGCAATTCCAAAGTTATAGATTTCACCTTGCTGCAGGGAATCTTTACCAGAAATAAAAATGTTGGGTGCTAATGCGCCTTCAGGTGCAGGTATGGCATTCAGCCTCCAATAGTTGAGTTGGTATGGTGTAAGCGTTACACTATCAAGGTTATGCATTTTCAATTGAATGTATGGATACAGTTTGGCATCTATTGAAGAAATGTCAACATCTTGCTGTGTTTTATTTACCGTAAGCAGCGTACTCTTATTTCCTGCATTGTCCACACCAATGATATCCACAGTCGGGTTGTCTTCACTTGGGTTTTCTTCGCTAGTGCCGCGCCAGTGCATTTCTTTCCACTGTTTTACAGGGCCAAATACAGGGGATGTAATCAATCCTAAGGTGTCTGGAGTAACAATATTATGAGAAAGAATTATTTTATCTGATATGCCTTCAGAGAAAATAGATTGTGGAAGGAATTCAGCATTATTTTTTTGATACATAAATACAAATGCACGGGGCCTATTGAATGAATCAATCGTTGCAAAGCCCTGAGACCGTAATGCCTGGTACAATGAATTGCCTGAACCGAGTGTAGCAGTATCGGCAAGCCAGTCCGCAGCATAAGTGTTGGAAGCAGGGTCTGTGCCGGAAATATTTCTGACCATCACTATAAAATTATCAGGAACTGAATCCCTGAGAAAGTGCATGGCTGCTGCTCTTTTTGCAGGATCAAGAATATTAAATTGAAAATTAGCAAGTCTTTCTGGGCCACATACTGGCTTACTTCCAAACCTGCCTTCTGGTGTTCCGATAGTGTTCATCCAAGGTTTTAATGTAATTGGATCCAGAACATTAAAAATAATTCCGGAAATACCACAAACACTTTGCACAAATTCAGACCCATTTACAAAGGCTGAGAAGTCGGTTGCAGTATTGGCTGCGGATGGATATACTCCATTTTTTGCTTCCAAAATATTGGTAACTGTACTGTATTTCCATTTGCGGTTATTTTCCAGTTTAATATTTTGAGTATCAGAATAAAGGTGTTGAAAATAATGACTTTGGTTGAAGCCTTCTGTACTGTTTGATAAATAGAGGAAAGAGGCATTGTTCCAGTGATAATCTAATGGTAATCCAGATGCAGGCTTTAAAGCTACCCTCCAATAATAAACGGTATTGTTTGTAAAGGTAATTCCCGGATCAAATTCTAAAATACCACCTGTAGAATTTAATGAACGGCTTACCTTGAAGGACGAATTAAATAATAAAGTGGTATCTATTTCCAGTTGATAATCTTTGGCTGTACTGAGTGCATTTGCGGTAGATGCGTAAAGTTTTTGATTAGCTACATTGATGATTGAAAAATCAGCGGGGTAAGAAGGGCGGGCTTCGTCCTCATAGATATATACTTCTTTCGAAAAAGAATTATTGGATTCTGACTCTTCACTTATTTCATTATTAGCATCTATCGTTACTACTATTTTATTCAATCCCTTATCACGCGTAGGTATTATGGGTATTACCAAATGAATAGAATCAGTATAATAAGGCGCTTTGATTCTTTTATGTAAAAGGATATCACTTGTGCCATTTGGATAAATTCTTTTTACATCAAAATAAATGGAATCATCTATTGCCTTTCCTATGTTATATGTTTTTGCGTCTAAGGTGAATTTCTCCTGTGATATGGAAATGAATGCAGGATTTATTTTTATCAAAGGTTCTTCAATTACATAATCCGGCTTAGGGTGTGGGTTTACCTTAATTGCCGGGTCGCCGTGCAATGCCATCTCTTCCAGGTCGGTGCGTGTGTAATAATATACATCAGGTACATCGCCGTTCAATTCTTTTATTGTATTTTTTATATCATCACCTAAGGGCGCACCATAGTTTCTATTTCGGAGATTATCATAAAAATGGGTATTATAATCATCCAGAAAAGGGGGAATGCCATAGTGTGTACTGGCCATAAAGGCAATACTTCCTCTTTGGCTTGCTAATACAAAATTTTCTGATATGGAAAGATTGTTCTGAATTATTCGTAAGGTGTCATAGATATAATTATTGCCGGCAGTACATCCACTCACAAGAAAGAAAGGGTACTTACCCGGATTATTATATGCCGTAGGATCTCCTAAATTAAATTCTAAAGTATTAGCAGATGAGTGGCCAAAATAGGAGAGAATGCTGATGCCATCTGAAAATAATTGTTCTATTCTTTGGCCCGAAATTAACTGAACCGCAGAATTAGAGGTTTTAGAAAACAATTCTACATGCCCTCCATATAATGTGTCTTCCAGCATATTCTTGTAGCCATACATATATTGGCGAAAGAGGTTATTTTCATCACTGTCTTTTCCGCCTACTATCTGCACTACATTCTTCATCCACAATTTATTTGCAAGTGTTTGTGAAGCAGTTTGTGCCAGTTCATATTCTTTTACTTTGGCCAAATACCGGCCTACTTCATCACCATTTACTACCGAAAGGCGGCCTACCGGAACTGTAGGAACAATGCTCCCATAAGGTGAAACCAATAATACATCTGAAGCAGGGCTGCCAAAGGTGGGAACCAAATTTAATCTGTCAGCAAATGCGCTCTGGCCATTAGTTACATACTCATCGTAGGTAACGCCTTTACCTACGAGAAAAACATAGGAAGGGGTTACAGAAAAATTAGCTTTAGCAAATTTTACAAAATCCTTTATGGCGGCAGGGTGTTTCTTTATTCCGTATGCAAATTGATCTACTAACTCATCAATATCAATCACCTTGGTATTAAAACTTCCTCCGGGAGCCGAGTTTCTGTACTGGCGATAGAGATCCACATTATTATCGCCGGTGGTACTACTGTATAGCGATTTATTGCTAATGATCAGATAGTTCCCTTGATTGGCTGCATTACCGAAATTGATAAAATTTCTTTTTTGTAAAGTATTAATGGCCGATATGGCAGCAGGTGCCTGGCTTATAAGTCTGAATTCTCTGGTAGCAATTGCCGAAGCTGGCAACGCAAATTTTATTTTACCGGGTGTACTGGTAATGTCGCCAATATATCTTTTGTTGTTCGACATATCAAGCAGTACAGGTGCTACGCCACTGTTATCAAAATTACTGATTACCAAAAAATTACCTGTATTGCTGGCCGGTAATTGAAAATAAAAATATTTTTCTCTGTTAAAATTCCACAAACTGGGATAGGTAAGTTCCAAAAAAGAAGCAACAAACCTGTCAGTACTTACTGAAGATGTTTCTGAGAAAGTGAACCTTGCCCAAGCGGGGTTTATAAATAATGAGAGCGGTACATTATCTACCTGTTTTTTGAGGTAATTAAAATAAGGCATTGCCTCATCATCAATGGTAGTGTTATTAAATTTAACCTGTACATTTCTTCCATTAAGAGCAGTGCCTGCTACAGCAAATTTCACACTGGCATTGGGCCCCGCTGGATTTAAAAATAAACTATCCATTTGGAAAGTTAAGTCGTGCCCTGGTGAAATATCCAGACTAGTCCAGCCTTCACCCTTGTCATAGGATGATGAAAATACATATACGCCACCGGCCGGAATAGCGAATCCCGGATTGATTCTTTGATTAAAATACACTCCGCGTGTATTCATAAACCAAGGCTCAGGCGCTAAAACATTGTTGGCTACATCATTTACAGAATTAATATACCTCAGATTAGCAGAGGCAGAATTTACTGTTAAGTAATAGGCGGCAGTATCAGTTTGAAGACTAAAATGGTCAGACAACTGGAAGTCTGGATCGCGGTATAATTTATTATCCATTTTGCCATCATTGCGCATACCCCAGAATTCAATATAATCTGAAGTCCCTAACACACCAGCAGCAATACTTGTGTAAAGGGATTGCTCTTCACCATTGTGCCATAGTTGGAACTGCTCTGCTGGAATACCTCCGAGCCCAGCATTGTTTAATGTACTTTGGCCGATTCTATACACACCATCCTTAGCTATGTAAAATTTGTAATAAGTATTATTATAATTGATCCAGCTATTAGAGGCTGATTGTGAAAACCCTGTAACAGCGAAAAATATAAGGAATGGTAACAATAATTTCTTCATATCCGGTTTTTAGAAATTAGTTTTCTGGTTTATTTAAATCCAATTTTAAAGAAAAAATATGGGTGTATAATGGGTTCGATTGGTTAGCAAGATTTGAAAATGCATAATCAATAGTCACACTATGTATCTTAAATCCTGCACCAAGGCTAGGTTGATAAATCCATACTTTTTTTTGATTGAGTGTATCTTTATCGGCCAGTGCCTGCTGAAAATTATAAATTCCTGCTCTTACAAAAAATACATTTTTAATAGAAGCTTCCAGGCCTAAATGAGGATCTGCACTGATGGTATTGCCACTTAGAAGTGTATTGCGTTTGCCATCAAAAGTAAAATCAAGGTCTGCCTCTGCCAGCAAGCTGAAATTTTCGTTGAAAATAAAGTTATAACTGGAACCAATAGTAAGTCTGGGTGCGGTAAGCTCTGTGGACTTAACCGGTATGTCATTTTTTGTGAGGTATAAAACTTGTTTTTCTTTATCAGTAAAATGAAAAGACCACGCATTAAAGGTGGTAGTAAGATCCTTGGCAACGATACCTAATGTCCAGTTTTTTTTCTGCATTTTAAACCCGGCGTCTATACCAAAGCCCCATGCATTGGCAAAGTGGCCTACCTTTCTATAAATTATTTTGGCGTTAGCGCCAAAGCTGGTTTTCAGGTCATCATCGTCCTTTATTTTTTGGGCAAATGAAAAAAGAAAGGCATAGTCTGCAGAAGAGAAAGTGCTGATATTTCCATAATTGATACTTCCGTCAGGTTCTACAAGATATAAAGTATTCGGTATATCGTCCACCCCAAAACGAAGTATTGAGAGCCCCAGTGTACGCCGATTGTTATTTACGGGAAGCGCGATGCTGGCATAGTCATATTTACCTATATTACTAAAATAGCTAGCATGCATCAGATTCACCTGTGCCCCATTATCCAATGCCGTAAGCGCCGCAGGGTTCCAATATCCTGCCGTGCCATCATTTACAGATGCAGCCTGTGCTGCACCCATGCCCAGCCCTCGTGCACCAGCTCCAATGTTTAAAAATTCATTAGAATATTTACGAAACTGAGAAAATCCTAAAGAAGGTAATACCAGCAGCAGGAATATTTTGATAAGGCGAGGATATTTCATAAAAAGGGGGCGTTCATGTTTTAAGATTCAATTTGTGTAAGGAGCAATTAAAACGGCTGTTAGCTTCTAATATTGTATTTTTTGATACTTAGGGGTTATAAAAATAAATAAAAATAAGGGAATTTATGGATTGAAAAATTGTATAAAAATTATGACTTAGTAAAGTTGATGTTCTATGTGTATTCTATTACCCTCTTTATTTACTAAATAGCCCCGAGTACTTTGGGTAAATATTGGGATGGTTATTGAATAGAGAGGTTGGAATAATTACTATTTAAATCCGGTATGAATTTATTACATGGAATATAAAGTGCTCAGTTTTAATTGGTAAATGGCCATCATCTGGTAGTTTTATTTTTATATCTCTTTGAAAACTTTACTTTGATCTAAGTAAAAAAATAGTAGCGCATTACTTTAAAATTAAATCAAGGCGTTTAGAGCCGGCAAGTGTTGCGAATAAATTATCCCCTGAGCATAAAAGGAATTATTATGCCAAGCGGATCAATAAATACTCGATGCTACCCAACACTTTTGAATATTTTATTTCATTTGTGTTTATTTTTGATGCTTTATGGAAAATATTATACAAGAATTAAAATGGCGTGGCCTTATTCAGGATATAATGCCAGGTACAGAAGACCAACTTTTAAAAGAATCCACTGCTGCCTATATTGGATTTGACCCTACGGCAGATAGCTTGCACATAGGTGGCCTAATTCCAATAATTGTGTTAGTGCATTTGCAAAAATTTGGGCATAAGCCTATAGCGCTCGTGGGTGGGGCTACAGGTATGGTGGGCGATCCATCAGGGAAAAGTGAAGAACGTAATTTATTGAGCTCTGATGTTTTGGAATACAATGTAAAGGCCATACAAAAGCAATTGGGGAAATTTATTGATTTTAATAAAGAAAAATCAAATAGTGCCGAACTCGTAAATAATTTTGATTGGTTTAAAAATATTTCCTTTCTGGATTTTATAAGAGATACCGGAAAGCATATAACAGTCAATTATATGATGGCTAAGGATAGTGTAAAAAAGAGGCTCGATGGCGAAAATGGCATGAGTTTTACTGAATTTACCTACCAATTGGTTCAAGGGTTTGATTTTTTCTGGCTTTTTAAAAATAAAAAGTGTTTGCTGCAGGCAGGTGGTAGCGATCAGTGGGGCAATATAGTAACCGGCACTGAACTCATACGCAGAAAAGTAGGAGGGGATGCATTTGCATTTACCTGGCCTCTGCTTACAAAATCTGATGGAAATAAATTTGGAAAAAGTGAAAAGGGGAATATCTGGCTTAGCGCTGAAAAGACTTCACCATATACTTTTTACCAATTTTGGTTGAATACTTCTGATGCCGATGCAGAAAGGTTTCTGAAGATATTTACTTTTTTGTCTCAAAGAGAAATTGAAGATTTGGTAGCACTTCATAAGGGTAATGAAGCCATGCGGGTATTGCAGAAGAAATTAGCAGAAGAATTGACCATTTTTGTTCACTCTAAATCAGATTTTGATTTTGCTGAAAAAGCATCTACCATTCTTTTTAATAATGATACTGCGGCTATATTGCGCGAATTGGATGAAGCTCAATTGCTTCAGGTAATGGAGGGCGTGCCGGCAATCACTGTAAATAAGGTAGAATTCGGGAAAACAGAACTCATTAACTTTTTATCTGGATCTGAAATTTGTGCAAGTAAAGGCGAAGCAAAAAAGATGCTTTCTGCGGGTGCTATTTCTGTCAATAAGGAGAAAGTAATAGATCCTACAATTACCATGGATGCATATCTTTTGTTAAACAACAAATATTTGCTGGTGCAGAAAGGAAAGAAAAATTATTATCTGGTAAAGGCTGAGTAGCATTTATATAAACGGCTGCTCTTTTCTATCCGGTGGCTACCTTTAAGTTCATCTGGCTTGGCGAATCTTTCTGATCTTGATACTTCTTTATATCGGGGATAAATTTTCTTTCACTCACGATATATCCATTTCCTTTTTCACAAAAATGAACTTTTATATTTTCAACACTGATAGGGTTTCCGTCGGGTATATCTGCAATATTGCTATGCCTTATGTCGTGGCCATCAATGATCATGACAAGCCCGCTGCCTATTGCTTCCATTATATTTCCTTCGGTAATCAACATGCCGGTATCTTCGCCAAGACCTATGCCTATTGCCTGTGGGTTACTTGCTATTGCCTGTGCCAATCTTCCAAAACGGCCTCGTTTTTCAAAATGGCTATCAAAAATTACATCATCCATAAATCCAAGGCCTGTAGTTATTTTTACCTCGCTTTTTAGATGTGCTGTAGAGGCATTCCCTTCATAAATCATAGTGTTGCTCATGGCCATGGCGCCTGCTGAGGTTCCGGCGATCACAAAGTTTTTTTCTTCGTGAAATCTCTTTAAGGCTATTTCCAAAAATTGAGTACCTCCAAATGTAGCAGATAATCTGAGCTGGTTTCCGCCGCTAAACATAATGGCATTACAGGCTTTTAGCCGATCAATATATTCGTCATTCATCGCATCTGCCCTTGTGCGTATGGGTAATATCCCAATATCTGTACAACCTATTTTGCCAAATGCATTTAAGTAATTTTCACCTACCTCATTAGGAATCATGCTTGCAGTAGTAACTACCTCAATGCGTACAGAATTGCCGCCTGCTTCTTCTACAATGCGTCTTAATATCCCTAATTCAAAAAAGTTGAGATTATTTCGGATCATTTCACCCTTTTCCAGATCTACGCCTTTATCTTCCGCGCCTCCGATGGCAAATAGTTTTCCTTGTGGTACTTCCATTCAAAAGATTTTGATTAAACAGTGTGCTATGTGTACGAAACTGTTGAAGTTTAATAGCTGTTCACAAAAGTAACGCAATATTTATAGCTATTGTTTCAATTAATTGAAATTTTTTTTTCGGTGTCCTTTATCTTTTTTTCCCCTTGTTGGAATATTTTATTTTACTTTAATGGAAATTACCTGAATATTTTTCTTTAATAAAAATCCAAATTCATTATTATGAAGATTGTAGATATTAAAATTTTGAGAGGGCCTAATTACTGGAGCATTCGCAGGCCAAAGCTCATTCAAATGCGGCTTGATCTTGAAGAAATGGAAGAAATGCCTACCAATAAAATAGCGCATTTTAGAGAAAAATTACAGGCTATATTGCCTGGCCTTTATGAGCATCGCTGTAGCGAGGGAGTAGCTGGTGGCTTTCTTAAGCGGGTAGATGAAGGTACCTGGATGGGGCATGTAATAGAGCATGTAGCGCTGGAATTACAAACTCTTGCCGGTATGGATATGGGATTTGGAAGAACCAGAGGCACAGGTAAGAAGGGGGAGTATTTTGTAGTATTTGATTATATGGAAGAAGAAGCAGGAGCTTTTGCTGCAAAATCTGCCTTTAATCTGGTGCAGCATATTCTCCACGATTCGGCATATAATCTTGAGGAAGACGTGCAACGCATGCGAGAGATAAGAGAAGATACAAGGCTAGGCCCCTCTACTGGCAGTATTGTAGAGGAAGCTATAAAGCGCGGCATTCCTTACATTAGGCTTAATAAACAAAGCCTCGTACAATTAGGATATGGGGTACATCAGAAAAGAATCAGAGCAACTATTGCCAGCACTACATCATGTATTGCTGTAGATATCGCAGGCGACAAAGAGGAAACCAAAAATTTATTGTCAGCCGCAGAAATTCCTGTTCCCAAAGGAATAATCATATATCCCAATGATACGGTAGAAAGTGCCATATCTTCGGTTGGGTTTCCTATGGTGTTCAAACCATTGAATGGCAACCATGGTAAAGGCGCTACCACTGATATTACTAATAAAACACAAGCAGAGACTGCATTGGCGGCGGCAAGAGAATATGGCCGTTATGTAATATGCGAGCGATTTATTAAAGGGTATGATTTTAGAATTTTAGTAATCAACTATAAGTTTGTATGTGCCGCATTACGTACTCCTGCATCTGTAAAAGGAGATGGGGTACACTCTATTCAGTGGCTGATAGATGAAGCCAATAAAGATCCCAGGCGCGGTTATGGGCATGAAAAGGTTTTAACCCAGATAAAAGTTGATTCCTATACCCATAAAATGCTGGATGATGCTGGATTTACATTAGAAACGGTATTACCCAAAAACACGTTATTTTTATTAAAACCAACTGCAAATCTTTCTACCGGTGGAACTTCTACTGACGTTACAGATAAAGTGCATCCGGTTAATATTTTTCTTGCAGAAAGAATTGCAAAAATTATCGGACTTGATATCTGCGGTATTGATGTAATGGCCTCTAATTTAAAAACTTCTCTTTTTGAAAATGGGGGCGCAGTATTGGAAGTAAATGCTGCACCTGGCTTTCGCATGCATGTAGAGCCGGCCGAAGGCCTTCCAAGAAATGTGGCTGAGCCGGTGATTGATATGCTATTCCCTAAAGGTACTACAGGGCGGGTGCCAATTATAGCAATCACAGGTACAAATGGTAAAACAACCACCAGCAGGCTGACTGCTCATATTTGTAAAACAGCAGGGCATAAGGTTGGGTTTACTACCTCAGATGGGGTGTATATACAAAACCAAATGATGATGCGCGGCGATTGTACAGGCCCCAGAAGTGCAGAATTTGTATTGAAAGATCCAACCATAGATTTTGCTGTGCTTGAATGTGCACGCGGTGGTATTTTAAAGAATGGCCTTGCATTTCAAAAATGTGATGTAGCTGTGGTAACTAATATAAGTGCTGATCATATTGGCCTTGGTGGTATAGAGTCTGTAGAGCAAATGGCTAAAGTAAAGGCAGTATTGCCTGAGACAGTAGTACGAAACGGCTATGCTATACTGAATGCAGACGATGATTTAGTATATGAAATGCGCAAAAATTTGGATTGCAAGATTGCCTTATTCAGCATGAGTGAAAATAATAAACGCATAAAACAACATTGTGCAAAAGGCGGAATTGCAGCAGTGTATGAAAATGAATACGTGACCATTATGAAAGGTACCTGGAAAATCAGGGTGGAAAAGGTAGCAGATATACCCATCACTTTTGGAGGAAAGGCTATGCATAATATTATGAACACATTGCCTTCTATATTGGCTACCTATCTGTGCCAGATGGGACTTGAAGATATAAAATTAGGGTTGCAAACATTTATTCCTTCACCTACTCAAACCCCCGGTAGGTTAAATTTATTTGAGTTTAAAAACTTTAAATTTCTTGTTGATTTTGCACATAACCCTGCCGGATTAAACCTTCTATGTGATTTTGTAAATAAATTGGAAAGCTCTTATAAGGTAGGAATTATCAGTGGCACAGGCGACAGGCGCGATGATGATATAAGAGAAATAGGAAGGATCAGTGCACGCAATTTTGATGAGATAATTATCAGACAAGATAAAAATATGCGGGGCCGTACCCCCGATGAAATAGTGGGGCTTTTGGTAGAAGGTATAAATGAGGCTGGGGGTAATAAATTGCCTTTAAAAATAATCCACAAAGAATCTGAAGCAATTACCTATGCCTATACACATGCCAAACCGGGGAGTCTTATCACCATTATGTGCGATGTAGTGCCGGATGCTCTTGATTTTATTAAAAACCTGAAAGAGGAAGAAGAAAAAAAGGAAAATGAAACAGTGAATAAATAATTCATAGATTTTTTTCAATCAGGTTTTGAAAATTTAAGGCATAACCCTACTTTTGCAATCCTTTGTCCCATAGTATAAAGGTAGTACAACAGATTTTGATTCTGTCTGTCGAGGTTCGAATCCTCGTGGGACAACCGGCTAAGCTTTTAAAGCCTCTTAAACTCAGCGTTTAAGAGGCTTTTTTAATATCAATGAGGTGGTTATACCAAACTGAATTATAAATTAGTACAAACTTACTATCGTTATTACCTTAATTTTCTCCGGCTAACCAGGGTTTCTATAGATTTTGGCATAGGCTCACAGAAGGCCATTCTAAAAAATATTAGAAATCTATTAATTGCCTGAGAAAATACAGGTATATCTTATTGTAAAATATTTATTATTCAGGTACTTTTAATAAACTTTAAAAATTTTTATGCAATCAGCAATTCTAATGAATTATGGTTTTGCACCGGAGTCGTTTACAGTTAAAGTGTTCGGTAATGGGCTGATAAACCATACCTGGAAAGTGTATCATGAAGGCAGGGAATATATTCTTCAGCGAATAAATGATCAGGTGTTTAAAAATCCAATGGACATTGCCAATAATGTTGAACAAATTGCAACCTATTTGAAACAACATCATCCTGATTACTTTTTTGTGGCTCCTGTGAAGACTATTGAAGAGAAAGGAATAATCTACATAGAAGGCGAAGGGTATTTCAGAATGTTCCCCTTTGTAAAGGGCTCTCATGCAAAGGATGTGGTAGAAACCCCAAACGAAGCATTCGAAGCAGCCGCACAATTTGGCAGGTTTACAAAAGTGCTGGAAGGATTTTCTATTAATCAACTGAAAAGTCCTATTCCAGATTTTCATAATATTTCATTGCGTCATCAACAATTTCTTACCGCATTAAAGCATGGGAACAAGAACAGAATTAGGGAAGCTGGGGCATTGTCAGCCGAGTTATTGAACTATGCAGGCATAGTAACTGATTATGAAAATATTATTTCTGATCATAGATTTAAGAAACGGGTTACCCATCATGATACAAAAATCAGCAATGTATTATTCGATGATTCAGGAAAGGGTCTTTGTGTGATAGATCTGGATACATTGATGCCCGGCTATTTTATAAGTGACGTAGGCGATATGATGCGAACCTACCTTTCGCCGGTGAGTGAAGAGGAAATGGATTTTAGTAAAATTATAATCAGAGATGATTTTTTCAAGGCAATAGCAATTGGATATTATGGTGAAATGAAAGAGGTGTTAACACAAATCGAAAAAAAATATTTTTTTTATGCCGGAACTTTCATGATTTATATGCAGGCTATCAGGTTCTTAACAGACTATTTTAATGATGATAGTTATTATGGTTCAAAATATCCCGGTCAAAATCTGGTAAGGGCCGGCAATCAGGCAATATTATTAAAAAGGCTCCTTGAAAAAAAAGATACACTGTCCTCAATCAATTTATAAATTTATTGAAGGGCGAAATTAATAATTGAAATAACTATGCAATCTGCTTTTTAGATTTCGTAAATTTGCATTTTTTCGAAATCAAATTTGTAAACAATCTATGTTTGAATCATTAAGCGAGAAACTTGATACGGCCTTTAAAAATATTAAAGGTCAGGGAAGAATTACAGAGCTCAATATTGCATCTACCGTAAAAGATATCCGAAGAGCACTGGTAGATGCTGATGTAAACTATAAGATAGCTAAAGAAATTACAGATGCCATTAAGAATAAAGCAGCAGGCGAAAAGGTAATCAATGCTATTAGCCCGGGCCAGCTAATGGTGAAGATTGTAAAAGATGAACTGGCTGAAATAATGGGAGGAGAAGAAAGTAGTATTGATCTTTCGGGTAGCCCGGCTGTGATATTGGTAGCTGGGCTGCAGGGTAGTGGTAAAACCACTTTTAGTGGCAAACTTGCTAACTACCTGAAAAATAAAAAGGGAAAATCGCCCTTACTGGTGGCAGGGGATGTATATAGGCCGGCAGCAATTGAGCAATTAAAAATATTGGGCGAGCAGATAGGAGTAGAAGTGTATAACGAGCCAGAAAATAAAGATGTAGTAGCTATAGCTCAAAATGCGATTAAAGAAGCCAAAACAAAAAATAAAAATGTAGTAATTATTGATACAGCAGGGCGCCTGGCCATTGATGAGCAAATGATGACCGAAGTAGCCAATGTAAAGAGCGCGGTAAGCCCTAAGGAGATTCTCTTTGTAGTAGATAGTATGACTGGGCAAGATGCAGTAAATACAGCGGCAGCTTTTAATGAAAGGCTTGACTATAGTGGAGTAGTGCTCACCAAATTAGACGGCGATACGCGAGGCGGAGCTGCTATATCTATTAAGTACACAGTTAATAAGCCGATCAAATTTGTAAGCAGTGGCGAAAAATTAGATACACTCGAAATTTTTTACCCGGAAAGGATGGCACAACGAATACTCGGAATGGGTGACATCGTAAGTCTGGTAGAAAAGGCCCAAGAACAATTTGATGAAGAGCAGGCAGCCCGCCTCGAAAAGAAAATCCGTAAGAATCAATTTGATTTTGAAGATTTTAAAACTCAATTGCAACAGATTAAGAAAATGGGTAATCTTAAGGACTTGATGGGTATGATTCCCGGTGTAGGAAAGCAAATAAAAGATGTAGATATAAATGATGATGCATTCAAAGGAATCGAGGCAATGATTAATTCTATGACTTTAGAAGAAAGGCGAAACCCCGATCTTATTAACCCCAGCCGCAAACAAAGAATTGCAAAAGGTAGTGGAAAAGATATTGCCGAGTTGAACCAATTCATAAAGCAATTTGATCAGATGAAAAACATGATGAAAATGATGAATAAGATGCCCATGGGCAAATTAACCGGGATGGGAAGAAAATAATTTTATTTTGAAAAAACAAAAGGGCAAATTGAATTTGTATATATAATTTCGATACGCTATCTTTGCCTTCCTTTTTTAGAAACCCAATTAATAACAACCCAAAAAAATTTCTATTTTTTATGGCTGTAAAAATGAGATTGCAACGTCATGGCTCCAAGAAGAGACCATTTTATTTCATAGTCGTTGCCGATTCACGTAGCCCTCGGGATGGTAAATTCATCCAAAAATTAGGATCTTATAATCCTTTAACTGTTCCTGCAAGTATTCAGGTAGATCGTCAAAAAGCCTTAGAATGGCTTCACAAAGGCGCTCAACCTACAGATACTGTACGTCGTATTTTAAGTTTTAAAGGGGTACTATACCTGAAGCATTTATTGCGTGGTGTATCTCTCGGCCTTTTTGACGAAGCTGCAGCTATGGAAAAGTTTACCAAATGGAGTAGTGACCATGATTCAGAATTTGCAAAAAGACAGGAAACTCATAAAAAAGCTAAAGTTGCTGCCAGGCCTGTTTTTGTAAAAAAAGCAGAACCGGTAAAGGCCGCAACAGAAGCCGCACCGGAAGCTGAGGCCAGTGCTAATGAAGATGCTGCTGTACAGCCTGAAGCAGGCGAATAAAAGTAATAGCTGAATTTTTAAATAATAGAACCGTCTGTATTCAGGCGGTTTTTTTTATGATTGGCTATGCAGGCCTTGTTGGGCAGTAAATTTTAATAAAAAACTATGGATATAATAATTGATTTTGATGGAACGGTTGTAACACATGAATATCCCGCAATCGGAAAAAGCATTGGTGCTGAACCGGTATTAAAAGAGCTTGTAGCAGCCGGTCATAATTTGATTCTATTCACGATGCGAAGTAATAATGAGCAGTTACCCCTTTGTACACCTGATGAAATTGGAAATGATAGTGAAAATTTTCTAAATGATGCCGTGAGGTGGTTTGAAGAAAATGGTATTCCTCTTTATGGAGTACAGGTAAACCCAACTCAACATATTTGGACTACCTCGCCAAAAGCATACGGGCAAATTATAATTGACGATGCAGCGTTGGGCTGCCCGTTGACTAATTATTTTCCTAATAACAGTTTGAATGTATTAGACAATATTCGCCCTTTTGTAAACTGGACTAAGGCAAGAGAAATGTTGGTTGAGTTAGGTTGTCTTGAAGCATAGTATGCAGCGTCATCATTACCCAATATTTCTTTTGTATTACTGCACTTGTTGCATCAAAATGTAAATTATAAAAATGACGGCCAAGGCATCTTGTATAGTATTCTAAATTGTGGTTCTGGCTAAAAAATTGGGAAGATTCATTCCTGATGGTATTCATTTTCATTGCGAAATATCCGGTCAAAATCTTTTCTAAAATAGGTTTTATAATAAGCGCCCCAATACCCTATTAAAGTGTAAGAAAGAGAATGGGCTTTGGGAAAAGTGAACTGGAACGTATCTCTGATTATATCAGAAAGTAAGGCTATCTCAAAGGTATCTAATGTACTATACTTAAAACATCGGTCAATAAAATACAACATAAATTCATTTATTTTTTTGTTGGTTTTATCCCGCATCATCTTTCTGCGCCATACTTCGCCTTCTTCAAAATTTATTCCTGCCAAATCTTTTGCAAGGCGAAGAAATGTTTCCTGATAAACAACGATATCAAAAGTTTCTTTTAAAATATCGTGTACGCCGATGTCGCTCCAGTAATAGTTGCTATGCCCACTGTGTTTATTTTTGATGATATTGGGGATATATTTTTCAAGGCCCGGAAAAAACGTGGCGTTGATAATTGATAATTCATGTACTGAATTTGGTTTAAACTGTGCTAAAATTTTTTTTAATGATGGTGTACTGAATTGAAAAATATTATCCAAATCTCCTGAAGCAAACAGGTCAAGAACTTTAGGGTCGTTTAATGGAAGCTTGTATGGATTATATTCTTCACCGATTTCATTTACAAGCAGCTGAATTTTATTCAAATAATTTTGCTCAATAAGGTCAACCCGCATCATGCTCATAGAATCGGCAAATGGGTCTGGCGGTGCATAAAATTGATTGCCTGCCTGTTCAAATGTAAATTCGTTAATCTTTTGGTGGTTAAATATAATAGCACACTGATGTTTTTTGTAACCTATTCCATTATTTACCATTTCACTTATTGCATTATCATTGGGCAATGCGATAAAATAGATGTAATATTCGGGGTGTTTTAGTTTAAATTTTTCAATCACCATTTGCTGATATCCTTTGGGAATATCAATATCAATATCAGGATAGGATTGAATGTTTGGATAGATTAATCGCTCGGCCATCAGATTTTCTTTTACCGGATCAAATTTTGAAATATCCAGACAATAGCAAACTAATAAATTTGCCGAACAAGCCCTACTGTAAGATCTGATTAACTTTAATTCGTTGCACACTTCGGCTATTCTTTGGCACAGGATAAAGTAATCTGTAAAATCATATTTTTCTATCAAGGCTAACTCATCATTGAGCCTATCTAAGTAATCGTCTGTAATGGCAAGGTGTTTATTTTTAGCGCCTTGATATACGAGTCGTTTTAGGTAGGGATGGTTGGTTGACATTTTTTGCAATTAAGTCAAATATAGGATTGAAGACAATCTTTATTTTAAAAATTATACAATTATGCAGCAAAATCTAGTATGTATATTAGTTTTTCTGAAACAATACAATCGGTTATGTTATTATTTTTTTCGAGAAATATATCATTTTAAAATTAGAATATTATCCGCCTAAAATAAAGCTGCATTTACTAATGCGAAAATTTTGTTTAAAAAAGGCACTTTCCTTTTTTTCTAATTGGAATGGCATTAATGTTGGTATTTAACTCTGAAATTTTATGATGAAAATATTTAAAACTGTCGGCTTATTTTTTATTTTATGCTCTATGAGCGCAATTGCTTTCGGCCAGGATGCGCAAGATGATAAGCAGGAGGCAAAAATTATAGCTGCAACCAATGTGCTTTCCGATTTTGGAAAAATGAAAGAGCATATTCCCTCAGAATTATTAAAAATTACTAACGGAATTATTATTGTTCCAAAACTTATAAAAGCGGGGTTTGTGCTTGCCGGAAAACGTGGTCGGGGAATCGCTATGGTAAAATTATCAGATGGTAGTTGGAGCGATCCTGTGTTTGTAACCATTACCGGTGGAAGTATTGGATTGCAGGTAGGCGTACAATCAGAAGATCTGGTGCTTATTTTTAAGAATGCATCTACTCTACAAAATATGGGTAAAGGCAGTTTTACTTTGGGGGGTGATATTTCTATTTCTGCCGGCCCAGTGGGGCGTAGTTCCTCAGCAGCCACAGATTATAAAATGGAAGCTGAGGTGTATTCCTATTCACGCAGCAAAGGATTATTTGCAGGTATCAGCCTTAGTGGGTCTTCCATTGCTGTAGATGAAAAGGCCAACGAAAATTTTTACGGTGAACCAGAAAACGCACAGGCTATTTTTTCATCCTCAGCAAATACTTCGGCCTCAGTAAGTGAATTAAAATCCACTCTAAAAAATCTTTATCATCAGCAATAGCACCAAACTCTATTTAGCGCCCGGGGGGCAATTGGTTCTCAAAAAATTACTGTATAGTGTACTTAAATGTTTTCGTGTTCCTTCACCTTCAGATATACTATGTGTGCGGTTTGGATAAGCCATGAACTGGAATTGCTTATTGTATTTTATTAATTCATTCAGCAATACTTCTGCATTATCATAATGTACATTATCATCTCCTGTACCATGAATGTATAATAAATGACCCTGCAGATTTTTAGCATAATGTATTGGGGAGCCATTTACGAAGTCATCCATATTTTCCTGTGGTAATCCCATGTATCTTTCTTGATAGATATTATCATAAAACAATTCATTGGCCACGGCTGCAATGGCTATACCTGTTTTATAAATTTCAGGATGCTGAAACATCAGGTTAAGTGTAGCAGAGCCGCCACCACTCCAGCCCCATACGGCTACGCGATCTTTATCAAACCAAGGTTTTTCTAGAATCTTTTTTGCTGCCATTGCCTGATCATGAATATTTATTATGCCAATTTTTCTATATATAGATTTGCGCCATTTGGCACCACGCAAGGATGGGGTACCCCGATTATCTACGGAGATGTAAAAGTATCCTTCCATACTAAGGTCGCCGTTAAATAAGCGATTGAACTGAGTGCCATATCTATCCAATACAGTAGAAGATGCCGGCTCGCTATATACCTGAAACACGACCGGATATTTTTTAGTGCTGTCAAAATTTGCAGGCTTTACCATCCAGGCATCGAGTGTTATATTGTCATCAGTAGTTACTTTGAAATATTCAATATTGCTGTTTTCATTCACTTTCAGTTTACTGGTAATGCTTTCCTCACCTTTTAAGGGTTTTCCATCTGGTAAGGTGATCCATTCTGAGGCGGGTAAAGTCTTGTAATTAGAAAATGAGTGCTTTGCATATTGCGCAAAAGGTGAAATATTATAATCATGGGTGCCTTGTAGGTTTGCAGGTGAGAGCGGTTCCAGCTTTCCTTTACCATTCAATTTTGTCCGAAACAAATAAAGTTGCGTAGCATTATCCGGCGATGCCATAAAATATACATACCCATTTTTATCATCAATACATTTGATATTATCAATATCGTAATTGCCATTGGTAACAAGGGTTTCCTTTCCTGTACGGTCTATTAAGTATATGTGGCGCCATCCATCTTTCTCACTTACCCACAAAAAATTTTTTCCGTTATTGAGCCAATCCCAACCCACTGGTCCCTCATCATCCCACCTTGATTTTATATCTATAAAGGCACTATCATTTTCTGTATAAAAATTTCGTGCCATGCCGGTATTTACATCGCAGAAAAAAAGGTTGCTTTGATTTTGCTTGCGGTTGAGTTGTTGTAAAACTACCTCGCCGGAATTTTCAGCCCACTCCATCCTTGGAATATAATGCTCCTGAGGATCGCCGGGCACGTTCATCCATTTAGTTTCCTTGCCTTCTATATCTACTACACCAATCCTTACAGGAGAGGGCGGCCATCCTACCTTAGGGTATTCAACCGGGATGATTCTTGAATATTGAGAATCAGTAGTGTTCAGCATATAATAATCACGGATCTTGGTGGCATCTACTTGCCAGTATGCTATCTTTTTACTATCAGGGCTCCATCTAAACCCATCACGGCAATCAAACTCTTCTTCGTACACCCAATCAAAAGTGCCATTAATAAATTTTCGGGTGCCATTGGTAGTTAGGGGGGTCACTTTTTGCGAAGCAAGGTCTTCAACATAAATATTGTGACCGCTTACGTAGGCTACTTTTTTATTATCAGGCGAAAGCTTTGCAAACATCAGTGATTGTGTAGGCATAGATTTTCCAATCTGATGTAGCTCATGTGTGGCAACATTTAAAATCCAATAATCTCCTCTTGTATTGTATCGCCATACTTTAGCTGTATTGGTAAAAATCAAAAGTTTACTGTAATCTGGTGAAAAACTATATATATTAAACCGGATAGGTGAGGCCTGGCCTTGTGGAGTTAGTTCATTGGAATGAACTATAATTTCTTTATTACCGGTTTTTAAATTTGTTTTTACGATGTCACCTCTTTCTAAAGTAAGCATTGATCCTCCATCGGGGGTCCAATTAATTTCCTTGGGCCTGAATTGTGCAGCCAGTGTAAAAACAATGAAAATACAAATAAGAGAAAGGAGGGTTTGTTTTGAGATGGAGTTCATATATAATAAATATTTTGCGGTAAAAATACAGAATGTGTATTAAGTGCATGCACCATTTATCAATTACGATTAATTTTGAATATGCCAACACAGGAAAAATTGAGAATTGATAAATTTCTTTGGTCTATTCGTATTTTCAAAACACGAAGCCTTGCTACTGAGGCGTGTGCTGGCGGTAAGGTGAAATGCAGTGGAACCATTATAAAGCCTTCAAAAGCAGTAACAATCGGGGATCAATATGAAATAAAAACGGACGATAAAAAATGGGCAATAAAAGTGATTGCGCTGCTGCATACCCGTAAGAGTTACGATGAAGCAATAAAATATTATCAAGATCTATCGCCGGAGGTGGTTTCTGAAAATAAGCAATCAGCAACTTTTTCTTTCTCTACAGGGAAACGAAAAAGCAAAAAAGGCCGACCTACTAAAAAAGTAAAACGAAACCTGGATGATTTTTTTCAAAACAATTAGCCTGCAGCCTTTCTCTATAATGAAAAAATATTTGACCTTTATCTTATGAAGATTGACATCATTTCGGTAGTACCTCAATTAATGGAAAGCTTTTTCGCACATTCTATTTTAAGGCGGGCAAAGGACAAAGCGCTACTGGAAGTGAATACTATCAATCTAAGAGATTATACAACTTATAAGCATGGCCAAATAGATGACTACCAATTTGGCGGCGGTGCTGGACTGGTAATGATGGTGGAACCATTAGTAAATGCCATCGAAAGTTTGCAAAAGCAAAAAAAATATGATGAAATAATTTTTTTGACTCCTGACGGAGAAAATTTTAACCAAAAAATGGCTAATACTTTATCGCTGAAAGAGAATCTATTATTCATCTGTGGCCATTATAAAGGTATTGATCAAAGAGTTAGGGATCATTACATTACCAGAGAGGTATCAATTGGTGATTATGTATTAAGTGGAGGTGAAATTGCTGCTGCAGTTTTGGTAGATGCGATTGGCCGTTTAATACCGGGTGTGCTGAATGACGAAACCTCTGCACTCACAGATTCTTTTCAGGACGGGTTGTTAGCGCCTCCGGTTTATACCCGCCCACAGGAATTTTTAGGGTGGAAAGTGCCTGATATCTTATTGTCTGGCGATCCGGTTAAAATAGACGAATGGCGCCATGAACAAGCAATAGAGAGAACAAAGATTAGAAGACCCGGACTGGATGAAGCATGATGGGAGAGAGGGTTTTCAATATTAATAAAAAGATCAGTCAGATATTTTTTAATTCTGCTAAAAGTTGCTGTAATACTTTTTTAGCATCGCCAAAAAGCATAGAAGTGTTGGGCTGGTAGAATAGTTCATTTTCAATACCGGCATATCCCGGTTTCATACTGCGTTTATTCACGATTACCGTTTTAGCGAGCTCTACATCCAGCACGGGCATGCCATAGATGGGCGAAGCCGGGTTGGTTTTAGCAGCAGGATTTACTACATCATTGGCACCAAGAATTAATGCTACATCCGTTGTTTTTAATTGAGAATTTGCGTCATCCATTTCTAACAGATAATCATAATCTACATCGGCTTCAGCAAGCAGTACATTCATGTGGCCGGGCATGCGGCCTGCTACCGGATGTATGGCATAGAGTACTTCTACCCCCTTTTCCTGAAGTGCCTTCTGTAATTCCTGACAGGTGTGTTGGGCTTGGGCTACCGCTAGGCCATAGCCGGGCACTATCATTACTTTTTTAGCATAGGCCAATACCATAGCGGCATCTGTAATAGAAATTTCTTTTACATTGCCATGCTCTTTATTACCGCTTTCAATAGTATTGGTGCCCCCGCCGAAGGATCCTATAAGTACATTAAGCAAACTGCGGTTCATAGCTTTACACATGAGTATGGTGAGTAGTGTGCCGGCTGCGCCTACCAGAATGCCACCCGTAAGCATTGCTTTGTTATTGTATAAAAACCCCCCGCACGCTGCTGCTACACCAGTAAATGAATTGAGCAAAGAGATGACCACCGGCATATCGGCACCACCTATTGGAAGCACAAAAAATACTCCATAAAGCAAGGCAAGCGCTACAGTAATAAAAAACAAAATGTGCTGCTGTGTACCATAATAAAAATAAACTGTAACAGCGCCGGCAAGAATTAAAATAAAAATCAAGCCATTGAAAATGTGTTGACCTTTAAATGCAAAATCTTTGATCTTGCCGCTGAGCTTGCCCCAGGCTATTACGCTGCCTGCAAAGGAAATGCACCCGATAATAGTACCTGCAATGATCGTAAGGTAATGGCCGCCACTTACAAAGTTAGAGAAGCTATCTGCAGTAGGGTGGGCGCTATACAGGTAATAAAACTCGATAACAGAAATGAGTGCAGCACAAGCGCCACCCATTCCATTAAAGAAACTTACCAACTCAGGCATAGCTGTCATTTTTACTTTTTTAGCCGTGAGTACTCCTATAATTGTTCCTATAATTATTGCACTGAATATCCAGATGTAATTGTGTAATTTTTTGCCATCTTCTTCATACAGAAATATCGTAGTAATGATAGCAAGGGCCATGCCTACAGCAGCAATCATATTGCCCTTGCGCGCTGTAGCTGGGTGCGAAAGCATTTTTAACCCCAGAATAAATGTGACTGAAGCAATAAGATAAGAAAGAGATAAAAATGAAAACATGTATCTGGATTATCTTTTATAATAATTGACTTGTTTAATTCTTTTTTTTCTTTTTTGAGAACATTTCTAACATCCTGTCTGTTACCACAAAACCGCCTACTACATTAAGGGTGCCCAAAATAACTGCAAGAAAGCCTAATGACAAGATAAGGTAATTGCCTTCTTCTGCCTTTCCCATTACAATGATAGCACCTATTATAACTACGCCATGAATGGCGTTTGCCCCACTCATCAGCGGGGTATGCAAAACTGATGGTACCCTTCCGATAATTTCAATGCCAAGAAAAATCATCAGGATTACAATGTAGATCATCTCTAAATTTTCCTGAAAAAACTGGCTTATTTCATTCATAAAAATATTTTTAATCGGGCGCTACAATGCAGGCGCCTTTTATTAACTCATCATTAAAATCAAGTTGTAATTCACCTTCTTTATTCATTATAAGCAGTAGAAAATTTGAAATATTTTTTCCATACATTTTACTGGCATCGTAGGGCATTGAAGTGGCTAAGTGGCTATCTCCTATAATCCTCACCCCATTATAAATTACGGTTTCATTATTTTGGGTGAGTGGGGTATTACCGCCTGTTGCTGCAGCAAGATCCACGATTACACTCCCTTTTTTCATACTCTCAATCATAGCTTCTGAAATAAGTATTGGTGCTTTTTTCCCAAAAATCTGGGCAGTGGTAATTACTACATCTGCTTTGGCTACACTGGCAGCTATTTTAGCTTTTTGACGTTCTAAAAATTGTTCATTTTGTTCCACTGCATATCCGCCGGCACTACTTGCATCTGCAGCGCCCTCTACTTCTATAAACTTGGCACCGAGGCTCATTACTTCTTCCTTTACCGTAGGCCTCGTATCAAATACTTCCACAATGCCTCCAAGCCGCCGCGCTGTAGCTATGGCCTGCAGGCCCGCTACGCCCGCGCCCAATATCAATACTCTTGCAGGCGGAATACTTCCAGCCGCTGTCATCAACATGGGAAAATAATGAGGTAAAAGATTGGCTGCCTGCAACACTGCTTTGTATCCGGCAATGTTGGCCTGACTGCTTAAAATATCCATCGTTTGTGCCCGTGTACTTCGGGGAAGCATATCCAGGCTGCAAACAGTAACACCGGCTTGCTTTAATTTTTCCATCATACCCTGCTGGTACAGCGGTTGAAAATATCCAATTATGGTTTTTGATTTTAATAAATGAAATTCATTTTCTTCTGGCAAGTGAAGGCAAAGAATGATTTTAGATCTTGAAATCACCTGCAACCGGGGTGAAATAACAGCACCGGCAGCTTCGTAATGCGCATCATCTACATAGGCTTTTTCTCCTGCATTATTTTCTACCAAAAAATCAATAGATAATTTTTTTAAAGAAGCTAATTGCTCCGGCAATAGCGAAACGCGTGTTTCAGGGAAAGATTCTTTCAATACACCTATAGTCATCATGTTCTTTAAAAGTTGTAAGATATCAAATATTTAAAATCTGATAGTAAAATGTTGTTTTACTTTAAAATCCTTATTGAAAAATACAATGCCAATAAAAAATAAATCAATAGTTAAGGTAACCTCTGAATCTTTTTTTATTTCATTCCATGCTTGATCCATTTCTTCGCTCCAATGGATATCATCAAAAATGAAAATACTTGCTTCATTGCTGACTTGCTTTAGGATGGAAAAATAATTTAAGGTCGCTGTTTTAGTATGATTACCATCTATAAATGCTAAATCAGCCATTTTTATAGATGGTAGTGCGGTTTTTAATGTTTCATTAAAATTGCCTTTAATCAATTGTATATTTTTAAGGCCGATTAATTGAAAATTTTGTAGAGCAATAGTAGCGATTTCATCTGAACCCTCAAAGGTTATTACCTTACTTCTTTTGTTTGCTAATGCAAGGTAGCATGTGGTAATACCAAAGGATGTTCCTATTTCGATAATGTTTTCAGGTTCAAAATATTGAACTATCCTATATAGCAACTGAGCATATTTGCGCGGCTTTAGTGAGCTTGCAGCTATATCTTTAATGATCCTTCGTTTTGTAGTAATAATGCGTGAACCGGCGCCATAGTCCTGTACTTCAATGGTTTTTTTTTGCTGAAGCAAGTGTTGGCGTATAGGTTCGATAATTTCATAAGCAGGGTATTTTTTTTTGTCGTTTAAAATATCTGTTATGAATTTAAAAACAAATGGGGAATGAATACCATGCCCCTTACCGTTACCTGCCTTGAAGAAATAGTGAACATATTTTTTTGCTATTTGAAATCCGGAATACATGGTCATTATTTTTTTTCCCAGACTTCAAAAGTGAATGGATAATTATTTTTCTCATCGGCCGGATGGTCAATTGCACTTATGAGTTTCCAATCAATTTTATTTAATACAGGATAATAAGTATCGCCTTTAGCAATGGTGTGCACTCTTGTTAGGTAAATTTTGTTTACAATATCTATCGTTTGTTTAAAAACCTGTCCGCCACCAATAATAAATATTTCCTTTGCGTCAGATTCTTTTGCCTTGGCGATGGCTTCATCTATTTCACTCACTGCAGTTACGTTTGGTGCACTCCAGCCTTTATTGCTGGTTAATACAATATTTATTCTACCGGGTAAATCTTTTTTCAGAGAGTTGAAGGTGTTTTTACCCATAATCACCGGCATACCCCATGTTTTATTTTTAAAATATTTAAAATCATCCGATAATTTCCATGGAAGTTCATTATCTGCCCCTATCACATTATTTTCGGATGCAGCTACAATATGGCATAGTATCATAAAATCTTTTTTATTATACAGCTACGGCTGCTTTTATTGAAGGGTGGCTTAGATAATTGATCAGCTCAAAATCATCAAAATCAAAATCAAAAATGTTTTTTATTTCAGGGTTTAATTTCATCTGTGGCAGTGCATAGGGTGTGCGGGAAAGCTGGAGGGTAGCTTGTTCTATATGATTGTTGTACAGGTGTACATCACCAAATGAATGAACAAAATCGCCTGGCTCCATATCGCATACCTGTGCTACCATTAAGGTAAGTAATGCATAAGATGCAATATTAAAAGGTACTCCCAAAAACACATCGGCACTTCTCTGGTAAAGTTGGCAAGATAATTTTCTTTTTTTGCCATCATTACCTGGTGTTGTATAAAATTGAAAAAGACAATGGCAGGGCATCAGTTTCATCAAAGGTAGGTCGCCTACATTCCAAGCACTTATAATCATTCGCCTACTGTCCGGATTGTTTTTTAACTGGTCTATTAATTGAGTAACCTGATCGGTAATACTACCATCTGCACCTTCCCACTTACGCCATTGCTTACCATATACAGGGCCCAGATTGCCGTTTTCATCTGCCCATTCATCCCAAATCCTTACTCCATGGTCATTCAGGTATTTTATATTGGTATCACCTTTCAAAAACCAAAGCAATTCATAAATAATGCTTTTTAAATGTAATTTTTTTGTAGTAACCATCGGAAATCCTGCCTGTAAATCAAAACGCATCTGGTATCCAAAAATGCTTTTTGTTCCGGTGCCGGTACGATCATTTTTTTGAACACCGTTGGTAATTATTTTTTCTAAAAGATGGAGATATTCCTTCATGTGCGCAAGTTACTTAATTCCCGATTTCTTATGCTCAATCATACTTTACTATATTTGCGCATCTGAATAAATAAATTTTATGTCAATATTAGTGAATGCACAATCTAAAATCCTGGTTCAGGGTTTTACAGGAACTGAAGGTACTTTTCATGCTACGCAAATGATAGAATACGGAACCAATGTGGTAGGGGGCGTTACGCCTAATAAGGGCGGAACTACTCACTTAGAGCGGCCTGTATTTAATACAGTAGATGAGGCAGTAAAGCAAACAGGTGCTGATGTAAGTATTATTTTTGTACCACCCGCTTTTGCTGCTGATGCTATTATGGAGGCCGCAGAAGCAAAAATTGGCCTCATTGTGTGTATTACAGAAGGCATACCGGTTCAGGATATGGTGAAGGTGAAAAATTATTTACTTGATTCTGATTCCCGGCTGATAGGGCCAAATTGCCCGGGAATCATTACTGCCGAAGAATGTAAGGTGGGTATTATGCCGGGCTTTATTTTTAAGAAAGGTAAAATAGGGATCGTGTCTAAATCCGGCACACTTACTTACGAAGCGGCAGACCAAGTAGCAAAGGCAGGGTTAGGTATTTCTACCGCTATTGGTATCGGCGGCGATCCTATTATTGGCACCACTACACGCGAAGCAGTAGAATTATTTATGAAGGATAAGGATACAGAGGGGATCGTAATGATAGGTGAAATTGGCGGCGGCATGGAAGCCGAAGCCGCTTATTGGATTAAGAAAAACGGAACCAAGCCTGTAGTAGGTTTCATAGCCGGGCAAACGGCTCCGGCAGGACGCCGAATGGGCCATGCAGGTGCGATCGTAGGCGGTGCAGAAGATACTGCTGCCGCAAAAATGAAAATACTGGCCGAGTGTGGAGTACATGTAGTAGAAAGCCCGGCCAATATCGGAATCACGATGGCTAACGTTTTCAAAAGATAATTTTTCGGAATACTAATTTTGAGCTCTGTATAAATTAATCGCCTTCGCCCAATAGGAGGCTTTTTTTGATAGCCTCATTTTCTTATTTAGGGTATCTGGCTTTTCATGATAAAATGGCAATAGTTGCATTTCATCTGTGTTTCGCATAGTGCATCTGAGATTTATATTTTTAATAAACCCATTTGCAGTATTAATTTCATGCTGAACGGTGCATTCGCCTACATTTTTTATATCTATCACATTTACTTCTGCAGCGCCGTTATTGCAATTGAGAAATAATATTTTCAACTTGCGCCTGTCTATCCCTATCATGTTGCCATTCAGGGTTTGCGACTTATTAATGAATAGATCATGTTGTTTTGAAAATTGGTAAAATGTTTCTTTTAATTTCTTCTCAGCTATGGCTTTTCTGTTTCTTAAAATGATCCAGGTAGCTATCACCCCTGTAATGAGAATTGATAGTAAAATAAATATGAGTTGATAAAAGTCCATTTCTGTTATTTTATTGATTATTCAGTACATCCGTTATTTCAAAATCTTTTTTCCCCGCGGGCACTTCCCATGAAACGATTTTTCCTTTTCTAAATCCGATTAAAGCTGTGCCGATCGGTGCCAGAATAGAAACTTTTTTTTCTCTAATATCTGCTTCGACCGGTATTACTAAAGTTAATTTCATCTCTTTTTTAGTTTGCAAGTCCTTTATGGTTACTATAGAATTGAGGCGTACCACATCTTCAGGCATTTTAGTCTCTTCTACTATTGTAGCCTTAGAAAGTTCGCCTTGAAGTTTTCTAAAATTTTCTCGCTCATTTACTTGCATGCCTTGCATATTTGAAAGCATACCACTTAGAATGTCAAAGTCTTTTTTTAAAATTACAACAGTATCATTTTGATCTATTGCTGGTTGAGTTGTTGATTTCATGTTTTAGTTGTTTAATTATGATATTTTGGTAAAAAATAAATTTGTAAAGACTGTGGCCTTTACTGGATGAAATAATAAAATTGAAAGAATGGAAGTTTAATTATTTCCCCGGTAGCACTTAAGTAGAAATGGGGGAAATTTCTTGAAGTCGGTAAGGTGGTATAAACAACCTGACACCAAATGGGTTAATTGCAAAAAAGGTTTACCAGACTTAAATAAATAAGTTGGGTAAACACTTAATTGCTTAAACACTAATATGGATTGAGTCCGGTACATTTTTTTAAAAATAGGCAAAAAAGAGTACGGGACAAAATGAAAGCGCTACATATTTTATAAAATTTTCATAATAAATCAACCACTATAATGTGATGAAGGGCAGCCAACTATTGTAATCCCTGAAATTCATCTGAAGTGCCGTATTTTCGGATTCTTTTGCTTTAATTTCCTTTTGTAAATCTTTACGCATTTTATCCATCTGTATTTGTGTTTCTTTTATTTCCTTCTTAATTTTTTCCATATCTACCTTCCTTAATAAATCTTTATTTTTCTGTAATTCCATTAATTGCATGCGGCCCAGTTCAAGTTGCTGTTTTATTTCTGCACTTTGCATTTTCTTAATAGCACTATCAAGGCTTTTATTGACTTTGGCAAAATCAATGGCAGCAAGCGCTTCATTGATGCGTGCTTTTATATTTAAGGTGTCAAATGCTTTTAGGGCAGATTGAAGTTCAATATTAATTTTTTCAAAATTGATATTTTTTAATGCATCATGGGCTTCTTTCAAAATAGAATCTGTGTTGATATGCATGCCTTCATTTGTTGTTTTTTTTTCTAAGGGTTTCTGCGCCAAAGTGCTGTTGTAGGCTACTAATAAAGCAAAAAGCAGGGACAAAAATTTTGGTAGCACAAAGATTTGTTTTAGAGACAAACTTTTTAAATTTTTCATTGTTCAATATTTTTTGAATTAATACGAATTATTTCGTAACACGAACATACGATTTTTTTCGTAAAAGAAATTTTAAATAAAAAAAATGCTTTTCAATTAAAACTGACTCCAGTTTTGCAATTAATTGCGACTTTTATAAATTATTGCTTTAATCAATTAATTATCATGAATTCAACAGGAACCAATTCTACGCTTGACAAAAATATTGTTCAGGAAATTAAAAATATATGTGGTGAATCAAATGTGGTATCGGATATAGAAGGCTTAGAAAGCTATGGCAGTGATCAGACGGAAGCTTTATTTTTTCTACCGCAGTTGGCCATCAAACCTCGCACTGCCGAAGAGATAAGCAGGGTGATGCGCATTTGCAATGAAAATAATATTCCTGTAACTCCCCGTGGAGCCGGTACAGGGCTCAGTGGTGGCGCATTACCACATCTGGGTGGTGTATTGATTTCTACTGAGCGAATGAATACCATCATTAATATTGATTTAAAAAATCTTCAGGTAGTAACGGAGCCAGGAGTAATTACTGAGGTATTGCAGAATGCCGTAAAAGAACAAGGATTGTTTTACCCGCCGGATCCGAGCAGCCGTGGCTCTTGCTTTATTGGGGGAAATATAGCTGAAAATAGTGGCGGCCCTAAGGCGGTGAAGTATGGGGTAGTTAAAGATTATGTTCTCAATCTGGAAGTGGTGTTGCCTACCGGTGAAATTATTTGGACAGGCTCTGATGTGTTGAAAAATTCAACTGGTTATAACCTTACGCAGCTTATAGTAGGAAGTGAGGGTACATTGGGTATAGTTACCAAAATTGTTTTAAAATTGATACCCCATCCTAAATATGACCTTTTGATGCTGGCGCCCTTTGATGATGTGCAAAAGGCCGGAGAAGCTGTAAGCGCAGTATTCAGAGCGGGATATACACCCAGTGCCATGGAACTGGTAGAGATAGATGCGTTAAAAATTGTAAGCAGGTTTGTTGGTAGCTCTATTGTGCCGGTAGATGATGCAGTAGCTGCACATTTAATCATAGAGGTGGATGGAAATGATTTGGATGTATTAATGAAAGATATGGAAGGCATTTCTGAAGTATTGAGTGAATTTGGAAGCGGAGAACTTTTTTTTGCAGAAGATGCTGCACAAAAAGCAGAGCTGTGGAAGCTGCGCAGAAGGGTGGCAGAAGCTGTAAAGCTGGATGGGTTCACCATAGAGGAGGATACAGTGGTACCTCGCTATGAGCTTCCGGCGCTGATAAATGGTGTAAAGAAGTTAGGAGTACAGTATGGATTTAAGGCTGTTTGCTATGGGCACGCAGGTGATGGCAACCTGCATATTCGAATTAAAAAAGAAGGTACATCTAACAGTCAGGAAGATCCACTGATTATAGAGTCTTTGCGTGCCTTATTCAGGCTTGTAAAAGATTTGGGTGGTACTATCAGTGGAGAGCATGGTATAGGGTTGGTACAAAAGGATTTTATGGATATTGTTTTTAGTAATAAGCAAATAGCACTGATGCGTGGTATTAAAAAAGTTTTTGACCCCAATAATATTTTAAATGCTGGAAAGATCTTTGATTGATATTAACGATTAATTAGATAGCCCATAGATTATTTTTGTTTTTTATTTTAAACAACATTTTAAATAAGTAGTCTATTGCTTCTAAAAAAAATCTTTATGCGTAATATTCTTTTGGTGTCCTTGATATTTTTTGTGACTTCGGTCAATGCTCAAAATGATGAAAAGCAGGGCAATGAAGCTCCGGATCATGGATTTAAAAAGGAAAAACTTTTTACGGGTGGCAGTGCCAACCTGGGCTTTTCTAATTACAGCACAGTTATCGGCATTACACCTCAATTTGGCTATAGCCTTACCAGTTGGGCCGATGCAGGTATTACTATTAATGTAAATTATTCTTCACAAAGAGATTTCAGAGAATATGGCGATAAAATAAGGCAAACGATATATGGGCCCGGTGCCTTTGTAAGATTGTTTCCTGTAAATTTTCTTTTTGCATCGGCTCAGTATGAATACAACTTTATAAAGCAAAATTATATACCTGCCACCAATGGGAGCTATGCCCCTTATAAAGGCAATGTTAAGGCTAGTAGCCTGTTATTAGGAGGCGGCTATGCCGGCGGTCGTCAAAGAAATAACAATACCTATTATTTTCTGTCTGTTTCATGGGATATTCTGGGCGATAAAAACTCACCTTATATAGATGGCTTAGGAAGAAGTAATCCTGTAATTCGTGCCGGGTATAATATTGGATTATTTCAAGGATACCAATCAAGGGAAGCTAAAAGATATAGGTAAATTTCTTTTTAAAACCTTTATCTGATAAGCGTTACACTACCTTTTTGGAAAATTAATTTGCCGGTATAATCTGTTCCTTCCACAGTCCATACAAAAACTGCCTGATCCTGGGGCATCCCTTTATAAGTGCCATCCCAGCCGTCACCTGGCTTATTGGTTGAATATATTAACTGGCCTGAACGGTTATATACTCTAAAATAATTCAATGACCGCATTCCTATCAGTATCGGCTTGAAGATATCATTAATTCCATCTCCATTAGGAGTAAAGGCATTGGGTACATATAATCCCGGTTTTACTTTATACACGATTACATTTATAGTATCTGTTGCGGTACATCCTGCTTTACTTTCAATATTCAGTATGTATTGTTGATTTTCTGTGAGTTTGGCAATGGGGTTGGCAATATGAGCATTGTTTAGCCCGGTAGATGGAGTCCAGGTAAAAAACTCTGCCGCACCTTTTGCATTTAGTTGTAATGGCTGGCCTACTACGATTATTGTATCACGAGGCCCTGCATCCACAACCAAATTTTCTACCATTATAAGAATTGTATCAAATGATGGTTTAGGGCACCCTTTTATATCATTCACCTGAACTGTATATCGGATAGATAGTGCTGGTGTAGAAACAGGCGTAGGGATATTGGGATTGTTCAGAAAGTTTGTTGGACTCCAGATGTAATCACTGCCCCCGGAGGCAATCAGTTGAATGCTTTTACCCAGGCACAAGGTAGTATCATTCCCTGCCTTCGCATTAGGATAGGGTACTGTGGTAATTTTAACCTGATCATTTGCAAAGCATTTTCCAATATTCGCTTGTACATGGTAGATAGTAGTATTAAGTGGATTGGCAAAGGGCCTTTTAGCAGTATCGCTGGATAAAGAAGTAGCAGGTGTCCATAGGTAATGTAATCCATCGCTTTGTGGATTGAGTTGTATAGTATCGGTGGTGCAAATGGTGGTATCCTTTCCCGCTGAAAGGGTTACCTGATCTACCACTTGCACTATTACAGAATCAGTGGCAGTGCAACCCGGGCTTTCAAAAAGAGTAGCATAATAAGTAGTCGTTTTTTTGGGGCTTACCTGTGGTGAAAAAATGGAGAAATTATTGATATTGTAGTTAGGCGACCAGGTAATTGTTCCATTGCCTACGGCATTGAGCTGAAGGGTGTCAATGCTGCAAATGAGCGTATCGTTGGTTACTGAAAATGCAGGCTTATCCACAATGTTAATCGTATCAAAAAATGTTTTGTTGCATCCCTTGGTTGTTGTTACGGTGAGGCTTATGGGGTATTTGCCAGAAGTAGAATAAGTATAGGTTGGGTTTTTTAATAAACTCGTATCGGCCAGAGTAGAGGGGTCGCCAAAATTCCATAGCCAGAAATTAACCGATCCATAATTTGTGGTAGATTGGTCAGTAAATTTAATAGGTGAATTTTTGCATTTACCTGTCACTGAAAATTTAGGAAAAAATCCGGGATATACTTTAATGGTTTGTATTGCAGAATCACTACATTGCTCGCCCCTGTTTACAATTAATTTATAAACATACACACCAGTATCAGAATAGATGTGTATAGGATTTTGAAGTGTAGATGTATCTGCTGTTCCTGATTTTGGATCGCCAAAAACCCAATAAAAGGTATGGTTTAGTGGGGAAAAATCATCGTTTGAAAAGTTGACACTGAAGCCATCACAACTCACGCCCTTGGGATTTAAACGGGCACCGGCAAAGTCGCAATTGGTAACGTTTACAATAAAATCTTTGCGATGGGTATTTATCAGTACACCATTCCTGTATGAAAGCACAGCAACACAAACAACATATCTACCAACTCCTGGGGCGATGCCGCTAATTTCACCAGTATGCCTGTTGATAGTGGCTTCTGGCCCCAAGGGCTGGTTGGGCGAGTAGGAGCCAATATAAGGGACAGAATTGTATGGCGGTGGAGAAGGATTCCCATTTTGAGAATTTTGAAATCGCCCGCCATCAAAAGCATTGGTAAATTCATAAACAAGAGAATCGTGGTCAGCATCAGTTGCATCAAATTGAAAATGGAATGGCTTGTCGCCACAGATTGCATCAATGCTTGTAACAAACTGAGGTGAATTATCAATGATGGAAGGGATGGTACAGGAGTAGGTAGCGCCGGTACCATTACCATTATTTGTATCCACATTAGTAAGGGGAGATATCCGGCAGCATGTTTGGTAGGCGGCTGTATATCCTTTGCTATTTGCAGGCAAGTCAACGGTAAGATTAAAAATGCCAACGTGGTAATTGAGCGCCGGAGCATTTGTAATACATACAGGGAATGGATTTACGGTAACACTTTTCTCGTCTGCTTTGGGCACATCATAATAAGCGCCATTAGAAGGGAATTGCACCAGATTGTCATTGTTATAAATACCAATAAAAACATTTACAGGCATAGGCGCTGCATCTGAAGGTGAGTTTTGATCGCGAAAAAGTTTTAGTGTAATCAGGTACCGGTTACTGCCTGCCTGTGTACCGGAGCCAATGTAAGTGTAAAACATTTCTCCGCCAATAATGTGCTTGGCAAAGCAGGAATTAGAGCAAAAAGCCAAAAGAATATAAAGAATGATTTTTTTCATTGATGTATCCTTAGGTTCGAGGTCTAAAATATCATACTTATCGTTATAAATTTCGGAAAAAAATATGGTATCTCATAGTTTCTTTCAGAAATAAATCCATTAGGTTCATCCTTCCAAAAAGGTATTTAAAATTCCAATTGATTTTTGGGGCTGCTCCCACATACCGATATGTGCTGAAGATTTGAGTATATGAACAGCGGAAATAGCCGGCAGGTGGCACTGTTTCAATCCGGCTTCCAGTGGCACTGCTTTGTCGTATTTGCCCAGAAGAAATAAAACAGGGAATTTGGCCGATTGCAAAACCGTAGAAGTATCTTCCCTGTTTATCATCGCTCTGTAATATTGGGTAAGCGCTTCTGGCAAAATGGATGCAGCAAGGTCTGTTAATTTTGCAGGTAAATGTGGATTCTTTGCTTTTGATATTTCGGAAAAAAGATCAGGGGTAGTGGTCTCTAAAAATTTTCTTGATCCATTCTTTTTTATGAATTGAATACTCTTTTGCCTTTTTTTTATTTTCTCAGCATCATCTGCAAAGGATGATGAATGAAACAGGCACAGTGATTTTATATAATCAGGATATTTCTTTGCCAGAGCTAAAGAAATGTAACCTCCCATACTGTGGCCTATTAAATGAAATTTTTTTCTATGGCCAATTTCTTCCTGAATAACTTTTAGGATTACTTCTGCATAATTGAGTAAATCTACTTCGCCATCGAGCATCTGTGAGTGGCCACTACCTGGCAGGTCTGGGGCTATCACTAAATATTTCTTTTTTAAACTTTTGACTACACCATTCCAAATGCGGCTATCTTCTCCAAAACCATGAAGCAATATAACCGGTACTCCTTGGCCTGTTTTTTTATAAAAAATAGTTTTAGTAGCGACATCAAGCTGAGGCATAATGATCCTTTTTGAAATAGAAATGAAATGCTCGCACGATCAAAATTAATACGATTGGCACAAGTGAAATATTTAATTGCTGTGGCATCAAAAACCAAAGACCGGTAAGCAATGTTAAAAATACAGCTTGAACCAGGAAATATAAACGAGCCCATCTTTTCTGAGAGCTTAGGTAAAAAGCAGCTACTAAATTAGGTGGCCATGCCCATAATAAATTAAAATTATTGCTACACATAATATGGTCGGTTCCAAACCACATGAAAAGCATCAAAATTCCTAACAAACCAATCAGGAAAAAAAGCAATCGGTCAAAGTTGATTAATAGTTGTTTTACCAAATTATTTTTTACAAGGCTCAGTAGGCATATAGCTATGAAGAGACAAATAAAAATGAAAAAAGGATGGGTAAGATTGCCGGGCGAATTATCGGTGTATTTTATTTTATACAGAGATGTGTGGCTGATTACTATTGGCTTCTGATCTATCGAAGAACGGTCAAGGGTATTCATCAGGTAATCGGGCAGAAACATGATTTGGTATGGAGTCATCACTGCATCTGTTTTGCTGCCCAGCAAAATATCTATTCCCAGCTTACTCCATTGCTTATCATTATTATCCAGGTATTCATGTATCAAGTTTCTAAAGGTTCGTGGCCTGTCAATAACTTTTCCAAAATGCACTGCAGAATCTGAACCAGCTTTTGCTATTAAATCTCTAATCCGTGTAGTGCAGTTGTCAAATAAAAAATCATACTTGTAGGTACGATGGCCTTCCTGCATATTGGCATACAGAAGTTGTAGCAGCCTGGTTTTTTCAGTGCAATCCAAGTTTAAAATCTGTTCAGTGGTAGTTCTGTTTTCCTGTTGGTTCTCGGCAATAAAATTTTCAAAATTATCTCTCGAGAGGTAATACAATAATTTTCCTCTTACAAATTTTGTATAAAAGCCCGGCTCATCAAAGTCAAATGTTCCGTAATTATAGATGATATCTGAGTTGCTAACACTATCATATACACGAAGGGCGCTATGTCCAAATGTGGAATATAATTCTTCGCCGGGGCTTATAGTGAGCAGGCTTATCTGTGTTTTGCATAAAGAGTCCTGCCCAAGAGCGGTATAAGGCATCAGGAATATAAAAAAGAAAATAAATTTTATAAATGACAAAATGGATAACTATTTTTTTTTGAAGTAATCAACGGCTGTAATTGGGAGCTTCTTTGGTAATCTCGATATCGTGTGCATGGCTTTCACGCATACCTGCGTTGGTGATTTTTATGAATGTGGCATTTTTCAAGTTGTCAATATCTTTAGCTCCGCAATAACCCATTCCTGCACGTAGGCCACCTGTAAACTGGTGTACTATTTCATGAAGATTTCCTTTGTACGCTATTCGTCCTTCAATTCCTTCGGGCACATATTTTTGAGCTTGCTCTTCTTTTTCTTGGAAATATCTGTCGCTACTGCCTTGCGCCATGGCGCCCAATGAACCCATACCGCGGTATTGCTTAAATTTTCTTCCCTCATAAATGATTGTCTCGCCAGGGCTTTCTTCTGTTCCGGCAAATACGCCTCCCATCATTACACAATCAGCGCCTGCTGCAATAGCTTTCACCATATCACCCGTATATCTGATGCCGCCATCGGCAATTATTCCTACATTTTTATTTTTTAGCGATTGGGCTACCTGCATAATAGCTGTTATTTGTGGTACTCCAGCTCCTGCAACTATGCGGGTGGTACATATAGAGCCAGGCCCAATTCCTACTTTTACCGCATCTGCACCTGCATCAGCCAATGCCTTTGCACCTTCACCCGTAGCAACATTGCCGGCAATTACTGCAAAATTTTTAAATGATTTTTTTATTTTTTTAAGTGCATCAATTACGCCCTTAGTATGGCCATGGGCGCTATCCAGACATATTACATCTACTCCTACCTCCTGTAGTGCATATACACGATCCATAATATCATTGGTGATACCTACACCTGCACCAGAAATAAGCCTGCCAAATTCGTCTTTAGCAGCCAAGGGGTGATTGTGAACTTTTAATATATCTCTGTAGGTAATAAGCCCCTTCAGAATCCCTTTGTTGTTTACTACAGGAAGTTTTTCTATTTTATGTTTTCTAAGTATAATCTGAGCTTTTTCAAGATCTGTTCCTTCGCGGGCTGTTATTAAATTTTCTGAAGTCATTAATTCGCTCACACTTCTTTTAAGGTTTGTCTCAAATCTTAAATCCCGATTGGTCAATATTCCTGTGAGCTTGCCTACACTATTGGTAATAGGGATACCGCCTATTTTATTTTCTTTCATTAAATACAAAGCCTCACCTAATGTGGCATCCTCTGGCAAGGTCACTGGATCCATGATCATGCCGCTTTCACTTCGTTTTACACGCCGCACTTGGGCAGCCTGTTGCTCTATCGTCATATTTTTATGAAGAATACCCAGCCCGCCTTCGCGCGCCAGCGCTATGGCAAGTGTTGCTTCTGTAACGGTATCCATTGCCGCACTAAGCATCGGGATGTTTAAAAAAATTTTTGACGTCAGTCTGCACCTGATATTTACATTTCTTGGTAATACCTCACTATATGCGGGAACAAGTAAAACGTCATCGAAGGTCAACCCTTCAATAAATGATTTTTGGGGAGCTGTGGCTCCATTATTTTTTGTAGGCATGTGCAAAGATAATATTCCGGAATGATAGATTTTTTCAATCCAGCATTTTATAGGTTTTTCCCGGGAGGCTTGCAATAATACCCTGCATTTCAAGCATTAATAAAGCCTGAGCTACCGCACTGCTGCTTAATTTACTTTTTAAGTATAGTTCATCTATATGCAAGGTGTCATTGCTATCAAACAATCCGATGATGATTTTTTCCTCGGGCGCAAGTTCTATAAACAATGCTCGTTGTTTGCGGGCTACGGGGTTTACCTTTTTTTTCCATCCCATATTTTCTAAAAGGTCGTCGGCACTCGTAATTAATGCTGCTTTGTTATTTTTAATTAAATAATTGCAGCCTTCACTTTTTTGGTCTGAAACTCTTCCCGGAAATGCAAAAACATCTTTATTGTATCCATTTGCTAATTCTGCTGTAATAAGTGAGCCACCCTTTATGCCTGTTTCTATTACTACTATACAATCACTCATGCCGGCCACAATCCTGTTTCTTGTTGGGAAATTTTGTTTATCGGGCTTAGTGTTGCTTTTAAATTCAGTAAGCAACCCGCCATTCTTTACCATTTCTCTTGCGAGGATTTTATTCTGTGCAGGGTAAACGTTATCCAGACCATGAGCAAGTACGCCTACTGTTTTTAAATTGCTTTTTACAGCGCACTTATGTGCAATACTGTCTATGCCATAAGCGAGTCCACTCACTATTAATATGTCTTCATCTATCAGGTCATTTATTAATTTTTCACAGATCATTTTTCCATAATCATTGTGAGACCTGGTGCCTACAACGGCGACTATTTTGGAAGTATTCAGATCAGCATTTCCTTTGTAATACAATAGTGAAGGGCTGTCATAACAGTTTAAAAGCCTTTTGGGATAATTTTCAGAAGTAATAAAAAGTGGTGATATCTTGAATTTTTCAATAAATGCAATTTCTTTTTCTGCTTCTTTGAAATTATTGAAACCTTTTAAAGAGGTAGCCCTTATGCTTCCGATACCATCTATAAAATCTAATTCTTTTTTTGAGGCTTTGAAAACCGCAGAAGCTGAGCCAAAATGATTGACAAGCGCTTTCGAGTGTACATCACCGATATGAGGTACTTGAGTAAGTGCAATTTGGTATATTAGTTCGTCGCTCATATCGTAGAAGCGTAAAATATTAAATAATCACCAATCAATAAATTTAATTGCTTATTACGGTTAATTCTGTTCGCCTGTTTAAGCTACGCCCATATTCTGAGTCATTTGGGGTGATGGGGTGGCTGGCGCCTAGCCCGCTATATTGCAGCCTGGATTTGTCAATAGATTTACTGATGAGGTAATTTACTACAGATATAGCGCGGTTTTTTGAAAGTGCAAGATTGTCCTGCATACTTCCTACATTATCTGTAAACCCTGTAATTCTTATTTTCAAATTCGGATTTTCATTCATAAGGGTTATTACATTGTTTAGTTCTATGAGCGACTCTGATTTCAAGTCGGCTTTTTTTGTATCAAAAAAGATATTTTTTAAAACGATTGCTGCATTTTTAACCAAAGGTTGTAATGGTATATCTCGTTGAAATATAGAGTCTTTGGAGGTAGCGTTGATATTGAAATTTTCAGAATAAAATAAATACCCCTTTCGTTGTACATTAAAGGCATAATCCTTGCCAACGGGTAATGTTACCAGATAATTACCATCTTCATCAGTTTGCAATCGGCTGATAATCGTTTTTGTGACAATATCTGTAAGTACTACAGTAGAGGGCAGCCCTTCATGAGTTAGTGAGTCATATACCTTTCCTTTGGTCCATAAGGTTCTCATTGCCCGAAGGTGCTCAGGTAGTGTAAAACTATAAATATCCAGCCCGCCCTTGGAGTCGCTTTTATCACTGGAATAATAGGCTGTTTTGCCATCTGAGGCCACTACCATTGATCCTTCGTCATCAATAGTATTGATTGGGTATCCCAGATTTTCAGGAATGGACCATTTGCCATCCGGCATTTTTTTTGACATAAAAAGATCGGGCTTTTCGCTGTAGCCCGGTAGCCCGTTCGAATTAAAATATAGCGTTTGATTATCTGCATGTATAAATGGGGTGCTTTCGTCGGCATCTGTGTTGATGGTTGCACCCAAGTTTTCGGGCTCCTGCCATTTACCGTTATCGTCACGATGGCATACCCAAATATCTTTCCCACCAAAGCCACCGGGTACATTTGCACTAAAATACAGATCCCGCTTATCCGGCGAAAGAGAAGGAGTAGATTCCCAAAACTCACTATTTACATTTGGCCCTAAATTTTTAGGTTCACTCCATCCATTTTTAGTGAGAAATGAAATATAGAGATCGCAACTTCCTAGGCCTTTGGGGAAATTACAACCGGTAAATATCATCCATGTACCATCCTGCGATATATTCTGTGCGCCTTCATTAAAGCCTGATGAATTAATATTTCCAGGCAAAGGCATAGCGAGTCCCCAGATACCATTGTGTTTATGGCTTATGTATATATCTTCGTTTCCTTTTATTTTTCGTGTGAGTGTTATTGTTAGTCCATCTACAGTTAATGAGGGAAAGTATTCATTGTCGGCAGAGTTGATGCTGTCACCTAAATTTTCAGGAGTAAAATTGTAAGGTTGTGATTCATATTTATGTGCATAGGCTACTGCAAATTCATAAGTTTTTTTCCGGAATTCACCAGCTTTTCTACTTCTTTCATTAATGCTCGGGTTATTTAAAAAATTATTAATTGCATTTAAAGCCTCAGAAAATTTGCCACATCCGGCAAGGTCTATTGAATAGGGTAGCAGATAATATTTTGTATAAACAGAATCCAGTTCGATGGCCTTAGAAAAATTTGTTACTGCCAGTGAATAATTTTTCAAATCTCCATAAATACCAGCGAGTGAAAGATAGGCATCCACAAATCTGGGCTCCTTTTTCAGAGCCTCATTTATCATTTGAATAGCTGTAGTATATTCTCCTGCTCGAGCCTTATTGTTAGCCAAAGTATATATAGTTAGTGCATTATGGTCAATTTTATCTGCATCGTACCATTGAGCTTTTAAAGGCTGTACATAGCAAAATAGAATGAGTAAGAGGACACTTCGGGGCATAATTCCATTTATTTAAAATTAAAACGAATTTACTTGCCTGAATAGTTTTTGTTGTTAAGGAAGGTAAAAAAATATTAAGGAACCCCAATATACTTATGAACCTGAAGTGATAATTGCCATTGAGGATGCCTCATAATATATTCAATAATTAAAGGAGTCATTTTTTCAACTCTGCTCCACTCCGGTTGCAAATACATTTTACATTCATCGCTAACCATTTTTTCAAATTTTTCAGCCCATGCAAAATCAGATTGATTATATATGATAACCTTTATCTCATTGGCTTTTTGTAAATTTTCAGGTAGGGGCGACTTGAATTTTTTGGGCGATAGGCATATCCAATCCCATAGACCGGAAATAGGATAGGCGCCAGAAGTTTCCAGATTTGTTTCAAAACCAGATTGGCGTAGTTGATCTGTAAGTTCATATAGTGAATGCATGCAAGGTTCACCACCGGTAATCACAGCCAATCTTGCGGGATGGCAGATTGCGTTATTAACCAGTTTTTTTATTTCTAATAAAGGATGGCTGGCTTTGTCCCAACTTTCTTTTACATCGCACCATACGCAGCCTACATCGCAGCCAGCAAGCCGAATAAAATAAGCAGCACGGCCTTGGTGAAAGCCCTCTCCCTGAATGGTATAAAAATGCTCCATTACAGGTAAGATGGTAGTATCTGAAATAGCCTGATTCATTTGAGCAATATTAGGGATGAAGGTAAATACAGGCATTGAAAGTATTTTTCAATAAAGCTGCTATCGTCATAAGGCCTACGCCACCCGGCACCGGAGATATATAGGAAGACTTGTTGGACACACTTTCAAAGTCCACATCGCCCACCAGCGCATATCCATTTTTTTTATTATCGTCTTTAATCCTATTGATGCCTACATCTATCACTATAGCACCAGTTTTTATCATATCCGCTTTTATAAATTGGGGCTTGCCTATTGCTGCAATTATTACATCAGCACTTCTGCAAATTTCTTTTAGATCAGCAGTGTGGGAATGGGTGAGGGTTACTGTGGCATTACCAAATTCGTTGTTGCGGCTTAGTAGGATACTTAATGGTGTTCCTACTATATTACTTCTTCCGATAATTACTACATGCTTGCTCTTCAGGCTAATATTGTAATATTTTAATAAAAGCAGAATACCATAGGGTGTGGCAGAAATAAATGTTGGAAATCCTAAAACCATATTACCCACACTTACCGGATTAAAACCATCCACATCCTTTGCTGGCGATATGGTGGTAATTACTTTTTTTTCGGAGATGTGATCAGGCAAAGGAAGCTGCACTAAAATGCCATCAATGTCATCGTTTTCATTCAACATTTTTATTTGTTGAAGTAACTCTGATTCGGTAATGTTATTTTCATATTTGAAAAGCGAAGAAATAATTCCTACCTCAAGACAATTTTTTACTTTTGAATTTACATAAGTTTCACTGGCACCATTATTCCCTACAAGAATAGCAGCCAAATGTGGAGTCTTTTTATTTTCCTTTGATCGCTTGCTGATGGCTGCTTTTAATTCATTTTTTATTGAAGCCGCTACAGGTTTTCCTTCCATTAATATCATGTTGCAAAATTAATGATCACGATCCTTTTAAAAATTTTATTTTAAATTAGACTGGTTCATTTAGTATTAATCAATATATTTAAATTTTATACCAAAACATGACTTTTGAAACTAACTGTTTTATTTAATTGCTTGTTCTTATTGCCGGTTATTCTTCTTGGCCAACCGGTTAAAAGTCCTGTAGCAGCAAGCTACCCCGGTATGGGGGCCTATAGTATTCACCACGTTGATGCTTTTTCTGTAAGCAGTAATGCGGCAGCTTTGGCACAATTAAAGAATGGCGCGGTAGGTGCCTATGGCGAAAGAAGGTTTTTATTGAATGCCACTAATATGTATTCCGCAATAGTTGCATTGCCCACCACAAAGGGAAATTTTGCATTTCAGGGAGATTACTTAGGATATAAAAATTATAATGAATCTCAGCTTTCTTTACTCTATGCAAGAAATCTTGGCGCAGCATTAGATATTGGGGTTAGGTTTAATTATTATTCCTTTAGAATACCTGCGTATCAAAGCAGTTCGGCTGTTACGTTCGATATTGCTGCAATTGTTCACCTAACAGATAAATTGAATGCAGGGATTAATATTTATAATCCTGTTGGAGGTACACTTTCCAAAACTGACAATGAAAAGCTGGCTTCTATCTATACTTTCGGAATAGGCTACGAGGCAAGCGAAGATTTTATGGTTAGTGCCGAAATTATTAAAGAAGAGAATGTGCCTGTAAATGTGAAAGCAGGCGTACAATATAACTTTATGAAGCAATTTTTTGCACGTGCCGGTATTAATTCTGTGAACTCATCGCCCTTTGCAGGGGCTGGATTAAGCTGGAATGATTTGCGGCTCGATATTTCAGTAAGCTATCACCCTCAGTTGGGTATAAGCCCCGGTGTGATGTTAATTTACAATTTTAAAAAGAAAGTTGTTGAATAGAATTGAAAATTATATTAACATCAAAAAATTATTTTGTTTCATCTTTACATGGATATGTTTTTCCTGTGCTCAAGCACAGGAAAAGCCTGTGGAGCCTACAGAGCCGCCTCCAGTTATAGAAGAGCAGTTGGAAAATCTTACTGCAACGAATGATGATGCTACTACCGAGGATGATAGCTATCTACAGGAATTAGTTCATTTTATTAAGGAGCCGTTGAATTTGAATTATGCAGATGAAGGCCTTATGCAACAATTACATATTTTATCGCCTATACAAATAAGCAATATTATCTCTTATAGGAAATTATTTGGATCATTTTTAAATATCTATGAGTTGCAGGCAGTACCCGGGCTAGATGTAATGACTTTACGAAGAATGAAGCCTTACATAACTGTTGATCAGAAAGTCAATGTTTTTTATTCGCTTGGACAACGATTTCATGGTGGAAATAATACTTTATTAATAAGAGGTACTCAGGTTTTGGAAAAATCAAAAGGGTATTTATTGGATAGCAGCCAAGCAAAGAATTTTTACCCAGGTAGTCCGCAAAAAATATTAGTCAGATATAGATATAAATTTAAAAATCAATTGCAATTTGGCTTTACCGCAGAGAAGGATGCGGGTGAGCAATTCTTTAAAGGGGCTCAAAAACAGGGATTTGATTTTTATTCAGCTCATTTGTTCGTTCGCGATTTGGGCATTATAAAAGCATTGGCTATTGGTGATTTTACAATCAATCTAGGGCAGGGTCTCACTCAATGGGGAAGCCTTGCATTTGGAAAAGGGGCTGAGATATTAAATATCAAAAGGCAATCGGATGTACTTAGGCCCTACAATTCTGCAGGCGAAATTATTTTTAACCGTGGGGTGGGCATTACACTTCAAAAGAATAGGTGGGAAAGTACCTTATTTGCGAGCTATCGAAAGCTGGATGCGGGATTTAATGTAGATACCCTTGACTTGATAGATTATGTATCCTCCCTGCAACAATCAGGATACCATCGCACCAATAGTGAAGTTGCCAGCAAAGGAGTGCAGGGCCAGCTTACTTTAGGGGGTAATTTAAAATACACTACCGAAAGGTGGCATGTAGGTATCAATGGTGTACATTATCAATTTGATCATAGAATCAATAAACAAGATGTATTATATAACCTATTTGCTATTTCAGGAAAGAAAATAGGGAATTACAGTATAGATTACAGTTATACTTTTAAAAATGCACATTTTTTTGGCGAAGCCGCTACAGATGAAGACGGTGATCCTGCTTTTATAAATGGACTTGCTATAAGCCCAGATTCCCGCGTGGATATGAGTTTTCTGTACCGAAAAATATCAAAGGGGTATCAATCACTATATTCTAATGCATTTACTGAGAACACCTTCCCGACCAATGAGAGTGGTTTCTATTCAGGTATCACTATCACGCCAATATCCTCATTAAGAATAGATGGCTATGCAGATTTTTACAATTTCCCATGGGTCAAGTACAGGACAGATGCACCGAGCTCTGGTAGTGATTACATGTTGCAATTAACCTATAGCCCCAATAGAAATGTAGAGATTTATGCTCGGTATAGAGATGAAACGAAACCCATTAATTACAATCCGTTGGGCCTTCCATTTAATCCTGTAATTGATAAGCCTAAGCAAGGCTTTCGCACACAGTTTTCCTACAAGATCAATAAGACTTTTACATTCCGTTCGCGGGCAGAACTAAGCTGGTTTGATAAAAGAGGCGACGCCCCCGAAAACGGGTTCCTTATTTATTCTGATGTTATTTATAAGCCTTTACTTAAGCCCCTATCGGGCAATATAAGGCTATGTTACTTTGAAACTGATGGATATAATAGCCGCCTGTATGCTTTTGAAAATGATGTACTTTATAGTTATTCTATTCCGGTGTTTTTTGGAAAAGGTTACCGCTACTATTTAAATGTGAATTACGACCTTACTCGCAAACTTTCCTTATGGATGCGAATTGCACAATCCTATTACCCCGGCCAAAAATCTATAGGTAGTGGTCTTGATGTTATAAAGGGTAATACCAAAACTGAATTAAAGATGCAGGCAATATATTCTTTTTAAAAATTGCCTTGTTAGTTAAGGAAGGATGAATTAGGGATGATTGAGTTTGAAAGCGTCATTTTAATATTACTCTCTTCTTTCATTACCTTTGTAAAAAAAAATAATGGCAGACCAACAGCAACCCAACCAACTGAATATTGAAATCTCTGAGGAAATCTCAGAAGGGAACTATGCTAATCTTGCCATTATTACACATAGCCATGCAGAGTTTGTAATAGATTTTGTAAATGTAATGCCAGGCACCCCAAAGAGTAAAGTAAAAAGCCGTATTATACTTACGCCCACTCACGCCAAGCGCTTTATGAAAGCCATGATTGAGAATGTAAAGAAATTTGAATCGGTAAATGGTACTATTCAGGATATAGAAGCAGTAGAACTTCCGCTCAACTTTGGCGGCCCAACGGCTCAGGCATAATTTTTAGTCAAATATAAATTGCGAAATTGGAGGCCGTGGACAGCATCTCTAAAACTTTCTACTCGCCTCTTCTTTCTTTACCCACTCATAGTATTCCCTCATCGGCAAAACTAAAATAACCTTCATCACTTACTATCAGATGATCTAACACCTGAATGTCTAATAGCCTGCCGGCATTTTTTAATTTTTGGGTAATTTCTTCATCTGCACGGCTTGGCTTCAAGTTGCCTGATGGATGGTTGTGGCACAATACTATTGAGGTAGCTTTTACCTCCAGGGCTTTTATAAAAATTGTTTTGGGATCTACAATAGTTTGAGACATACCGCCAATACTCATTACTTGAAAATGATTGATTTTATTAGCCCGGTTCAAAAAAACCACTGCGAATACTTCGTGATGATGATCTTTTAAAGAAGTTTTTAAATATGCCGCTAGGGCATTGCTATCTCCAATGCTTATTTTATCTACTGGTCTTGACGCCTGCCGGCGCCGCCCAAATTCCAAGGCGGCAATAATGGTAATCGCTTTTGCCTCACCAATACCGGAAATTTCCATCAGGTCTTTTAGAGAAAGCTTGCCTAATTTATCAAGATTATTGCCACCTAACTCTAACACCTCTCTGGCCAATTGTACTGCCGACCTTTTGCCACTTCCGGTATTTATCAAAATGGCGAGCAGTTCAGAATCGCTTAAAGTTTGAGAGCCTTTGGTTAAAAGTTTTTCTCTGGGCCTGTCATCCAAGGCCCAGTTTTTTATTGACGTGGAAGATTTGTTAACAGTTTCCATCAAATTCAATTTATTTCCATAAATATAAATTATAATTTCGCCTATCTCCAGTTTGCTTTAAAATAAAATTATGCATCCCAATCTAAAAATTTTCTCTGGTACAGGATCTCAGTATTTAGCAAAACAAATTGCCCTACGCTTTGGTGAGCCGCTGGGTAAAGTAAATATTCAAAAATTCAGTGATGGAGAAATTGGCGTTGAATACCTGGAAAGCATCAGAGGTCAGTTTGTTTTTTTGATTCAAAGTACTTTTTCTCCAACAGACAATTTGATGGAACTGCTTTTGATGATAGATGCTGCTAAAAGAGCTTCTGCTTATAAGGTAATAGCCGTAATTCCTTATTATGGCTATGCTCGCCAGGATAGGAAAGACAAGCCACGTGTTGCTATAGGCTCTAAGTTAGTAGCTAATATGATTGTAGCAGCCGGCGCCGATAGGGTAATCACAATGGATTTGCATGCTCCCCAAATTCAAGGGTATTTTGATATTCCGGTAGATCATCTTGATTCTTCTGCTATTTACATACCTTACATCGAAGACCTGAATCTTGACAACCTTACTTTTGCCGCGCCTGATGTAGGGAGTGCTAATAGAATCAGGGAAATTGCAAGTTACTTTGAGGTAGATATGGTGATTTGCGATAAGCATCGCAAACGGGCCAATGAAATTGCCAGTATGGTTGTAATCGGGGATGTTACCGATAGAGACATTGTACTAATAGACGATATATGTGATACCGGAGGTACACTTTGTAAAAGTGCGGGTCTTCTAATGGAGAAGGGGGCAAGAAGTGTAAGGGCATTTTGTACCCACCCAGTGCTGAGTAAGAATGCATACGAAAATATTGAAAATAGCGTGTTGGAAGAATTAGTGGTATGCGATACAATCCCTTTAAAGCATCCTTCACCAAAGATTAAGGTAGTTTCGGTGGCCGATTTATTTGCAATTGCTATTAGAAATGCTTTTGAAAACAGAAGTATTAATAGTCTTTTTATCAGAAGTAAAATCCATAAAAAACTTAAGAGTAAAGTCTAAAACTTTTCTTGATTGCTGCATCCTTTAGGTAATATATACCGTAGAACTGATTCTTGTAGGTATGATATTCTTTTAAGGAAAGAGGTTGTTGGTTTTTTGTCCACTTATTTCTGCTCTTTTTATGTAAAAATCATTACCTTCGCGCCTCAAAAAATATTAATAAATGAAAACGATTACAATCGAAGGACAAATCAGGACCGAATTTGGCAAAGCAGCCACCCGCCAACTTCGCTCTGACGAAAAAGTGCCAGCTGTAATTTACGGAGGTGCGAAAGAAATTAATTTTTCTGCTCCGGCATCAGCTTTTAAAAACCTGGTATATACACCAGATTTTATGCTGGCAGAAGTAAATGTAGATGGTTCATCTTACAAGTGTGTATTGAAAGATGTACAATTTGAAAAAGTTAGCGACCGCCTTATTCATGTTGATTTTCTGGAGCTGGTTGGTGATAAAAAACTGACTGTAAATATTCCTTTAAAATTTACAGGCGTACCTGCCGGTGTGAAGGAAGGCGGAAAGTTGGCCATTAAAATGAAGTCGCTAAAAATAAAGACTACTCCAGAATTTCTGTCTGAAAATATTGAGATGGATCTTTCTGCCCTAAATTTAAATGAAAACGTGCGTGTGCAGGATGTAAAGGCGCCTAATATGGAAATACTCAATTCACCACGTATTCCTATAGCATCAGTGACTATGACCCGCCAGTTAAAGCAGGAGGAAGCTAAGGCAGCGCCTTCTACTGGGGCAGCCAAAGCTGCACCAGCGGCAGATGCCAAAGCAGCAGATGCCAAGACTGCAGCAAAAAAATAAAATAGAATTAATTTATACAGATGCCTCCGAAAGGGGGCATCTGCATTATATGAAGTCTAAATCTCTCAATCATACGGGCAAACTTTCTGTACATTTGCCAACTAATTTTTAAAATGAATGGATAAGAATACAATCATAGGATTTGGATTGCTGGCCCTATTATTTTTTGGATACTTTATTTATACGCAGAAGGGGCAGGAGGCAATGGAAAAGCAGAAGCAACATATACAGGATTCCATTGCACGCCTTCATCCCAAAATGGACACTGCAGTGCAAAATAAAATTCAGGATTCTGCCTTATCAAAACAGTTAAATAATAATCCTATTGCCATAAATGATTCAGTGAAGGAGCAATTAACTGTAGTAGAAAACAATCTTGTAAAGATTACCTTCACAAATAAAGGCGCACAACCAAAAAGTGTAGAACTTAAAAAATTCAAAGAATTTGATGGCAAGCCATTAATATTAACTGACGGCGCTTTCAGCAATATTTCTTATGCCATTAATACAGGGAACAGTCGTACCGCCCAAACGAGCGAGCTTATATTCAATTCGCCCCAGATCACTACTACTGAAGACAAAGGGAAACGCATACTTTTTGAACTACAATTGCCAGGTGGGGAAAAAGTGAGTCATGAATATATTTTAAAACCAGATGATTATATGATTGATTTAAATATCAGTCTGGCGGGCTCTAACCACTTACTGACTCAAAATACACTCAATCTTTTGTGGAAAGCAAAGGCGAATAGGCAGGAGAGAGATATTGAGTGGGAAACCCAACAATCTCATGTATCATTTGTTGAAAATGGAGCGTATGACTTCGAACATTTAGCAACAGGTAAGGATGATAACATGAAATTTACCAAACCAGTGGATTGGGTAGCGCTCAATCAGCAGTTTTTTGTAAATTCTATTGTTTCAAAAAATAAATTTGCTTCTGGCGAAATCAACTGGAATTCACCTAAAGATACGTCATTAAGGATTGTTGGGGAGGCGTCAGCAACCCTTCGTTTAGACTTGCCTCTAGGGGATAATGCCATTATTCCATTGCAACTATATTATGGACCAAGCGATTATAAAATATTAAAATCTTATGGAAATCAAATGTATAATATGGTACCTCTGGGTAGTGGTATTTTTGCATTTGTAAAGTATGTAAACAGGGGCTTCATTATGCCGGTGTTTAACTTCCTTTCTGGAAAAATAGCAAGTTATGGGCTGATCATTGCATTATTGACCATTATCATTCGCCTTTTAATATCACCACTTACTTACCAAAGCTACCTTAGTGGTGCCAAAATGAAACTACTAAAGCCGGAAATAGAAGCATTAAAGGCAAAGTATGGAGATGATAAACAGGCATTTGGCATGGAGCAAATGAAATTATTCAAAAGCGCCGGAGTGAACCCTTTAGGCGGATGCATCCCTGCCTTATTACAGATACCTATTTTCTTTGCATTATATAACTTTTTTAATTCGAATATTACCCTTCGGGGGCAAAGTTTCTGGTGGGCATCAGATTTATCTACTTATGATTCTATTTATAACCTGCCATTTTCTATTCCATTTTATGGTGATCATATAAGCCTTTTTACCATTTTTGCAGTGATTACCAGTTTACTTATCTCTCTTTACGGAATGAGTAATATGCAGGATAACAGTAATCCGGTGATGAAATACCTGCCTTTCATTTTCCCTATTATTTTATTGGGAGTATTTAACCGGTTACCGGCAGCACTTACTTGGTATTATACAGTTTCTAATGCTATTACCTTACTTATTCAATTTGTGATTCAGAAATATATAATAGACCACGAAAAGATTCTTGCTCAATTACAAGAAAATAAAAAGAAGCCAGCTGCAAAAAGTAAATGGCAGGAGCGGATTACTGCTATGCAGGAATCTAATGAGAAATTAAAGGCAATGAAGGAAAAGGCAGCTAACGGACGTAAAAAGTAAGGGAAGTATCATTTTGCAACCTTATTCTACTAAATGCTATCTTTATTGGGATAGATATTAAAATTAAAATGAACAGAAAAATATTTTTTCTAATAACTTGTTTAATCTTTCTTTTTACATCTGTAGATGCACAGAAAGTAATGAGGGAAGGGGTAATGGTTTACAACATGTCAGTAGAGTCTGGTAGTAATGAACCCAAAATGGCTGATATGCTTGACGGCGCTAGTACCACCATTTATTTAAAGGGCAATTTAAGCAGAGTGGAATTAGTAAGCGGACTTGGCCGCGAAGCAACTATATTCAATGCTTCTACAGGAAAAGGTGTAATACTAAAGGATTATAGTGGTCAGAAGTTAATGATTTCGTTATCTCCTGAAGAATGGAAATCGAATAATAAAAAATATGATGGGATTACTTTTGAGAATCAGGGCGAAACCAGTGTTATCAATGGGTATAGTTGTACTAAAGCCACTGCAAAGCTAAGTAACGGCACTATGTTTACTGTTTTTTATACAAACGATGTTTCTCTTCCAAATAAATCCTACGATGCTCAGTTTAAATCCCTGCCAGGATTGCCAGTTCAATATGAAATGCAATCCGGCAAACTGAAATTAAAATTTGTTTTAGCAAAATTATCAATAGAAACAGTGCCGGATTCCAAATTTGAAATTCCTACCTCCGGATATAGAGTACTCACCTATGAGGAGACAAAAAATAAATAACCCATGTAAAATATTTATAATAAAAAAACCGGCATCAGCCGGTTTTTTTATTATAAAACTATTTTTTTTTATTTTCTGGATCTGATAATAAGTTTATAGCCCTCTTGGGTATATTCAGGTGTTAAAATCTTTTGTTTGTAAGGTATTATATAAATGCTGTTCCCCTTTTTGTAAGAAACAAAAGCATCACTCACCATTAAATTTCCAACCTGTTGATTATTAAAAATCTGGCTACCGCGGTAGCTTAAACCCGATTTCAGATTAAAAGAAATGGAATTTTTTAAGTCGCCTTTGGTGGTTATATTTAGCTTACATTTATTCTTTTTCACAAAACCTCCCCTATCGGCTGAAGCTATTAAGGCGACTCCGCAAAAAAGCAATATAACCGCTAATATTTTGGTATAATGTTTCATTTTTGCAAAAAGATTATTTTATCGTTAACAAAATTAAACTTTAATTGTGAATTTTCCGCACCTTTCATCATATTTTTTCTGATTACCCCTATTTAATAAAAACGGATAATTAAAGATTAAATTGTATTTTGAATTATAACCAGATATGAAGTACGACCAATTTAATAGCGATAATGAGGAATTAAAAGAATTGCTTACCCAGTATAATAATTTTAAAAACGGCAAGGAATTTAATTTTCTTGAGGAAGACTCCTTTATACTACTCATTGATTATTTTGATGAAAAAGACGATGTACCGCAAGCAATTGAAGCAGTAGATTATGCCATCGAACAATTTCCTTTTTCGGGTATTTTGCTGTGGAAGAAGGCTGATCTCATTATGACGCAGAGGCGCTACGAAGAGGCGCTGCTTTTGTTGGAGAAGGCTGAAGCCTTAGATTCAAAAGATGTAAATGTCTATATTTTAAAAATGGATATTTATCTGGCATTGGATAATTCAAAAAAAGCTGCTTCTGTGCTGGAAGTGGCCATTGATAAATTTTATGGACCTGAAAGAATTCAATTGCTACTTGAGCTCTCAGATGTTTATGATGATTATGAAGAGTTTGACAAGGTGTTTGATTGCCTTGCGCTGGTGCTTGAGCAAGATCCATCTAATGAGGAGGCCCTCTATAAAATTTGCTTTTGGACTGATTTTACTGGTAGATTTGATGAAAGCATCAAACTTCATAAAGAGCTTATTGATAACTTACCCTATTCTCATCTTGCTTGGTTTAATTTAGGTACCGCCTATCAGGGTGTAAAGTTGTATGAAAAGGCTATAGATGCTTACTTATATGCTATTGCAATTGATGAAAAATTTGATTATGCTTATAGAAATTTAGGAGATGCCTATCTTAAATTAAGAAAATATAAAGATGCGATTGAGGCACTTCAGAAAGTATTAGAATTGTCTCATCCAGAAGAGGTTATTTATGAAGCCATTGGCCACTGTTTTGAAAAATTAAAAAAAACCGCCCAGGCAAGATTCCATTACCGGAAGGCTGCTCATTTAAAGGATGATGATAGTCATTTATATTTTAAAATTGCAGGAACCTATATTAAGGAAGGACAATGGGAAAGCGCCATCAAAAATTTACATCGTGCCTTAGAAATTAACTATAAGAAAGCAGATTATCATCTTGCTCTGGCAGAATGTTTTCAACAATTGGGAAAGATAAAGGAGGCCATTATGCATTATACTTATTTTATAAAGACCCGACCCAAGAATGTAAAAGGATGGAAAAACTTAATATCCTGTCTTTTTGAAAATGATTTTTTAGAGGAGGCCCTCATTCAGGTTCAGAATGCTCAGCAGGTTTCCGGCGGAAAGTATTTATTCATTTATTTGAAATCCTCCATCTTGTTTTCATTAGGCAAGAATAAGGAAGCTTTGCTTCAATTACAAAATGCCTTGGTAGTCGCACCTCAATTATTAAAACAATTTATAGAATTTGATCCTTCCGTGCTTAATAATATTTCAGTTGTAGAAATGATAAGTAGGTTTAGAAAGAAGAAGTAATTGTTGCCAGAATAGCGCAATGCATATTTTTTTTCAATATATTTTTTTAAGGAAATATCTTTGCGCACCTAAAACTTAATAAATGAATTTTAATTTATCACAAATGCCTGATAGGTTTTGCAAGCCTCGCACCTCTGGATTATCTATGGTGATGGATAAAGGGTTGAGTGTGGAAGAAGCCAAAAATCTTTTAAGCGCAGCAAAACCTCACATAGATATTATAAAACTGGGCTTTGGCACTGCCTATGTAACTCCTAATCTCAGAGAAAAGATTGAATTATATCAGCAGGCAGAAATTCCAGTTTATTTCGGTGGTACCTTATTTGAAGCATTTCTTGTTCGCAATCAGTTTAATGATTACATCGCCCTTTGTAAAGACTATGGAATAAAATATATGGAGGTAAGTGATGGCTCGATTACTATACCACATGCAGAAAAATGTGGATATATTGAAAAACTCACAAAACATGGTGTAGTGCTAAGTGAGGTGGGTAGTAAGGATGCTACCAATATTATGCCGCCTTATAAATGGATCGAACAAATGCAAGCAGAATTAGAAGCGGGAGCTGATTATGTAATTGCAGAAGCAAGAGAGGCTGGAAATGTGGGCTTATACCGCGATAGTGGGGAAGTTCGGCAAGGACTAGTAAATGAAATTTTGACCAAGATACCTGCAGAAAAAATTCTTTGGGAAGCCCCGCAAAAGGCGCAACAACTTTATTTTTTGAAATTAGTAGGCTGCAATGCAAATCTTGGAAATATAGCTCCTTCTGAAATTATTCCATTAGAAACTATGCGGATCGGCTTGCGGGGTGATACTTTTAATCTCTATCTTGATAATCAGGATCATTATTAATGATTTCAACCAAAATAAAACCGAATGGCTGCCAAAGTATATGGATTGGTTGGCAAAAGTCTATCACATTCATTCTCCAAGAAGTTTTTCACTGAAAAATTTCTGAATGAAAATTTATCTGATCATTGTTATCAAAATTTTGAATTAAAAGATTTTGATAATGAAATTCTTAGGTTGAAAGCGGCGCAAGGCTTGCGAGGTTTTAACGTCACTATCCCCTATAAAGAGTCAATTTTACCTTATCTGGATGGGCAGTCTGATGTATGCCTGAACATAAAATCCTGCAATTGTGTAAGAGTTGAAAATGGCTTATGGTATGGCTATAATACAGATGTGGTTGGATTTCAAAAATCATTTGAACCTCAATTGAAGCCATATCATCAAGCGGCACTTGTATTAGGAAGTGGTGGCGGTGCAAAAGCAGTTTGCTATGTGCTCGGGCAATTAGGTATTGAGTTTTTACAAGTGAGCCGCACCCCAGGGGGAACAAAGAATTTTATTCATTATTCTGATGTTAGCGAAGAGCTCCTTGCTAGGTACAAGGTAGTAATAAATACTACACCATTAGGGATGTTTCCCAATATTGAAGATTGTCCGCCATTGCCTTATAACGCTATTTCTATCCAGCATTATTTTTTTGATTTAATATATAATCCTGCTTTGACTAAATTTTTATCAGAAGCTCAACGGCAAGGGGCACTTATAAAAAATGGCGCAGAAATGCTAAAAATACAAGCGGAAGAGAGTTGGAAAATATGGGAAAGTTAAGGTTGTATAATTTTTAATAATCCAGAAGTTACAGCACTCAATTTGTGCATTTTGTAATCATAACAAACCATGCCAGTCTGTGCATTTGCAATCAGTACTTCATTCAAATCTCTTTGTGTGCTTATTCTATAGAATAAATCGAAACTGACTTTGGTGATATTTCCTGCAAAAATTTTTATCATTAATCTGTCTCCAAAAAAACTTTCTTTCTTAAAATCTACCAGTAGGTTGCTCATAATGAGTGAAGTGCCTGCTACATCCAGCTCTGTAAAACCATGGTAGTTTAAAAATTGCACCCTTGCGTCGTGAATAATCTGAACTATGGCATCATTTCCTACATGGTTGCCATAATTAATATCAGTAATGCGTACACGGGTTTCGGTAGTAAAAAGAAGTGTGTCTGGAAATTCAATTTTTATTCTTGACATATATTATTCCACCGGATTATTAGAAGACTGTAAGATATCAACTAAAGAGGTAGAAGTAGGAGAAAGAGTACTGTTGAGCATTATCTTTTTCCATTTATCAATCTTTTTATTCCATACTGGTTTGGGTGGATATTCCCCATCGGCAGATATAATAAGTGTAGCTGCTTTGGAGGAAATTTTTACAGGCTGCCCTTCGGGACCAGAAATTGTAATGTATTTTTTAGTATGCCCGTCTGCAGTAAGATGATTGTACGCAATTAATTTTTGTGATTCTGGAGTATTGATAATTTTTTCTAATAGATTGTTGTTTAAAGCCATTGAGTCCTGATGAGAACCTTGCACAGGTTTAAATATTGCACTTACGGTATTGTGTGATTTATTTCCATTAGGTTTATAAAAAACACTTACAATTAATATAACTATGCATGCTGCTGCCGCAGCAATCCACACTGCTATTTTCCCATTTCTATTTATTGGTTGGTGGTAGTTCCTCTCTTTTAAGGAATCAGAAATGTTTTCCCAAATAAAAGCTGGCGGCTTTGCCTGGAAATCGAAAAGCCGCTTATTGAATTTTTCCATTTCTATTAATTAATTATTTTCATTTTTTTTCTCTTCCATTCTTTTTTCAATGATCTTTTTTAAAACACCTTTAGCTCTTGCTAATTGCGATTTACTTGTTCCCTCGTTAATTCCCAGCATCTGTGCTATCTCTTGGTGAGAATATCCCTCTACTACATGTAAGTTAAATACCGCCTTGTATCCAGGGGAAAGTTCATTTATAATATTCATTACATCCTTAGTGGCAAGCATATCCAATGCATTAATGCTCTTATCTTCTACTGTATTTTCATATACCTCAGATACATTATATAGCTTCACTTTTTTTCTATACTGCTCAATAGCTGAATTAATAAATATCCGTCTCACCCAGCCTTCAAATGAGCCTTCGCTTCTAAATTTACCTAAGTTTTTAAAAACTTTAATAAAGCCTTCCTGTAAAATATCATTCGCATCTTCTTCATTACCTGCATACCTAAGGCATACACCATACATTTTAGAAGCAAAACGATCGTATAAAATCTGCTGCATTTGCCCATTGCCATCAAGGCATCCTTTTATTAAGTCGCTTTCTGAGGGAATAGGGTTGCTTTCTGTGTTCAAAATAGGGTATTTAGGTCAGCTTTAATTTTGGTTGTCAAAAAAATCTATCAATTTTACAAGTGCCTTTTTTCTATGGCTAAAGATGTTTTTCTCATTTATGGTCATTTCGGCAAAAGTTTTTGTAGATCCTGTGGGTATAAATACAGGATCATACCCAAAACCTGAATTTCCTTTTTTTTCAAAATTTATTTTCCCTTCACAAATTCCTTCAAACAGATATGTTTCATTTTTCCAGATCAGGCAAATTACTGTTTTAAAAAAAGCATTTCTATTATTCTGGCCAGCTAAGTTTTGTAATAATAAGCTAATATTTTTATCATCAGATCTGCCTTCTCCGGCATATCTCGCACTTTTTACTCCAGGAGCACCATTCAGTGATTCTACAAAAAGTCCGGTATCCTCAGCAAAGCAATTTTTTTGTGTTAATTTATTAATTACACCTGCTTTTTCCCTTGCATTCTCCTCTAAGGTAAAATAGGGTTCGGGGATATCAATATCAATACCTTCTTCAATAAGGGTTTTTATAATTAATGAATCATTTTTTATAGAAGACTGAACTTCTGATATCTTATTAAAATTATTAGTTGCAAAAATAATGGGGGTCATCAAAAAAATAATTGTTGCATTCCTTTCCATAAGGATGCTTTATATGATTTATTATTTAAAAAGTCGTTCAATGATGGGGCGAATATACATTGGGCACCCTTAAAATTCACTATCTGGAAATTTTTAAAATCCCCCGGAAATGATAAGTCTGAGGGTGTTACACCAAATGAGAGCAAGTATTTAAACTTAAATTGATTTTTTAAATTTGAAAAATCAGGGGCAGGTGAAATATAATTTACTAATGCGATGTCATCCATAGTAAGATTGCAGGCCTTGCAGATGCTGCTTAATAAATTTACTTCTGCTGAAGATTGGCTGGGATCCTGACTTTTTCTAAAAATAAACAATATTTTCTTTTTATTAGCCCCTTCATATTCAATTGTTTTATTTGATGGCTTTTTACCGGCTTTAGCCACCAATGTATTTTTGAAAAGTTGGTTGCAAATTTTTAAATCCAATTCAATATTATCAAGTGCCATATATATCTGCGAAATGTTTTTTTCGTTTCTTTGTGGCAAAAATAACGATATGCTAGTTTCAGAAAATTTTATTATATCAAAAGTTCGCAATAGCAATTTGCCGGGGATTTCTCTAGAGAATATTCCTTTCGGTAAACATTTTACTGATCACATGTTTGAAGCAAATTATGCCAATGGTAAGTGGGAAAGAGGTGAAATAAAGCCCTACCAGAATATTTCTGTAGCGCCCTCGCTCGCGGCCTTACATTATGGGCAGGCTATTTTTGAAGGGGTAAAGGCCTACAAATCAATCAATGGTGAAGTGAGAATTTTCAGGCCAGAGGAGAATTTTAAAAGATTTAATATCAGTGCAGAAAGAATGGAAATGCCCGCTATTCCAGAGGAGTTGTTCATTGAGGGAATGAAAGCTTTGGTTAAGCTTGATGAAAAATGGGTGCCTGATTTTCCAGACCACTCATTATATATTCGCCCCTTTATGTTTAGTTCAGATGAATTAATAGGAGTGCGGCCAAGTGATACATATAAATTTATAATTATACTTAGCCCCACCGGGCCATATTATAATGCGCCCATGCGTATTTATGTAGAAGAGCAATATGTAAGGGCTGTTCCGGGAGGTGTAGGATATGCTAAAGCGGCCGGAAATTATGGCGCTGCCATGTATCCATCTGCAGAAGCGAAAAGAAAAGGATACGATCAGATATTGTGGACTGATGCATTTGAGCATAAATATGTACAAGAGTGTGGTACTATGAATATTTTCTTTATAATAGGAAATAAAGCTATAACACCTACGCTGGAGCAGGGTACCATTTTAGCAGGCGTAACTCGTGAAAGTGTTATTGATTTACTAAAAGAAATGGGTGTAGAAGTAGAAGAAAGAAGGTTAGGGGTAGATGAGATAGAGGAGGCCTATAAGGCAGGAGCGCTGAAGGAGGTTTTTGGCACCGGCACTGCTGTAACTATATCTAAAGTAAAAGAATTGCGCTATAAAGATTTTACGATGAAATTGGACGTTGATACTTGGAAAATAGCGCCTGAAGTTAAAAAAAGGATGAGTGCAATTAAAAATGGGGAAGTACCAGATCGTTTCGGATGGCTTGCCTCTCTTACTTAATTATTTTTTAACGCTAAATAAATTTTGTTTTTCACTTTTGCGCTCTTACCTTTGCCGTCCAAAAAAAAATACGGTAAAGCATGCCCACAATACAACAATTAGTAAGAAAAGGAAGGACAATCATTAGAGCTAAAAGTAAATCAAGGGCTCTTGATAGTTGCCCTCAGCGTCGTGGTGTATGCACAAGGGTATATACTACTACTCCTAAAAAACCTAACTCAGCACTGCGTAAAGTAGCTAAAGTAAGGCTTACTAATAAAATAGAGGTGATTGCATATATACCCGGCGAAGGGCATAATCTGCAGGAGCACTCAATCGTATTGTTGCGTGGCGGAAGGGTAAAAGATTTACCAGGTGTAAGGTATCATATAGTGCGTGGCAGCCTTGATACTGCGGGTGTAAAGGATAGGAAACAGAGCCGCTCTAAATATGGAACAAAAAAGGAAAAAGCAAAAAAATAATTACAATTTAGCTTCTTTTTATTATTGATTGGAGCTGTTAAAAAAAGAATAACAACATGCGTAAAGCACAAGCAAAGAAACTTCCTCTCGCGCCTGACCCTAAATTTCAGGATAAATTGGTTACTCGTTTTGTAAATAACCTGATGTGGGAAGGAAAGAAGAGTGGAGCCTATACCATTTTCTATGATGCAATAGATAAAGTAGCGAAAATTACTGGTGATGATGGTTACGAAGTTTGGAAAAAAGCTTTAGCAAATGTAACACCTGGTGTGGAAGTAAAAAGCCGTCGTATTGGTGGTGCTACCTTTCAAATTCCTGCTGAGGTTCGTGCTGATCGCAAAACTTCTTTAAGCATTAAATGGTTGATTAAATATAGCCGCGACAGAAATGGCCGCAGCATGGCAGAAAAACTGGCTAATGAGATTGTAGCAGCAAGTAAGGGCGAAGGCGCAGCCTTTAAAAAGAAGGAAGATACCCACCGTATGGCTGATGCAAATAAAGCATTTGCGCATTTCAGGATATAATCATCGTAATTTAATTCAGATATTATTTATTTTATCTACTTACCCGGTATTATTCAAGTGCCGGGTTTTTTTATTTAACCATTGTAAATAATATTTCTCATAATTTTTTTTTACCTTTGCGCCTCCAAAAAATTATTGCAAATAATAAAATTTTGGAAAACATAAATTCAGCAAAAAATAGAATAAATAATATATATGGCCGACTTAAAATTTCAAAGAAACTTTGGTATTGCTGCTCACATTGATGCAGGTAAAACCACTACTACAGAGCGCATTCTGTATTATACAGGTGTTAACCATAAAATTGGTGAAGTACATGATGGTGCTGCTACCATGGACTGGATGGCACAGGAGCAGGAAAGAGGTATTACCATTACTTCTGCTGCTACTACTTGCTTCTGGAATTTCCCAATGGTGCAGGGGCAAAAGACACCTGACACCCATCAGTACAAGTTCAATATTATTGACACTCCAGGCCACGTGGACTTTACAGTAGAGGTAGAGCGGTCATTGCGTGTGTTAGACGGGTTATTATCGCTTTTCTGTGCTGTAAGTGGTGTAGAACCTCAAAGTGAAACTGTATGGCGTCAGGCTAATAAGTATAAAGTGCCACGTATAGGATTTGTAAATAAAATGGACCGCTCTGGTGCCGATTTTTTAAACGTGGTAAAGCAAGTAAAGGAAATGCTGGGCGCTAAGGCAGTACCACTGCAATTACCCATTGGGGCAGAAGATAGCTTTAAAGGAGTAGTGGACCTCATAACCATGAAGGCTATGGTATGGGATGATGAAACTCAGGGAATGACCTTTAAAGAAGTACCTATTCCTGAAGATATGGTGGAAGATGTAAATGAATGGAGACAACATTTAGTAGAAGCTGTAGCTGAATATGACGAAAAATTATTAGAGAAATTTTTTGACGATCCTAATACGATCACTGAAGCAGAAATGCATGAAGCCATTCGTAAGGCTACCATTGATATTTCTATTATTCCAATGATGTGTGGGTCATCCTTTAAAAATAAGGGGGTACAGGCAGCTTTGGATGCTATTGTAAGGTATCTACCCGGGCCTTTGGATATAGAAGCAATTAAAGGAACAGATCCAAATACAGGTGATGAGATCGTACGTCATCCAGATGTAAAAGATCCGTTTAGTGCCCTGGCATTTAAGATTATGACTGACCCTTTTGTAGGTCGTCTTGCCTTCTTCCGTGCCTATAGTGGCAAGCTTAACTCAGGCTCGTATGTGTTAAACACGCGTACCGGTAAGAACGAAAGGATTTCAAGAATTATGCAAATGCATGCCAACAAACAAAACCCGGTTGATTTTATTACTGCCGGTGATATTGGAGCAGCTGTAGGATTTAAAGATATAAAAACAGGAGATACGCTTTGCGATGAAAATCATCCAATTGTATTAGAAGCAATGACCTTCCCAGAACCGGTTATTGCGATAGCAGTAGAGCCTAAAACTCAGGCCGACGTTGACAAAATGGGTATGGCCATTTCTAAGCTGGTAGAAGAAGATCCTACTTTGAGAGTAAGAACCGATGAAGAAACAGGACAAACTATTTTAAGTGGAATGGGCGAACTGCATCTTGAAATAATCATTGACCGCCTAAAGCGTGAGTTTAAGGTAGAAATTAATCAGGGAGCACCACAGGTAGCTTACAAAGAAGCCTTCCGTGAAACAATAGAACACAGGGAAGTATTGAAGAAGCAAACGGGAGGTCGTGGTAAATTTGCCGATATCCAATTTGAAATAGGGCCTGCAGACGAAGAATTCTTAAAGGAAGGAAAAGGCAATTTTCAATTTGTAAATGGTTTGTTTGGTGGCTCTATTCCTAAGGAATTTGTACCTGCAATTCAAAAGGGCTTTGAAACAGCTATGACTACCGGTGTATTGGCAAGCTATCCGATGGAGAGTATGAAAGTGCGCGTATTTGATGGTTCGTTCCACCAGGTGGATTCCGATGCTATGTCATTTGAACTGTGTGCTAAGCAAGGCTATCGCGAAGCAGGCCGTAAAGCAAAACCTGTATTGTTAGAACCAATTATGAAGGTGGAAGTTTTAACACCTGATCAGTACATGGGAGATGTAACAGGCGACCTTAACAGGAGAAGAGGAATGCTTGAGGGGATGGATAATAAGCATGGTGTACAGGTAATTAAGGCAAAAGTACCATTAAGTGAAATGTTTGGATATGTAACTCAATTGCGTTCTCTATCAAGTGGACGTGCCACTTCTACAATGGAATTTAGCCACTATTCACCTGCACCTAATAACGTAGCTGAGGAAGTAATCGCTAAACAAAAAGGTAAAGTGAAAGTAGAAGATTAATTCTAATAAATAATCGTAAAATGACCCCGCTCCTCAAACAGGCGGGGTTTTTTTGTATGGAATATCTATTGGGCGGTATTATCTTTTTTTTTGTGCGGCAACCAAGTAAAATAATTTATTTTTGACCATCTATAAATCATCAAATTTGAAATTTAATCAACATAACCTCGATAAATTAGAAAGAATACTTACAGAAGCAGGTTATGTAGTACGCTACGAAAGAGGATCTTTCCAAAGTGGTTACTGCATTCTTGAAGAAAAAAAGGTGGTAGTACTCAATAAATTTTTAAACCCTGAGGGAAGAATTAATACGTTATTGGAAATTATCCCGGCTATTGGAATTAACTATGATCTGCTCACTCATGAGTCTCAAAAACTTTATGAAAGTATTTCAGCGCAGTTAAAACTTTAACTCTCAAAAAAACAAAAGGCCGTTGTTAAGTCTAAAAAATTACCTTTGAATGGTGATATGCCCTGATCTCACCATTACATTTCTTGGAACAGGCACCAGTAGCGGTGTTCCAATGATTGCATGTGGTTGCGAGGTTTGCAAATCAAACGACTTTCATAATAAAAGGTTGCGAAGCAGTATCTTGGTTCAAAGCGCACTTACTACTTTGGTGGTAGATACTACTCCGGATTTCAGAACACAAATGCTACGGGCCGGTGTCAATAAATTGGATGCTGTATTGTTTACCCATCCTCATAAAGATCATATCGCTGGGCTTGATGATGTAAAAGCATTCAATTATTTTCAAAACAAGGATATGGATGTATATGCGAATGAGCTGACACAGCGGGCATTAAAGCGCGAATTTGCCTACATATTTGACGAACAAAAATACCCTGGTGTTCCTTCAATCAATCTTCATCTGATAGATTCGAAACCATTTGTAGTTGGCGACATTCCAGTAATTCCTATTTTAGTTTATCATCTTAATATGCCAGTAATTGGTTTTCGGTTTGGAAATTTTACCTATATCACCGATGCTAATAGAATTGATCCTGAAGAATTGGAGAAAGTATCGGGTAGTAAAATATTGGTGTTAAATGCTTTAAGGAAAAAGAAGCATATATCACATTTCTCACTTAGCGAAGCAATTGAGCTATCGCAGCGGCTTGACATGCCCAACACTTATTTTACACATATTAGCCATCAGCTTGGTTTGCATCAAGAGGTTAACAGTGATCTCCCCTCAGGAACTCATTTGGCATACGATGAGTTAAAACTTGAATTGTAGATAAAAAATTTTTTACTTATAATATTAATTCTAAATTCATTCTGGCAATTGTGCAACCTAAAATGAATCAGGATGAAATATAAAAAATTCATTGTTGATTATTTTTCATTTACCCAAAAGGAGACAACTGGGATAGTAGCTCTGGTGATTTTAATCCTTTTAATTTTCTTGATTCCCTTCCTTTTTCCTTTACTTAAAAAGGAAGATACGCGCAAGATGGATCAGGAATTTATTGCAGCTATCAAAGAACTAAAGGCTGATACATCTAAAAAAGAGCATTTTGAAAAAGAATATTTCAATGATTATTCTATAAAAGAAAACCATAAAGGTGACGCCATCATTAACCCACATATATTTGACCCTAATACACTTTCTGAAAGCGGGTGGATACAGATGGGTGTAAAGCCAAGAACTGCTGCAACTATTCGTAATTATATCAATAAGGGTGGGCGTTTTAAATCACCTGAAGACTTAAAAAAGATTTATGGATTATCAGCTTCGGTAATAGATAAACTGCTTCCATTTGTAAGCATTACTTCGATAGAAAAAGATCGTGCTGAAAAGAATCTTAGCCCTGCATTTGCTAACCAAAATTATACTGCCCAGAATTATAAACCACGCGTTATTAGCCCTGTGAATATAAATAGAGCTGATACAACAGAGTGGATTGCACTGCCGGGAATTGGAAGTAAATTATCGCAGCGAATTATCGCCTTTCGCGATAAGTTAGGAGGGTTTTATTCTATTGATCAGGTAGGCGAAACATTTTTGTTGCCTGACAGCACTTTTCAAAAAATAAAGCCCTATCTCGTATTGGAAAATTCTATTGTAAAAAAAATAAATATTAACATAGCCACAGTGGATGAAATGAAAATACATCCCTATCTACGGTATAATATTGCCAATGCAATTGTGCAATACCGCATCCAGCATGGCGATTTTAAAAGTATAGATGAGGTAAAGAAAATTGTAATTATTTCAGAAGATATTTTCAGAAAAGTAGCGCCCTATCTTGCATTAAATTGATTAATTTTTTAGCAAGCTTTTCTTGATATAGAGGTTTCTTAGCAATAGTGTATATTGTGAAAAATAAATTAATAGCATGGATTTTAGAGTCAATGAAATAACAGAGCAGGTGCGGCTTGCAGCGCGCGATTTCGCGTCTCGTGAAATAAAACCTAATATAATGGAATGGGATGAAGCACAAACATTTCCAGTGCAGCTATTCAAGAGTTTAGGAAAGTTGGGTATGATGGGAGTTTTGGTTCCAGAAGAGTATGGCGGGGCGGGCCTCTCTTATTTTGAGTATAGTGCAGTAATACAGGAAATCGCTAAAGTGTGTGGCTCCATAGGATTATCAGTTGCCGCACATAATTCGCTTTGCACCGGTCATATTTTGACCTTTGGAAATGAAGATCAGAAAAGAACATACTTACCCAAACTGGCTACTGGAGAATTTATTGGAGCATGGGGCCTCACAGAGCCAGGTACAGGAAGTGATGCGGGGAATATGAAATGTGTAGCAGTAAAGGATGGTGATGAATGGGTAATAAATGGAAATAAAAGCTGGATAACTCACGGGATAAGTGGAGATGTGGCTGTAGTAATTTGCCGAACAGGTGTGGCCGGTACTCGGGATAATTCAACTGCGTTTATAGTACCCCGTGATACACCGGGGTTTAAGGGAGGTAAAAAAGAAAATAAGTTAGGAATGCGTGCCAGTGAAACTGCTGAAATGATTTTTACAGATTGCCGTATAAAGGACAGTGCCCGTATGGGTGAAATAGGGGATGGCTTTAAACAGGCAATGAAGATCTTGGATGGTGGCCGCATATCTATTGCAGCATTAGGGCTGGGGATTGCTAAAGGTGCTTATGAAGCGGCTCTTGCTTATTCTAAAGAGAGGCAACAATTTGGAAAGGCAATTTCAGAATTTCAGGGAATCTCTTTTAAGCTGGCAGATATGGTGACAGAAATAATGGCAGCAGAATTATTAATAGATAATGCCTGTGATCTTAAAAACCGCCATGAAAAAGTAACGATGGAATCTGCTATCGCCAAATATTATTCAAGTGAGGTGGCTGTAAAAGTTTCAACGGAAGCGGTTCAGATATTTGGAGGATATGGCTATACAAAAGATTTTCCGGTAGAAAAATTTTATAGAGATAGTAAACTGTGTACAATAGGTGAAGGAACGAGTGAAATTCAGAAGATTGTAATAGCACGGGAGGTGCTTAAATAAGGCAGAAAAGATTTAGGCTCTCTTTAAAGTTCATGTGGCATTATTAATGAAGTAAAACGATGAAGCCTCTTTTCAATAAATTATCTTTAGCGGCGATTGCTATTTTTTGGGATTCAGTGTTTTTTCCTGTAAGAAACAAAGTGAAATCGATATAAGTACTAACTTACAACAGAGTTGGAATGTTGTTTCCATAAAAACAAATTATCGCAGTGTTAGAAGTGATTCTACCAATACTTATGTGGGAATACCAAATGACATTTATCAATTTAATACAGATGGGAGTTTAGTGATGGTAATTGCAGGCGACACTTCAATTTATAATTATCGTATTCATTCTAATACACGTTTGCTGATAGATAGAGAATATTATAGCATTCAATATTCAACTGTAAATTCGATTGGGTTGTATGCGAAGGTAGGTGTTCCCGAAACCTATTACGAAATAGCCATTGCACTCAGAAAATAAAAAGCAAGACTTGTGAAGTCTTGCTTAAAAAATATTTTTAAAGATTTTATTTAAGAATTACCTGCTGGTTTTTCTCCAAAAATGCCACCCAATTTATCCTTTGCAAAATCTTCTATCTTTTGACCGGCTCCGCCCGGAATAAAATCAGAAATTTTATCCAGAATACTGCCGCCTTCAGAATTTGAGGCAGTTCCTGCTGATTGGGCAGCAGTAGCGGTAGAAGAGGCGCCACCTGATGGTAGCAGATTGTCAATTGCACCAGCTACCATTGGAAATTTTTCTTTAATATATCCTGTAATAGTACCTAAAATGCCTTGGCTCTGTTCTGCTGTAAGTCCATGCAAACTTTGTAATTTTTCAAGAAGTTCGTTCATGTTTTTTATTTTTTTAAATGTTCCACAAATTAATGATTTTATATTTGTAGAAATCAAGAATTATTTTGATCCAATATCAAATTATTGTAAAAGTTTATAATTGTCAATAAAGAATAATCAATTTACTATGAAATTATTTGTTTCGGTTAGCTTATTTGTATTTATGTTTAGTGGTACTGTGTATGCACAAGACTCACAAGTTTCAGGAATGCAGCAAACAGCTACAAAAAAAATAAAAAACACCTTGGACAGTGGGCAAACATGGAAACGGGGTGGGGTATTTAATCTTAATCTTGGGCAGGGGAGCCAGAGTAATTGGGCTGCCGGAGGTGATGATTTTAGTTTTTCAATTAATTCCTATCTGGGATTATTTTCGTTTTATAAAAAGGCCAGATACAGTTGGGATAATACGCTCGATTTAAATTTTGGCTTGATGAATACTACCAGCCAAGGTACCAGAAAAAATGACGACCGGATAGACTTTTTGAGTAAAGGTGGATATGCCTTAAATCCTAAATTAAATCTTGCTGCCTTAGTTAACTTTCATACTCAATTTAGCAAGGGATATAATTATTTCTCAAATGGGAGTAAAGAAATATTATCAAATTTTTTAGCACCTGGTTACCTGTTATTGAGTGTAGGGTTGGATTATAAACCTGTCAAAGACTTGTCTATATTCATTTCGCCGGTTACCACCCGTTGGATTTTTGTGAATAACGACTCTCTTTCTGCAAAGGGCGCTTATGGTGTAGATCCCGGAAAAAAGATTAAAACTGAGTTGGGCGCTTTTGCTACCATCACCTACATTCATGAGTTTAATAAAATATTGTCTTACAATGGCCGTGTAGATTTGTTTTCCAACTATGGGCACAATCCGCAAAATATAGATGTGATGATGAATAATACCTTTGTAGCTAAAATTTCAAAAATACTTACAGCAAGTCTAAAGCTTGATATGATATATGATGATGATGTAAAGCTTTTTGGCCCACAGCATGATGCTCCGGGAATGCAATTGAAATCCTTGATAGGGGTAGGGTTGGGGGTAAAATGGTAACAGTGGTTCTTTAATTTAAAAACTGCCCACACACAAGATTCCAGTTAAAGTATTAGTTTAATATTCCTAATTGTATATTCACTCTTGATAAGAGATAATCTACATCGAAGGGTTTGTAGATAAAATCATCAGCTCCATAATCTTTAATGGTAGCCTCTGCCCCGGGATGTGCAGAGAACATTATAATAGGAATGTGACTGGTTTTGTGATTTGATTTTATTTCTTTGCAAATAGTGCGGCCATCAAATCCTGAAATCAATACATCTAATAAAATCAGATCGGGTAAATAATTTTCGATTTTAGAAACGGCATTATTTGCATTTGCAATAGTTTCCACACTAAACCCTTTCATCGTAAGCAATATTTCCATAACAGATAAAATATCTACATCGTCATCTATTACTAATATTCTGGACATAATTTTTGCTTACTAAAGTATTTATTTGAAAAAAATTATTAACGTAGTCTAACTTCTATTTATTATTTCAAGGTATTACCATCAAATACCTCATCCAATTTGAAAAATTCCACCACCATCCATACGCATACCTTTGAGAATCAGACTTTGTATCAATTTTTATTCCTAAAATTTTCAGTCAGCAGTAACCCCTAAAATTTAGCTTCCAGATTTTTTCTGATAGAATCCAGAAAATCCTCTGTATTCATATAATCTTTCCCTAAGGTTACTTTATTTCCTCTGATACAAACAGCCAGGTCTTTAGTCATATTACCACTTTCTACCGTGGAGATGCATACTTGCTCTAAAGTGTGTGCAAAATCAATAAGCTCTTGATTTCCATCTAATTTGCCCCTAAAAGCAAGACCTCTTGTCCAGGCAAAAATGGATGCTATGGGATTAGTGGAAGTAGGATTACCTTTTGTATGTTCTCTAAAGTGTCGTGTTACAGTTCCGTGTGCAGCTTCGGCTTCCATTATTTTACCATCAGGCGTAATTAATACAGAAGTCATAAGACCCAATGAGCCAAACCCCTGCGCGACAGTATCACTTTGTACATCGCCATCATAATTTTTACATGCCCATATAAAGTTTCCATGCCATTTAAGTGCACTGGCTACCATGTCGTCTATAAGCCGGTGTTCATAGGTAATTCCTAATTCTTCAAATTTATTTTTGAATTCATTTTCAAATATTTCTTGGAAAATATCTTTGAATCGGCCATCATATTTTTTGAGAATAGTATTTTTTGTAGAAAGATAGAGGGGCCATTTTTTATTGATGGCCATATTGAAACAGCTTCGTGCGAATCCGATAATACTTTCATCAGTATTGTACATGCTCAATGCCACACCTGGGCCTTTAAAATCATATACATCAAAAGTTTGAATGTCGCTACCATCTTCAGGTGTAAAGGTCATTGTTAATTTTCCTTTACCTTTTATTACTGTATCAGTAGCGCGGTACTGATCACCAAAAGCATGGCGGCCTATGATGATGGGTGCAGTCCAATTAGGAACAAGACGAGGAATATTTTTAATCACAATTGGTTCTCTGAATACAGTACCGTCAAGAATATTTCTGATGGTGCCATTTGGGCTTTTCCACATTTGTTTCAGGTCAAATTCTTTTACCCTAGCCTCATCTGGTGTGATGGTAGCGCACTTTATTCCTACACCGTATTTCTTTATAGCATTTGCTGCATCTATAGTTACCTGATCATTTGTTTCATCCCGATGTTGAATACCAAGGTCAAAATATTTTACATCAACATCCACATAAGGAAGAATTAATTTTTCTTTAATAAATTTCCAAATGATACGGGTCATTTCATCACCATCTAATTCCACTACAGGATTTGCCACTTTAATTTTTGTCATTCTATATTTTTTGTAATTTTTTAGTAAAGTATATTTTGCAATTTTATCGAAATCTTTGCCATTATGCAAAAGAGATATTTTTTGGTAAAGGATTTCTGCAAAATTTCATCCATTTTTTTCTGATATTGTAAAAATTGTATTATAAATTTTTAATTATCTCTTCACCAAATTCACTCGTTTTCAAAAGGGTTGCGCCCTTCATCAGATTGAAGAAATCTACTGTAACCGTTTTATTTCTAATAGTCTTACCTACGGCATTGGTAATCATTTCTGCGGCATCACGCCAGCCCATGTATTCCAGCATCATTACACCACTAAGTATGAGAGAAGAAGGGTTCATACTATCTGTATTGGCAAACTTAGGTGCGGTGCCATGCGTAGCTTCAAATACAGCACTGCCAGTCATGTAGTTGATATTTGCACCGGGTGCTATGCCTATGCCGCCCACTTGAGCAGCGAGTGCGTCGCTGATATAATCTCCATTTAGATTTAATGTAGCAATAATGGAATAGTCTTGGGGTGCAAGCAATGCCTGTTGGAGAAAATTGTCGGCAATAGAGTCTTTAATGATTACTTTACCACCTATGGATGCTATTCGCATATCCTCATCTGCTACAGCTACGCCTCTCTCTTTCTTTGTAGCCTCCCACTGGTTCCAGGTATATACGCTATTTTTAAATTCTCTTTCTGCCAGCTCGTAGCCCCAATTTTTAAATGCCCCTTCAGTAAACTTCATAATATTTCCTTTATGAACCAATGTTACAGAAGGCAATTTATTTTCAATAGCATATTTTATTGCAGCGCGTATCAATCTTTCAGAGCCTTCCTTGCTCACTACTTTTATTCCTATAGAAGTAGTATCAGGGAATCGTATTTTTTTTACTTTAAAATCATTTTGTAAAATGTGTAAAAGTTGGGTAGCCTCTGCTGTACCGGTCATATATTCTATGCCTGCATAAATATCCTCAGTGTTTTCTCTAAAGATCACCATATTTACCTTTTCGGGCTGCCACATGGGGCTTGGTACTCCTTCAAAATATTTTATAGGCCGGAGGCACACATACAAATCAAGGTCCTGCCTAAGCATTACGTTCAGGCTACGGATGCCTCCGCCTACAGGAGTAGTGAGTGGCCCTTTTATTGCAATTAAATATTTTTTGAATGCTTCCATAGTTTCTGGTGGCATCCATTCACCGGTTTTATTAAAAGCTTCTTCGCCTGCAAGCACTTTTAGCCATTCAATTTTTCTTTTGCCATTAAATGCTTTTGCAATTGCCGCGTCAAAAACTTTTACACTTGCCTTCCAGATGTCTGGGCCTATTCCATCGCCTTCGATGAATGGAATCACCGGATGGTTGGGCACTTGTAAAAGATTATTTGCCCCCATTATAATTTTTTCTTCCATTGTGATGTATTTATTAAGAAGCCTATTATTGTATATATTTTTTATAGAATTGGCAAGCTACAATTTACCCATTCATTATCAAACTTTACACCATCATATTTTTTGTAAAAATTAATAGCAGGTTCATTCCAGTCGAGTACTTGCCAAACTATACCGCTTAGTTTTTTTTCTCCTGCTTCTATGATCAATTGATCAAATAATAATTTTCCTACCCCATTGCCGCGATGTGAGTTTGTAACTAAAATATCTTCAAGATACATTCGTTGGCCTTTCCATGTAGAGTAGCGTATATAATAAAGTGCAAACCCTATTACACAATTATCCAAGTCTGCTACGAAGGCATGCCATACAGGATTTTTTCCAAATCCGCTTTCTACAAAATGTTCAAATTCTACTGTTACTTCTTCAGGTGCCTTTTCATAATCAGCCAGTTCGCGTATCAGATTCATAATACTTTTGCAGTCGCTTTCCTTTGCACGTCTTATTTGAATACTCATTTATTTATTTTATTTTTTCAGAATGTTATGCTTTTACACCCACTACTTTTTATCTGGTAGCATAGGTATTCATTCATAAATATTTTAGGTCATGGCGGTTTCCAAAGCCTGACCGAGATCTGTCATTATATCATCAATATTTTCTATTCCTACACTCATTCTTATTAATCCATTGCTGATGCCATATTTTATACGGTCTGCTTCGGGTACGCCATAGTGCGTCATGGAGGCCGGATGAGAAAGTAGGGTGTCGCATGTGCCTAATGATACAGCACGCACACACATCTGCAATTGATTGATAAATTTTATTCCAGCTTCAAGGCCGCCTTTTAATTCAAAACTAAGTACTGCGCCTGGATGCCGCATTTGTTTTTCCGCAACTTCATAATCGGGGTGAGAGGGCAACCCCAGATAATTTACACTGGCTACGGCAGCATGTTGTTTTAAGAAATTGGCCACTTTCATTGCATTGGTACAATGCCTTTCCATTCTTACTTCCAGCGTTTTTATCCCCTGCGTGAGCAGAAAAGCATCAAATGAATTACTGTTTCCGCCTAACAGGTGATGCACTTTGAGCATTTTCCCATTCATTAATTTAATATCTCTTCCAATTAAAATTCCGCCAATAGCTGTTCCATGGCCATTTAAAAATTTGGTGGTTGAGTGTAACACAAAATCAACATTATACTTAAATGGTTGTTGTAAATAGGGGGTTGCAAAGGTATTATCTACCGCCACTAAAAGGTTATTCTCCTTTGCCAATAATGATAATTGTTCAATATCTACACACTGAATGGTAGGATTAGCAGGCGTTTCGAGATACAGCATTTTAATGCCCGGATTTTTTTTTATGGCATCCTCAGCTTTTTGCAAATCTCTCAGGTCAACTATTATTGAATCTATTCCTAATTCAGGGAGTACCTTATTCATCAATTCTTGTGTGCCGCCATATAGGGAGTAGTGTGATAAAATTTTATCGCCTTTTTTAAGAGTGCCCAATAGTAAGTTGCTTATTGCTGCCATACCGCTTGCATGCAATAGGGCTTTTAATTTTAAAGGCTGCCCGTTTTTTTCTAAACCATACGCTTCCAGCGCTGCAATTTTTTCTTCAACTTCTTTAATTGTTGGATTGCCCCAGCGGCTATAGATAAAGCCTTCTTCTGCACCGCTAAAACGGCGCATACCCTGTTCGGCTGTGTCAAATACATAGGTACTGCTTGCATATATGGGCGTAAGGTGCGCATAATTTTCGCCTGTAATGTGGCCTGCATGAATAGCAGTACTTCCAAATCCTTTCTGTTTTTTTTGATCTGATTTCATTTCATTTCATGTATTTTCTTGTTAAGCTTCCGAATGTTTTTTAAAATTTATTTTCCCAGATATTATCTGCCGGTGTATAATCCATAAAAATACCACCATCCAGTTTTATTGAAATTATTTTTTTGCCACTTACATTTTTTACAAGCTGTTGTTTTTGATTTAATTTCCAGGATGATGGAGTTCTATGAATAATGTTCTTAGTGCCGTCGGCATAATTAAAAACAATATCAAAAGGGATAGCAAACCCGCCTGTATTTTCAATGGTGAAACTATACCCTGTTTTATCTTGCTTTACATTGGTTATTTTAAGGTCAATATAATTATTAGTAAAAAACCAGTTTTGAAAAAACCAATTTAGATTCTCGCCCGCACCGGCACTCATTGAGTAAAAATAGTCCCAAGGTTCAGGGTGTTTGCCATGCCAGAGATCCATATAATGGTGTAATGCTTTTTTAAATTTTACATCTCCAAGCATATCTTTCAGAGCAAGGTAGCTCAATGATGCTTTTCCATAAGAGTTATTGCCATATCCTACGCCACTCACCTGTGTTGACATGGATATAATTGGTTGATCTTCCTCTGCAGATGGATCATTTATATACCGGCTGACGCGAAACATTTTATATAAATTATCCGCATGCTCTTTGCCAAACTCTTCTTGGCCAATAAGGTATTCAAATGTAGTAGCCCAACCTTCATCCATAAATGCATAGCGTGTTTCATTAATACCCATATAAAAAGGAAAATAAGTGTGTGCTATTTCATGATCTTGCACCATTTGAGAAAATTTAAGATCCTTGGTAGTATTGTCATTAATCATCATGGGGTATTCCATATCTGCAAAGCCCTGAAACGAAGTCATTTTAGAAAATGGATAGGGTACGCCTGGCCATTGGGTAGAGAAATATTTTAAGGAATGTTGTGACCATTCTGTGTAATGATGAAAATCTATTGAGGCATCTTTATAGGCGGCTTGTACACTGGCACGCCGGTTGTTTTTGGAATCTACCACTACACTTGCTGCATCCCACACATAATCTTTACTTGCTGCCCAGCACACATCAGTTATATCTTTAGTAGAAAAATTCCACGTATTCCATTCTTTCTGTTGTGTAATTTTTTCTCTCTTCATTTCATCAGCGCTTGCAATATTAATGACCACATCTGAGGTGTAAGATTTTTTTAATCTTTCTGCTATTTCCGGTTGAAGTACATCGTCAGGATTTAAAAGGTCGCCTGTAGCCCAGACTACATAATCTTTAGGCACCTTTACTGATAATTTATAATCATTAAAATCATTGTAAAATTCCTGCCCTCCTGTGTGTGGCACCATGTCCCATCCATAATAATCGTCATAAACAGAAACGCGCGGATAAGAATAAGCTGCATAAAAGGTAGTGCTGTCTATCTGCCCTTCGCGGCCACTTATTTTAGACAATGGATAGCTCCACTGAATATTTAATGTAACAGAAGTATGAGGCATTATTGGTTTTTTTAATCGAATAGATTCTACTGTTCCCCAATTTTTGCTGTCTATATTATAGTTTTCTTTGTCTATAGAAAAAGATTGAATATCCAGGCCGGTGGTAATAATTTCAGGGTTTGTATAGCCAGCGCGCAGAGCATATAGCTTATGAAAATTATTTACAAATCGGATTGCTATTGCTTTCAGCGTATCAGGGCTTTGGTTTTCGTACACAATTTCTTCTGAGCCAGAAATGGTTCTTGTTTCAGGTGTAAGCATCACATGAATATCGTATGTCCCTTTATTTTGCCAGTAGTTTTTGCCTGGCGCACCATTGGTAGTACGTGTGCCTCGATCTACGGCTTTCCATATATTACGTGGCATGTATAAAGCATCAGATTGGGCAAAAGATGCGCTTGAAATGATTAATAAAATCACAAGAAGTGAGAGTGGGTTTTTCATGAAAAATGATTTTAATTAGGATAAAATTAAGAAACCGTAGATAAAGAGACCTTAAATATTGATAAAAGGTGAACGCCACTTCAGTGTACAATACCTTTATAAAAGATGGTTTGGATTAAATACTATTTAAATTCGGTGTAAAAACTCTTAAATGGCAAAAACCAATTCCTTTTTTGATTGGATACAGTATAGGATTAATTTTGCGCATCAAAATATAAACACATAAAAACAAAATTTGGAAAACAAAATTTTTGATATTGCTATAATTGGGGGTGGTATTGTAGGTGCAGCTACCTTTTATCAATTGCAAAAGCATCACCCATACTTGAAAATAATTTTGATTGAAAAAGAGAAGAGGTTGGCCTTTCATCAAACAGGAAACAATTCCGGAGTAATGCATTCCGGACTATATTACAAGCCCGGCTCGCTAAAAGCAAGGAATTGTGTAGAAGGAAGAAAAGCCTTAGTAGAATTTGCAAAGCAACATAATATACCCTTTGATGTTTGTGGTAAAATAGTAGTGGCTACCGATGCTGCTGAGCTTCCATTTTTAGATAAGATTTATGAAACTGGAATGCTCAATGGCTTAGTGGGACTACAGAAAATTAATGCAGAGCAGATAAAGGAGCATGAACCTTTTTGCCAGGGAATAGCGGGCATTTGGGTGCCAGAAACGGGCATTATTGATTATGTAATGGCTACTGAAAAAATGGTATCGTTGGCGTTATCACAGAATCCAGAGAGTGAGTTGGTGCTAAATGAAGAAGCAAATAAATTTGAAAAGGCCGGAGAGGTAAACTCAATTTTTACTAACAAAAATATTTACACAAGCAGGCATCTTATTTTTTGTGGCGGATTGCAGGCCGATAGGCTTGCTAAAAAAGATCATGTAAAATTAAAAGAGAAAGTAGTTGGCTTTAGAGGAGATTATTATGAATTGACAGAAGAAGCGCGACACAAAATTAGAAACCTGATTTACCCCGTACCCAATCCGGATTTTCCTTTTCTTGGTGTGCATTTTACCCGCATGACCAATGGCGAAATAGAATGTGGCCCCAATGCTGTTTTTACATTCAAAAGAGAGGGTTATGGCAAAACAGATTTTAGCTGGCGCGATACTATTGATGCTTTAAGCTATAGAGGCACTTGGAAATTATTTTTCCAAAATATGAAATTTGGGATAAATGAATACAGGCGTGCTTTTTCTAAAAAATTATTTTTGAAAACACTTCAAAGGTTGGTGCCCTCTTTAACTATGGATGACATAAAGCCCGGGCGCTCTGGTGTGAGAGCTATGCTATTGAACGAAACAGGCGATACCCGTGATGATTTCAGAATTGAATACAGAGAAAATAGCATTCATGTTTTAAATGCTCCATCGCCGGCAGCTACAGCTTGCCTCGCCATTGGAGATAATATCAGGGAAATGGCAGAAAAACATTTTAAAATTTCCTGATAGCTATTGATTTTTTCAATCCATACTTTTTATCTAATACCCTCCCAAAAACATTTATAAGGAATTATCCATATTAAAATAGTCAGTTAGAAAATAAGTTCATGCCATCTTTATTTTATAGTACGAAGAGCGCTATGAAAATATTATAAGTATAAATACCAATAGTAAAGATGGGGGAGTGAACTCAATACTATTAAAGTTGGTATTATACTATTTTTTGCATGGATGAATCTTTGGTTTCTAAAAATGAAATTCCCATCAGGCTTTCATCTACCTTTCTGGCGCACTCACGGCCTTCGCTAATAGCCCACACTACTAATGATTGCCCACGACGCATATCGCCTGCTACAAAAACATGGGGAATAGATGTGGCATAATCTTTTTCAGAAGCCCGAACATTTCCTCTTTCATCTAAATTTATTTCTAATTCATTTAAGGTGCCTGCTTTTTGCGGGTGTAAAAAACCCATAGCTAACAAAGCTAATTCACAAGGTATTTCTTCTTCACTGCCGGGTACTTCAGCAAAAGCAGCAGGGCCTCCTCCTTCCGGAGTTTTCCATTCAAGTGAAACTATTTTCAAGGCTCTTAAGTTTCCGTTTTCATCACCAATAAATTCTTTGGTGGCAACAGCCCATTTTCTGCTGGCGCCTTCTTCGTGTGATGAAGAAACTTTTAAAATCATAGGGTAGCTGGGCCAGGGCATTTGTGCAGTTCGGCTTTCCGGTGGTTTTGGTAATAATTCAAATTGGGTTACAGAGGCAGCCTTCTGGCGGTTAGATGTTCCCACACAATCACTTCCTGTATCACCACCCCCAATCACCACCACATTTTTATTGGTTGCAAAAATGGGTGAATGAAAAATATTGCTTTCGATGGAAGCATTGTCAAAGGGGTCTTTTAAAGCATTTCTTTTATTTTGTTGCTTTAAAAAATGCATTGCAAAGTGAACGCCTTTTAATTCTCTTCCGGGTATTGAAAGGTCTCTTGGAACTGTAGAGCCGCCGGCTAAAATAATTGAATGGTATTCTCGTAAGAGGTCATTAATACTGATATTTATACCAACATTTGCATTGCATTTAAATACTATTCCTTCTTGCGTCATAATACTAATGCGCCTGTCTATTACCCATTTCTCCAATTTAAAATCGGGTATGCCATACCGTAAGAGCCCGCCCGGTGCATCGTCTCTTTCAAAAACAGTAACCCAATGCCCTGCAGCGTTTAATTGAGCTGCCGCCGCTAATCCTGCCGGGCCACTTCCTACCACTGCTATTTTTTTGCCGGTACGCATATTAGGAATTGAGGGCTGTACAAATCCTTTTTCAAAAGCTATTTCAATAATATGTTTTTCTATTTCTTCAATCACTACTGCAGGCTGATTGATACCCAACACGCAAGCACTTTCACAGGGGGCTGGGCAAATGCGGCCTGTAAATTCTGGAAAGTTGTTTGTAGAAGTAAGTATTTCATAAGCCTCTTTCCATTCCTGATTGTAAACTGCATCGTTAAATTCGGGGATCACATTTCCTAAAGGGCAGCCATGGTGGCAAAATGGTACGCCACAATCCATACAGCGGCTGCTTTGCTCATTCAATATTTGCAAAGGGTAGGGATTTACAAATTCATTGTAATCATTCAATCTTTCAGCAACCGGCCTTTTGGTTGGCAATTGTCTTGTAAATTCTTTGAAGCCTGTTGGTTTACCCATTTGATTTTTTTTATTAAATTAATCCTGATGTGATTCTTTATTGCGCCTAATCTTTACTGTTATATTGAACAACTATTTGGTTTCAAGTATGCGTCATAACTATTATGGAAAATGGCACAGCCGTAAAAATTAATTATTTTTCTGTTTTTATGGTTAATCCTTTTGCCTGCAATACATTTTTATAATCTTTAGGAAATACTTTGATAAAATGCTGCAATTGGTTTTCGAAATCATTCAGTATGAATTTTGCCACTGTGCTTTTTGTATATTGAAAATGATTTTCCAACATACGGAATAACTCAAGGGCATCTATCTCATTTACCGGATCCAAGTCAACCATTTCTTTGTTGCAATTTTCATTCAGTAAGCCTTTTATATCATAGACATAAGCAATGCCACCACTCATGCCGGCTGCAAAGTTTCGGCCTGTATTACCTAAAATCACTACACACCCACCAGTCATATATTCGCACCCATGATCGCCTATGCCTTCTACTACTACATTTGCGCCTGAGTTGCGAACTGCAAACCGTTCACCGGCTTTACCTCTGATATAGGCATTTCCATCCGTAGCACCATAAAATGCGACATTGCCGATAATACTGTTTTCTTCAGGAATAAAATTTGATTTTGCAGAAGGATATATGATGAGCCTTGACCCGCTTAACCCTTTTCCAAAATAATCATTTGCCGCGCCTTCCAATTCCATAGTGATGCCTCTGGCTGCAAAAGCTGCAAAGCTCTGCCCTGCAATTCCTGAAAATTTTAGATGTATGGTATCTTCCGGTAAGCCGGCTCTCTTGTACTTTTTGGTAATCTCATTAGAAAGTAGGGTGCCAATAGTACGGTCGGTGTTTTTTATTTCAAATGATGCAAATATCTTTTGGCCATTTTCTACAGCATTTTTTGATGCGGCAATTAGTTTCCAATCTAACACATACTGTAATCCATGATCCTGCATTTCAGTATTGTGCAATGCTGTGTAGGAAGATTGTGGCTCTTTATAAAGTATGGGCGAAAGGTCGAGCTTGCTGAATTTCCAATGATTAATATGTTGCCTCATTTGTAAGTCCTGCACCTGGCCTACCATTTCGCTAACTGTTTTGTACCCAAGCTCTGCCATTATTTCTCTTAACTCCTGCACCATAAAACGGAAAAAATTTACCACATGATCAGGGTTGCCTGTAAATTGTTTTCTTAAATCCTGGTCTTGAGTAGCTACGCCAACAGGGCAGGTGTTCATGTGGCATTTACGCATCATGATACAACCTTCCACTACCAGTGCTGCTGTAGCAACGCCCCACTCTTCAGCGCCTAAGAGTGCTGCTACGGCTATATCACGTCCAGTTTTCATTTGACCATCTGCCTGCAATACCACCCGGCCTCTTAATTTATTTTTCAATAAAGTCTGTTGAGCTTCAGCCAGCCCAAGCTCCCAGGGGAGGCCGGCATGGCGTATAGAAGAGAGTGGAGAAGCGCCGGTGCCACCATCGTGGCCTGCAATTAAAATGACGTCTGCTTTAGCTTTTGCCACACCGGCGGCGATGGTACCTACGCCTGCTTTGCTTACAAGCTTTACATTGATGCGTGCTGCACGATTTGCATTTTTTAAATCAAAAATTAATTGTGCAAGATCTTCTATTGAATAAATATCGTGATGTGGAGGTGGAGAAATTAAACCGACACCCGGTGTAGAATGCCTTGTTTTTCCAATCCAATCATCCACTTTGTACCCGGGCAATTGCCCGCCCTCACCAGGTTTAGCGCCTTGTGCCATTTTTATTTGTATTTCATCTGCCTCAGATAAGTACAAACTATTTACACCAAAACGTGCACTTGCTACCTGCTTTATAGCGCTGCGCATACTATCGCCGTTAGGTAATCGGTTATAGCGGCTTTCGTCCTCGCCACCTTCTCCTGTATTGCTCTTGCCGCCAAGGCGATTCATGGCAATAGCGAGTGTAGTATGGGCTTCCCAAGATATGGAACCAAAAGACATAGCACCCGTAGCAAAACGTTTGTAGATATTTTCTGCAGGTTCTACTTCATCAATTGAAATGGAAGGCTGGTTCTTTTTAAAATCGAATAAACTTCGTAAGGTTGCAGCTTTTTCTGATTGATCATTTACAAGTTTTGAATATTTTTTAAATAATTGGTAGTCGTCGGTTCTGGTGGCATGTTGCAGCAGATGTATTGTCTGCGGATTGAAAAGGTGAAATTCTCCTTTGCGTTTCCATTGATATAAGCCACCTGCTGGCAATCTATCTACAGGAATGGTTTTTTTACTGAAAGCAATGGCGTGTTTTGCTAAGGCCTCTCTTGCAATTTCATCTAAACCAATTCCTTCTATCCTTGATGTAGCGCCTGTAAAATATTTATCAACTACCTCTTGGTTCAATCCCAATATTTCTAAAATTTGTGCGCCCTGATAGGATTGCAAGGTAGAAATACCCATTTTTGAAAATACTTTCAGTAATCCATCACCAACGGCTTTTATATAATTTTTTCTTAGCTCGTATGCAGAATATTCAGTTTTGAATGTGCCATTATATTTCAGGCTGCGTATGGTGGACAATGCCAAATAGGGATTAACGGCTGTGGCACCAAAGGCAAGCAGGCAGGCAAAGTGATGCACTTCCCATACATCTCCAGCTTCTACTATTATTCCTACTTGCCCACGCATCCCTTTGCGTATTAAGTGATGATGAACAGCAGCAGTAGCCAGCAGTGTAGGGATAGAGGCATGATCACTATCAACGGCCCTGTCTGTAAGTACGAGTACCTGATAGCCATCATTTACAGCATCTTCTGCATAGCGGCAAAGCCTTTCAAGTCCCCGTTGCATTGAGCCATTTTTTCCATCTGCACGAAAATAAGTCTGCAAAGTTTTTGCCTGAAAAATACCGGTGTCTATACTTCTTATTTTTTCTAATTGAGTATTGCTGAGTATGGGGTGTTTTAATGCTACGTTATGGCAATGCAGCGGAGATTCATCCAAAAGATTGCCAATATTTCCTACGAAGATTGAAAGGCTCATCACCATTTTTTCCCTAATAGGGTCAATTGGCGGATTGGTTACTTGTGCAAAAAGTTGTTTGAAATAAGAACTCAGGTGTTGCGGTTGTTCGCTCAGGATTGCAAGTGGTGTATCGTTGCCCATAGAGCCCAGTGGTTCTTTTGCATTGAGTGCCATTGGCTTGATGATAGATTCAATATCTTCTCTGCTGTAACCAAAAACTTTTTGATATTTTAAAATTGAATCATCAGAGAGATGAGTAAAGGTTACCCGCGGTTCAGCAAGATCTTCTAACCGTATTTTATATTGATTCAACCAATCTGCATACGGTTTTTGAGAACAGATAGTTTGTTTTACTTCATCATCACTTATAATGCGGCCCTGATCCATATCTACCACAAACATTTTGCCTGGCTGCAATCTTCCATTCTCTTTTATAAGCTCAGGCGCTATAGGAAGCACACCGGCTTCTGAGGCCATGATTACCCGATCATCGTGGGTGATGCAATAGCGTGATGGCCGAAGGCCATTTCTATCGAGCGTAGCACCTATGATTTTACCATCTGTAAAGGATATAGATGCTGGTCCATCCCAAGGTTCCAGCATTGAGGCATGAAATTCATAGAATGCCTTTTTTACCGGATCCATCTGCTCATTGCCATCCCATGCTTCAGGTATCAGCATCATTAATACATGTGGAAGGCTTCTGCCACATAGCGTCAGCAGTTCTATTACATTGTCCAGGCAGGCAGAATCTGATTGGCCATCTGTAATGATCGGCACAAGCATATCCATTTCTTCTTTGGTAAAATAGGGTGAGGTAAAAGCATGCTGTCCGGTCTTGAGCCAGTTTACATTTCCCTGTAAAGTATTTATTTCGCCATTATGTGCAATAAACCGGAATGGCTGTGCCAATTTCCAAGATGGGAAAGTGTTAGTGGCAAATCGGGAGTGCACTAGTCCAAAAGCACTTACTACTCGCTTATCACTCAGGTCAGGAAAATAATTTCGTACCTGTGTACTTGTTAGTTGCCCTTTGTACACTACCGTTTTATAAGAAAGAGAAGCCAGATAAAACCCTATTGTATCTTTTTTTATGGTGTTATTGATGGTATGCGTAGCATAATTTCGAAGTATGAATAATTTTCTTTCAAATGCTTCAGGATCATTAATGTAGTCGGGCGAGGCTATGAAAACGTGTTCCATATTAGGTTCTGCACTTAGGGCCGAGTCGCCTATATCATTGGTATTTACGGGTACTCTACGGTAGGCCAATATTTGCAAACCCAATTTTTCTGCAGCACGGTTGAAGATGTCGCGGCATTCTTCTCTTAGTTTTATTTCTTTAGGAAAGAAAATAACACCTACACCATACCTGCCAAATGATGGTAAATGAACGCCCAGTTTCAGGCATTCGTCGAAGAAAAATTCATGGGGCATTTGAATTAAAATGCCGGCCCCATCTCCTGTGTTATTTTCGCAGCCACATGCACCACGGTGCTCCATATTTTCTAGAACAGTAAGCGCATCTGCAATATGCTGGTGCGATTTAGCGCCGCGTACATTTGCAACAAAACCAATTCCACATGCGTCGTGTTCAAATTCGGGCCTATATAAACCTTTTGTGTCTGTCATGTAAGAATTACTTAGTGTGATTAAAAATATCAGGGAATCATTTTCTTATTTTCTTTTAAATAATTGTTGATTTTCTCAACTCAATATTTTCAATGTTTATTTTATCCTCAAAATTTGTTTTAATAAAATCAATCACCAATTCTCCAACGGTGGAGGTAAAATAAAAGTTAATGGGGTTTATGTCTTTCGTAACAAATTTGTTATTTATAGTCCAGGTAACAGCTGCCCTTACAAGTGCCGCCTCTTCTTTTAATTCTAAATGGTCAAGCAGCATGGCCGCTGATAAAATAGAGCCCAAAGGGTTGGCAATATCTTTTCCGGCAGCCTGTGGGTATGATCCATGAATTGGCTCAAATAATGCGGTACTGGTACCTACTGATGCTGAAGGAAGCAATCCCAGCGAACCGCTAATCACACTGGCTTCATCGCTGATGATATCGCCAAACATGTTTTCGGTAAGGATTACATCAAATTGTTTTGGGTTAAGTATGATCTGCATAGCTGCATTGTCCACAAACAAATAATCCACAGTTACATCCTTATATTGGGTGGAAATTTCCTGTACCACTTTTCGCCACAATCTGGAAGTCTCCAACACATTTGCTTTATCTACCAGTGTTAATTTTTTTCTTCTTTGCTGTGCTGCTTTAAAAGCAGGATGAGCTACTCTCTCTATTTCGGATTTTGTATATAAGCAATCGTCAGAAGCAATCTGCCCATCTTCACTTAGTTCTTTCTTGCCAAAATAAATACCTCCTGTCAGTTCTCTGAAAATAACAAAATCTACATGCTCAATATTTTTGCTCTTAAGTGGCGAAAGAAAATTGAGGGCGGGGTAGGTGGTTATCGGGCGAATATTTGCATACAACTGAAGTGCTTTTCTTAATCCCAGCAAACCTTGTTCTGGCCTTACTTTGGCAGAAGGATCATTGTCATACTTTGGATGCCCGATAGCGCCAAATAATATAGCATCGCTGTCGAGGCAAATATCTATTGTGTCGGATGGTAAAGGACTCCCTGTTTTATCTATAGCATCTGCACCAATCAATGCATTGGTAAAGAAAAACTGGTGGTTGAATTGTTCTGCAATGGCTTTTAAAATTTTTACAGATTGCTCGGTTACTTCCGGGCCTATGCCATCTCCTTTTAATACTGCGATTTTTTTTATCATTTTAATTTTACTTTTTATACTGCTATTTTTCCCTGATTTAGTTTTAAAGTACGTGTTACACATTCAGGAATTTCACTTTCATAATGTGTAACGTAGATTAGCGTTTTTTGTAGATGAATACAGAGGTCGCTAATCAAGGCTATAAACCATTCTGTAACTTCGCTATCCAATCCCTGGCAAGGTTCATCTAATATCAATAGAGGAGGATTTTTTACCAATGCTCTTGCGAGTAGTACTAGCCTTTGCTCACCACCAGATAATTGTCTGAATGGCCTTTTTGCAAAATCACTTATGTGAAATATTCCCATCCATTTATTCACAATTTCTTTATGCTCTTCACTTAATATTCTGAAAAGCCCTATTGTATCAAACAAGCCCGATGCAACCACCTCAAAGCCGGAACATCCTGAACCAAAGTAGTGATGTAATTCAGGAGATACATATCCTATTTTTTTCTTTATATCCCAGATTGATTCCCCACTGCCCTTCTTCTTGCCGAATAAATATATTTCATTGGCAAAGGCCTGTGGATTATCGCCGGCAATAAGACTTAATAATGTTGATTTGCCTGAACCATTATGGCCATAAATGCTCCAGCATTCACCTTTGTTCACTTTCCAGTTTATATTGTCCAGAATTTTTCTGTCGTCATAACAAACATTTGTGTTTACCATTTTTACTACTACCGAGCTATCATCATGCTTTTGCAGGTTATTGAGCGCCTTCATAGATGTAAAATCAAATGCAGGTAATTTTTTCTTTTTTAAAGAAGTATCTATATTTTTTAGGAAAGCTGTGGCTATTGTCTTTTCCCTTAAGTTACCTTTTTCTAGTAAGGCAATATGCGTTATCCCCGAAGGTATATCGGCAAATGATGTCACTAAAATAATATTAACGTCTTGGCTAATAAGTTTGTTTAGAACATTATTTAATAATTTTCTAGCTGCAGCATCCAGGCCTACATAGGGGTTGTCTAATAATATCCAATGGGCATTTTGTAAAATGGCTATTGCAATTTGAAATCGTTTATGTTCGCCATTGGACAATTGTATAAGCCTCGTAAATCTGATAGAGTTTATCCCTAATAAATTAAGCGTACGCGTAATTTCATTTTCTTCATATCCTGATTCTATCAGCACATCATTTATCATCATTGCATCTTCAGCGTCGCATGAGTTAAAACGCTGTTGATAATAGAAAGACGAAGTATTAGATAAATTTTTAAAAGAGTGCTGTTGTGAAATAACAGCTATTGATGGCCTGTTGAAAAATGAGATACTGCCAGAGGAAAAATCGGAAGCCAGCGATTCTATAAGTGTTGTTTTTCCGCTTCCTGAAGCACCGATTATTGCAAGAGTTTCACCTTTTTCAATCGTAAAGGAAATATTGTCCAGTACAGCTTTTCCGGAAAACCGTACCGTAAGATTTTTTACCTCTAAAATTGGTTGTTGTTTCATTTAATTAGAAAATCTTTCCGCTTTTCATGCTGATTCAAATATTTCAATATCATTCATAATACTTAATAAATAATCAATATCATCATAACCATTTAGCAGACATTCTTTTTTGTAATTGTTTATTTCAAAACTTTCTTTTTCCCCTGTCGCATCAATGGTAATAGTTTGATCTGGTAGGTTGATGGTTAGTATTGCATTATTTGCCTGTTCAAATATCTGCTTTAAAAACGCTTCGCTAACAGTAACGGGCAATACACCATTGTTTAAAGCATTATTTTTAAAAATATCAGCAAAAAAGCTGCTTACAACTGCTGTAAACCCGGCATCGTGAATAGCCCATGCTGCATGTTCTCTTGATGAACCGCAGCCAAAATTTTTTCCGGCTACCAGTATCTGTCCTTTATATTCTGATTGATTTAATACAAAATCTTTTTTTGGTTTAGAGTCATCATCATTTTCATAACGCCAATCTCTAAAGAGGTTTTTGCCAAAGCCATCTCTAGTGGTTCCCTTTAAAAAGCGAGCTGGAATGATCTGGTCTGTATCCACATTTTCTATGTTCAGCGGAACAAAAGTGGAATGGATAATATTTATTTTGTTTTTACTCATCTGCTATTTTTTTATACTGTTGATATAATTACTGAAGCATTTTACTTACATCTGTTACATAGCCTGTAATAGCGGCCGCTGCTGCACTAAGAGGGCTTGCCAATAAAGTTCTAGCGCCAGCACCTTGCCTTCCTTCAAAATTTCTGTTGCTGGTACTAATGCAATATTTACCTGCCGGAATTTTATCTTCATTCATCCCCAGGCAGGCGCTGCACCCTGGTTGGCGCAATTGAAATCCCGCTTCTTCAAATATTTTATCAATTCCTTCTTCAATCGCCTGTTGTTCTACCTGCTTGCTACCGGGCACTATCCATACCTCTACTTGTGGTGCTTTATGTTTTCCTTTTACAAAATCTGATACTAGCCTTAGATCTTCAATGCGGCTATTGGTACAGCTTCCTATAAAAACATAATCAACTTTTTGTCCTTTTATGGCGGCACCCGGTGCGATTCCCATGTAATCCATTGCCTTCACGAATGAGGCACGGTCGCTTTCTGCCATTGCATTGGCAGTTGGTACGTTTTCATTTACACCTATACCCATGCCGGGATTGGTGCCATAGGTAATCATTGGCGAAATGTCGGCTGCATCTATATTTATTTCTTTGTCAAATACAACGTTGTCATCGCTATACAATGTTTTCCAATATTGCAAAGCTTTTATCCACCCCTCACCATTTGGCGCAAAGGCTCTGCCATGTATGTATTTAAAAGTTGTTTCGTCTGGCGCTATCAATCCACATCTTGCGCCCATTTCTATACTCATATTACACACGGTCATTCTTCCCTCCATTGATAGATTGCGGATGGTGTCACCGGCATATTCAACAGCATAGCCAGTAGCGCCACTTGCAGAAATTTTAGAAAGAATATAGAGTACAATATCCTTTGCCAATACTCCTTTTTTTAAACTGCCGTTTATGTTTATGCGCATTTGTTTTGGTTTGCTTTGTAGCAAACACTGGGTAGCAAAAACCATCTCTACTTCGCTGGTGCCGATGCCAAATGCAATGGCGCCAAAAGCACCATGAGTACTGGTATGGCTATCACCACACACAATCGTCATACCGGGCTGGGTAATGCCCAACTCGGGGCCTATTACATGTACAATTCCTTGGTATGGATGGCCAAGCCCAAATAATTCTATATGGTGATTTGTGCAATTTTTGATCAATGTATCTACCTGCTGGCGGCTCAATTTTTCTTTGATGGGTAAATGTTGATTAAGAGTTGGCACATTATGATCTGCAGTAGCAACTATTTGTTTGGGGCGAAATATCTGTAACCCTCTTTTTTCGATTCCGGCAAATGCTTGAGGGCTTGTTACCTCATGTATTAAATGTTTATCAATATATAATACAGAGGGGCCCCCCTCAATTTTTTTTACAATGTGCTTGTCCCAGATTTTTTCAAATAATGTTTTAGCCATAAGTCTTTGTGCTCCCTACTATGGAACTCAGATTTTAAATTAAAAAAATTGTATTGTAAGCTTTAATTGGTATTTGCACCTATATGAGTTTACAATATTTTTTATTACCGGTTACAGCCTCTACAAATGCCCAAAGCCTTGTCAATGCCAGTTTTATAAAATTGTCAGACTGTTTGCGCTAAATGTGATTTGCCAATTTGCTGCAAATCTTCATCGTTCACTTCTTTTTTACTATCTGCCACTTTTAAAAATTCATTGTACAAAGTATCTACATCGTTGCGGTCAAACTGAAATCCTAATTTTTGAAACCTGAAAGCCAGTGCACTTCGCCCACTCCTTGCTGTTAGTACAATTCTTGAACTATCAGCGCCTACTTCTTCTGGGTTTATAATTTCATAAGTCAATGCATCTTTTAGAAACCCATCCTGATGAATACCAGATGAATGAGAGAAAGCGTTGCTGCCTACAATAGCTTTGTTGGGTTGTACAGGCATACGCATCACATCAGATACAGTACGGCTTAGAGGGTTCAGCATTTGGCTTTCTATGTTGGTATAAAAACCAAGGTCTTTATGCTGTTTTATAATCATGGCTACCTCTTCCAGCGAAGTATTACCGGCTCTTTCGCCCAGGCCATTGATGGTGCATTCTATTTGCCTTGCACCATTGATGATACCAGATATTGAATTGGCTGTTGCCAGCCCTAAATCATTATGGCAATGGCAAGAGATAATTGCTTTATCAATATTAGGAACATGGTTAACGAGATAGGCAATCTTTTGGCCATATTGATGTGGTAAACAATAGCCGGTAGTGTCGGGTATATTTACTGTAGTGGCTCCGGCTTTGATGACAGCTTCTATCACACGAGCCAAGTATTCATTATCAGTACGGCCGGCATCTTCAGCATAAAATTCTACATCATCCACCAAATTTTTAGCCCATTTTACAGCTTGTATGGCTCTCTGCAAAATTTCATCCCGGGTAGCATTGAACTTTGCTTTTATATGTAGGTCAGATGTACCAATGCCTGTATGTATGCGAGGTTTTCTGGCATATTTTAAGGCCTCAGCAGCCACTTCTATATCGTTTTGTACAGCTCTTGTAAGGCCGCATACTGTTGCATTTTTGATAACTTTTGATATTTCATTTACCGAGGTGAAATCGCCTGGTGAAGAAACGGGAAATCCTGCTTCTATGATATCAACCCCTAATTCCTCCAGTTGAAGTGCAAGTTCAATTTTTTCAATTGTATTGAGTTTGCAGCCGGGTACTTGCTCGCCATCTCGTAAAGTGGTATCAAAAATGAAAATTTTATCTTTTGCCATTGGTGAAATATTTAAAAATAGCGGGCAATGGTATTGCCACAGTAATTGAATTGTATGTAAACTATCTTTGTTGTTACCCATAATAAAATCTAAATAAATGTGGATTACGCTGCTGAAAACGAGGGTAGAATGGCTGAAATGGCTTGTGGTACTGCATTATAAAAAAAATATTTACGATGCCCAACACTGTAAATGATCCTCTTTTTTTATTGATAAAATCGCTCTCCGGAGCCGAAAAGAGGCATTTTAAATTATATATTTCCCGAAATCAGGCAAATGAAGAAGCAAAGTTTGTGAAATTATTTGCAGCTTTAGAAAGCAGCAGAGAGTATAAGGAAGGCCAGATATTAAAGAAATGCCCGACAATTGATCGCCGGCAATTGCCTAATTTAAAAGCTCATTTGTATGGTGAGTTGCTTACTTCTCTTCGATTACTCCATAGTGTTAAAAATATGGAAATACAGATAAGGGAGCAGATTGATTTTGCAAGAATTCTTTATAACAGAGGATTGATATTTCAGGCTTTAAAAATTCTTGATAAAGCGAAAAACCAAGCCAAGTTGAACAGCCATTTTATCTTGACATTGGAGATTTTGCAATTTGAAAAGGATATTGAAGGCCGCCATATTACCCGCAGCCTGAAAGGTAGGGCTGGCGATCTTATTGAAGAAACAAATTTTGTAATCAGGCAGATAAATGAAGTAACCCACCTTTCGAATGTGGCGTTGCGTATGTACGAATTGTATCTGGAAAATGGGCATGTAACCGATAAGCAGAATAGCATCAGAATTGAAAAGATTTTCAGAGATAATATTGCAGGTATTAATGAGGCACAGGTGAGTTTTTTTGGAAAGGCTTACCTGCATCAAAGTTATTGTTGGTATTATATCATACAGCTTGATTTTACAAAATATTACCGTCATGCAGAAAAGTGGGTTCATCTTTTTGAAAAGCATGCAGAAGCTAAAAGAGAAGATCCGATCCTATATGTAAAAGCAATGCACAATCTTCTGAATGCACTATTTATTATAGGGCGACATCAGAAGATGGTAGAAGAGCTGCATAAGTTTGAAAAATTTTATGAAATAGCAGGTTCGTATAATGAAAATCTGGAAATTCAGGTTTTTGTTTACCTGTTTACTTCCAAAATCAATCTTCATTTTTTAGAAGGAACATTTACAGAAGGCCTGAACCTTGTGAAGCCCATCGAAGAAAAATTAAAGCAATATCAACTGTATATAGATACCCACAGAATTCTGGTTTTTTATTATAAAATTGCCAGCCTTTATTTTGGCGCAGGCGATAGCGAAAAGGCTATAGTATATTTAAGCAAGATTATTAATTTGAAAGTGGGGCAATTGCGTACCGATATTCAATGTTTTGCCAGGTTGCTGCACCTAATAGCACATTATGAACTGGGCAATATGGTGCTGGTAGAATATCTGATAAAATCTGTCTATCGTTATTTATCAAAAATGGAAAATATGGATGCAATATTGGTAGAAATTTTTTCTTTTCTGCGCCGGTCCCTTTCCTCCAAACCAAGAGATGAAAAAAAATCCTTTATTCAACTGCGCGATACATTAGAAAAAATTTCGACTAACAAATACAACCGACGCTCTTATCAATACCTTGATATTGTGAGTTGGCTGGATAGCAAGATTGAAGGTGTTCCCGTGCAAAGGATAATACAATCAAAATTTAAGGAATCGGCTAAGTCGAAGTAAAAGGTGCCCAATCATTGTGGGTGCCTATGTGAGGCGATTTTAAATTGCGTGTTACAATACCTGAAATCCCAAAGCAAATGGGTCATCATCGGTATCTACGTTAATAGTATTGTGGCCATAAATTCTTGCCCAGCCTTCTATGCCTGGTCTTATCGCCGGTATTCCACCTAAGAATAATTCTTCTTCTATAGTGCCAATAAATTTGGAGCCTATGATGCTTTCATGGATAAAATGGTCGCCTCTTTTGAGCTTCCTTTTTGCATACCATTGTGCCATTCTTGCTGAAGTGCCTGTGCCGCAAGGGCTGCGGTCTATCGCCTTGTCGCCGTAAAAAACAGCATTTCGTGCGGTGGAGGCAGGATCCAGTACCTTCCCTGTCCATAAAATATGTGAGCACCCTGTAATCGTCGGATCCTGAACGTGTACAAAAGAATGATGAAGATTAATGTTACTTCTTAATTGTCTGGCCCAGCTTATTAATTTTTCAGATGGGTAATGTTCTATTCCTTTAAAATTTTCCTGAATGTCCACAATGGCATAAAAATTTCCTCCATAAGAAACATCAATCATTAGTTCGCCTAATTCAGGGCAGTTTACTTTTAAGCCCGTAGCTGCCAAATAAGATGGTACATTTATCAGTTTAACGCTTTTTACCTTTTGATACTCTTCTTTATATGAGCATATTACCAGCCCTGCCGGAGTTTCTAAACGAACTACCCCAGGTTTTTTAGGTTTTATCAGGCCTTCTTCAATCGCAATGGTAATCATACCTATGGTGCCATGGCCACACATAGGCAGGCACCCACTTGTTTCAATAAAAAGTACTGCCACATCATTTTCAATATTGTGTGGGGCATATAAAATGCTGCCACTCATCATATCGTGGCCACGCGGTTCAAACATGAGTGCCTTTCTGATCCAATCATATTCTCTTAGAAAATGTTGCCGCTTCTCGCTCATGGTGGCACCATTAAGTATGGGGCCGCCTTTAGCTATCACCCGCACCGGATTGCCGCAGGTGTGTGCATCTATGCAGATGAAATTTTGTGATGGCATTTTTAATCTTGAAGGTGGTTGATTTATTTTGGACGACTATAGTCAGGAATCTGCGGCCTGTTTTGCAAGCCCGTGTCAATTATTTTCAAAATCTTTTTTTTCTCCTCGCCCTCTATAGGTAGCCGGGGTGGCCTTACGGTTTCATTGCTCAGGCCAGTTTTTGTAGCAGCTAATTTTATGTATTGTACCAGTTTAGGGTGAATATCTAACTCAAGTAAAGGCATAAACCAGCGATAAATTTTTGTAGCTTCTTCAACTCGTCCAGCCTTTGCTAAATGATAAATAGCGACCGTTTCGGTTGGGAAGGCATCCACCAATCCTCCTACCCATCCATCTGCGCCTAATAATATTTCCTCCAATGCGAGTGTATCTACCCCACACAAAATCTTGAACCTGTGTCCAAACCTGTTTTTCATTCTGGTTACATTTGTTACATCTCTGGTAGATTCTTTTACCGCTTGTATATTGCTTAGTGAGGATAGCTCTTCAAACATATCGCTTGTTACTTCTATTTTGTAATCCACAGGATTGTTGTAAATCATGATTGGCAGCGAAGTGCTGGAGGCTACGGCCTTAAAGTAAGCCAGCGTTTCTTTCTCATCAGCCCTATATTGTAGCGGCGGTAGCAGCATTAGGCCATCAGCTCCATCAGTTTCTGCATTGATGGCACACTCAATTGCAGCAGAGGTACACTTTTCAGCTATATTAGTTATTACCGGAATTCTATGGTTGACCATCTTCACGGCTTCCGTCAGCAGGTCTCTTTTTTCTTGGGAAGTAAGTGTGCTTGCTTCACCCAATGATCCACCTAATACTATGCCATCTATACCGGCATCTATCTGTGATTCCAGGCTTTTTTCAAACATGGAATAATCAATTTTATCTTCTGAAGTGAAGGGCGTAAGCAGTGCAGGGAAAATGCCTTTCCATTGTTCAATGGTCATGTCAATTCTTTTTGATGTTTAGTGCTTGAAAATATTTTATGAAATAAAAATATACAACCTATTAAACTTAAAATTAGCTATATTTTATTGTACCCGCCAAACAAAATCAGATGAGGATAGTTGCCCGTATTATTTAGCAGCAGGTATAAATTCAAGACTGATAGAATTTACACAATGCCTTACATTTTTGGCCGTCTCATGCTCGCCAGTAAATACATGGCCGAGGTGTGCCCCACAATTGGCACATATTATTTCAGTACGCATACCGTCTGCATCAGGCACTCTTTTTACTGCACCAGATATTTCATCATCAAAGCTTGGCCATCCACATTGAGAATCAAATTTATCATCAGATGTATAGAGAGGCGATCGGCATCTTTTACATACATAAATCCCTTTTTCATGGTTGTTCAGATATTTTCCTGTACCGGGATATTCAGTTCCCTTATTTACTATTACTCTTTCTTCTTCGGGCGTTAGTTGCTTCCATTCCATATTGTTCTTTTTTATTTTAGCGGGGTCATTTTTCTTTTGTGCACATGCTGCCAGATTAAATGTAAGTACAGACCAAAAAATTAGATAGATTATTTTCATTTATAGTGATTGTTAGTAACCTTATTTAGGTTGTGGCAATACTTCGTCAAGTTGGTTGTCTTTAATAAATTTATTTTTAGCAGTATTAAAATCTTCCTGTAAAGAGGTAGCTACATGAAGTGTTTCTTCCACAGTTGCATAAACCTCAGGTAATTTTTTTTCTAATAAATTATTTCCAAGGTTAATGTTGTCTGCTTCCATTTGTGCAACTTTTTTCAAGATGGAAGTTTGGCTATTTACAAAATCATTCAGTTCTCTCGCCATCTTTTCCATTGCGTGCAACTTTTCTATCTTGTCCATTTTATCTTGATTTATCTATACTGGGTTCATCAAAGATTATACCCAATCTTTACCCAACTTAAAACTTAGAATAGAAAAAATGCATTTCAATTTACAACAAGAAGGAAATATTATTTTTTAATAAAATGGGGAATTGCAAAATTCCTGAGCTATTGATTTTTAAAGTTCATTAACCCTAACCGAATACCACGCTAATCCCTAACCATCCGATTCAAACAAACTTGACTTGAGCGGGGTAAAGTTGATGAATTTATTTAGTATTATAGGCCCATTTTATCAGGGTGGCGCCCCAGGTAAAGCCGCCGCCAAAAGCAGCTAATACAATCAGGTCATCTTTCTTTAATTGCTTTTCCCATTCCCAAAGGCACAGCGGAATGGTAGCAGAGGTAGTATTCCCGTAGCGTTGAATATTGATCATTACTTTATCCATACTCAATCCCATTCTATTGGCTGTAGCATCAATAATTCTTTTATTGGCCTGATGAGGTACCAGCCATGCGATATCGTCGCCTGTCAGGTGGTTTCTTTGAAGCAATTCATAAGACACATCAGCCATACCTTTTACAGCAAATTTAAATACAGCAGGGCCTTCCTGAAATATGAAATGCTCTTTGGCCATTACGGTTTCTATTGAAGCAGGTTTTGCAGAGCCACCCGCTACCATTTTAAGATATTCTTTTCCTACACCATCTGTTTTCAGCAGGCTATCCTGTATTCCATAACCCTCCTCATTAGGTTCCAGAAGGATAGCTCCGGCAGCATCCCCAAATAGTACACAAGTTTTACGGTCGCTGTAATCCACTATGCCACTCATTTTATCGGTGCCTACTACTACTACTTTCTTATATCGGCCACTTTCTATTAGGGCAGCGCCCGTAGTTACACCAAAAAGAAAGCCACTACAAGCAGCCGATAAATCAAAACCAAAGCAATTGGAAGCACCTATTTTGTAAGCAATTATATTGGCAGTTGCAGGAAAAGTCATGTCGGGTGTAACTGTACAGCAAATAATGCAATCAATCTCAATAGGGTCTATTCCTCTTTTTTTGCAAAGTTCCAGCACTGCCGGAGCTCCCATTTCGGATACACCTTTGTTTTCACCCTTCAATATCCGCCTTTCCTCTACACCTGTTCGTGTTTTGATCCACTCGTCATTTGTATCTACCATTGTTTCTAATATGGCATTTGTCAATCTGTATTCCGGAACAAATGCTCCTACTCCCGTAATAGCGGCAGAAATTTTATGTGTCATCAGGGTTAAAATATTTTTGGTTAAGGAATCAAATTTACAACATCCTGATAAATCAATGAGTGCATATATTAATATTATCGTAATATAATGTTCATTGAATTGAATTACTTACTTTTGGCGACCTTTTTTTATAGCTATGATTGCATACCTGTCAGGAAAATTTGTTTATAAAACGCCCGCCTTAATTTATGTAGATGTAAATGGTGTAGGGTATGAAGTAAATATTTCGTTAAGTACCTATACAGCTATTCAAAATCTGGAAGAAGGGAAATTATTTACCCACCTGCATATTAAGGAAGATGCTCATACTTTATATGGTTTTTTTGATGCCGTTGAAAAGGAAATGTTTATATTGCTCATCAGTGTATCGGGGGTAGGCGCATCTACAGCACGAATGATGCTTAGTGGTATGAAACCTTCAGAAATTACGAATGCTATAGTAATGAACAATGCAAGGCAGTTGGAAAGTGTAAAGGGAATTGGTAAAAAGACAGCGGAAAGACTGGTGCTTGAATTAAAAGATAAGGTGTCCAAATTATCAAATTCTGTTCCGGGCATTCAATCTGTTGGCAATACTTTAGAGATGGATGCGTTAAATGCTTTAGTAGCACTTGGAATTGCCAGGCCTGTGGCTGAACAATCAATAAAAAAAGCTATACAAGCCGAACCAACTATACAAAATAACCTGGAAACTATAATTAAAAAAGCCCTGAAAGCTATTTGAGATAATTCTACCTACAAATTTGCTGGATGTCCCTAAAGAGAAGATTTGCTCCTGATTTTATTTGGTTGATAAGGATTTGTGTTCTTTCAACGGTATTGCTTTTTGCGTGCCAGATATCCGTAATTGCACAGGTTGCTAAGGACGATTCGCTACATTTTCCTATCCAAGACCGGCGTGGCGATTTTCTCAATCAAAAGAAAAGCACCTTCGATTTTAAACTGCCTCCCAATATTACAGACTCTATTGCCTATGATCCGGCCACTCAATATTATATTGTTTATGAAAAAATAGGGGATAAATATTATCGTACACCTACCTACTATACTGCTGAGGAGTTTCGAGCCATAGAAGCAAGGCGTGCAGAAAATGATTATTTTAAAAAACGAGCCAACACACTTAATATATTAAATCGCGGTAGAGTAAAGCCCAAATTAAGCGTGTACGACAATCTCTTTAACCGCCTTTTTGGCAACGGGAAAATAGATATTCAGCCTCAGGGAAATGTAGATATTACGGCAGGATATCAGGGGCAAAACATTAAAAATCCCACTCTTCCGGAAAGGGCGCGAAAGAATGGTGGATTTGATTTTGATATGGCCGCTCAGCTAAATGTGAATGCCAATATTGGGAATAAATTAAAATTTCCTATCAGCTACAATACACTTGCTAATTTTGATTTTTCCAACCAGCTCAAACTTGATTATACCGGCACAGATGATGAAATATTAAAACGTTTTGAGGCCGGCAATGTATCTTTTCCTTCACGTAGTACCCTTATTCCGGGGGCTCAGTCATTATTTGGTATTAAAACTCAATTGCAATTTGGTAAATTATTTATTACCGGAATATTGGCCAATCAAAAATCACAACGCCAATCGGTAAATTTACAGGGTGGTGCAGCAGCTCAGCAATTTGAATTTAAGGCAGATGATTATGAAGAAAACCGCCATTTTCTGCTGGCACAATATTTTAAAAATAATTACAATAAAGTGATGAGTAACTTGCCGGCAGTAATTACTCCAGTTAATATTCTCAGAATGGAAGTGTGGGTGACCAATAAAAACGGTGTAACCCGCGATGCTCGTGAAATTGTAGGATTGATGGATTTGGGCGAAAGCAATCCCTTTCATCCATTTATAGCTACTGGCTCTCTTCCGGAAAATAATACCAATAATGAATATTCACTGATCACCGGAAACCCTAATAGCCGTGATGGCTCACTGATAACGAGCCAATTAACAGCTTTAGGCCTAAGCCCTGTACAAGATTTTGAAAAAACCTTTGCACGTAAACTTGATTCTACACAGTATATCTATAATCCTAAGGTGGGGTTTCTTTCATTGAGTCAACCGCTTCAGCCCGATGAGGTATTGGGTGTGGCCTATCAATATTCTTATAATGGCAAAATCTATCAGGTAGGGGAATTTTCTCAGGATGTTCCACCGGATTCAACAACCAGCAATCAAAAGATACTTTTTTTAAAGTTACTTAAAGCAACATCCCAGCGCCCAGGGCTTCCGATATGGAACCTGATGATGAAGAATGTGTACAGCGTAGGTTTCGGTGCACTTGATAGGCAGGATTTTAATCTGAATGTATTGTATGAGCAACCAGGCCTTGGCGCCAAACGGTATTTGCCTTTCGGCGACCTTAATCAAGGTACACCCATATTGAGCCTGGTAAATCTGGATAGATTGAATAATCAAAATGATCCTCAGCCAGATGGTATTTTTGATTTTGTAGAAGGTTATACCGTGCTCTCACCTTACAGCAGGGTTATCTTTCCCCTATTACAGCCATTTGGCCGCGACCTTTCGCCCAAAGTTTTCAGCATTCCAGCGCAGGGGGCAGACAGCCTTTATTATCCATTGTATGATTCCATAAAAACAACAGCTCAACAACAATTTCCTAATCTGGATAGATTTGTTCTGAAAGGCTCGGCTAAAACTTCTTCCACCTCAGATATTAGTATTGGATACAACATTCCTCCCGGATCAGTTACAGTTACTGCTGGCGGTCAGCAGTTGAGCGAAAATATTGATTATACAATCAATTATGATTTAGGAACTATAAAAATAATTAATCAGGCTATCATAAATGCCGGATTGCCGGTGCAGGTAAATTTTGAAAATAATGCTTCCTATGGAATGCAGCAGAAAAGCTACATGGGGCTGCGCCTCGATTACATGGCAAAAAATACTGCCAAAGAGCAGATGTCTATCGGTGCTACTTATGTAAGACTGAGTGAAAGGCCATTCTTTACAAAAGTAGATTATGGCGAAGACCCAATAAGAAACAGCATGTATGGGGCAGATATCAGCTACAAAAGGAATGTACCCCGATTGACTAAATTGCTCAATAAACTTCCTTTCTTTAATAGTGTAGCCCCATCTACCCTCAATGCCTATGCTGAAGCTGCTTATTTGAAACCGGGCCATGCGCCGCAAATAGGCAGAGGTAGCAACGGTGTCATTTACATTGATAATTTTGAAGGAAGTAAAAGCGATATAGATTTGCGTTTTCCACCAATAAGCTGGGTGCTGGCTTCTACACCTTTGGGCGCTACAGATCAAAACGGAAATATTCTTTTCCCGGAGGCAGCACTAAGTAATTCGTTGGATTATGGCAAAAACAGGGCAAGCCTTGCCTGGTACCAGATAGAGCCTACATTACAGGATCCTAAAAATATTAATAATCCTTTAAGAGGAAATAAGGTAGCCCTCTCTGACCCACGTGTACGAGCAATTTCCCAATCAGAAATTTTTCCCCAACGTACCACCGATTTTGGGCAGAACCAACTAATCACTTTTGATTTATCTTTTTATCCAAAGGATCGGGGTCCATATAATTTTGAAGCAGACCCATCAAAAGTAAATGCCGGCGGAAAATTTTTGAACCCTAAAAGTAAATGGGGCGGATTGATGAGAAATATTGATCAAACAGATTTTGAAACGGCCAATATTGAATATATAGAATGTTGGGTTCAGGATCCTTTCATCACTAACCCTTCGAGTACTGGTGGTAAATTTTATATCAATCTGGGAAATATATCTGAGGACATACTTAAAGATTCCAGAAGGTTTTATGAAAACGGGCTGCCCACACCCAATCTTCCAGCTCAGGTAGATACCTCTATATGGGGCGTAGTACCCCGAAACCCAGTGCAGGTAACCAATGCCTTTAGCAACGACCCACGAGACAGGCCTTATCAGGATGTAGGATTTGATGGGCTAACTGATAGCGCTGAAATAGTTTTCAGAAGAAATGATTATTTGAATGTATTGGCGGCCAACTTTGGTACATCTTCTAAGGTTTATCAAGATGCTATAGCAGATCCTTCATCAGATAATTACCAGTATTACAGAGGAAGTGCTTTAGATGCAGAAGGTGCTGGAATTCTTACCAGGTATAAGAAATTTAATAATCCGCAGGGCAATTCACCAATAGCAGACAATAACTCGCCATACTCCAGCGCTGCTACACTTTATCCCGATCAGGAAGATGTAAACCATGATAATACGCTCAATGAAACAGAAGAGTATTTTCAATATACTGTAAATTTAAAGCCTCCTACTGACCCATCTATGAGTATTGGCACTAATTTCATCGTGGATAAAAAAGTAGTAGGAGTAAAGCTGGCAGATGGTACCTCACGAAATGAAACTTGGTACCAGTTGAGAATACCAATAGACTCATACAATAAAAAAATTGGAAACATTCCTGATTTTAAATCTATACGTTTTATCAGAATGTACCTTACAGATTTTGATGATAGCGTTACAGTAAGATTTGGCAAACTGGCTTTGGTTAGAAACACTTGGCGTAAGTTCCAGTTTAAGTTAGATTCTACAGGAAATTATGCCCCTGAAAATACAGATGATTTTAATGTAGGTGCAGTGAATATTGAAGAAAATGATAAACGTTCACCACTGCCATATCGTACACCCCGTGAAATAGAACGTGTGCAGACTTTGAGTAATAATGGGGTAAACCTTTTGCAAAATGAGCAATCCTTAACAGTTCAATTCTGTGGGCTTGCCAAGAAAGATGCCAAAGCAGTATTTCAGACATTTGGAAATAAAGATTTGAGGCAATTCAGAAAATTGCAAATGTACATCCATGCTGAAAGAAATATTGAAACTGCCATTGGGGATAATAGCCTTACAGCGGTAGTAAGAATGGGTAGTGATTTTGTAAGTAATTATTACGAAGTGCGCATTCCATTAAAACTTACCCCATTAAATACAGGATTGGACCCCAATAGCGACGCCTATAACGATACCTTATGGATAAAGAGCAATAACCTCGACTTAGACCTGAGCGTACTTACACAAATAAAAACTGCCAGAAATCTAAGTAGTTCACCAATCAATTCGGTGTATTCCCAATTGCAACCTAACGGTCAGACCTACTCGATAATGGGAAACCCGAATCTGGGCGAAATAAAAGGCATGCTGATGGGCGTAGAAAATACCAATGCTACCAGCGCTTGTGGCGAACTATGGTTCAATGAGCTACGCCTCTCATCATTAGATGAAAAGGGTGGTTGGGCATCACTAGCCAGAGTAGATCTAGCATTGGCCGATCTCGGAACCATTTCTGCTTCAGCTAATACGCATAGCCATGGTTTTGGTACTTTGGAGCAGCGGGTAAACGACCGGTTTAAGGATAATTTTTTACAGTTTGATGTGGCCACTAATCTCGAATTAGGTAAATTATTACCTCGAAGTGCAGCACTTTCTATTCCGTTTTATGGAAGTATTTCTCAAACTATCAGCACGCCCCAATATGATCCATTTGATATGGATATTACTCTGAAACAGAAATTGAAAAACGCCAATAGCGCTGAGAAAGATTCTATCAGAAGAAATGCCGTGGATTTTGCAAGTATTAAAACTATCAGTTTTACAAATGTGCATAAAACCCGAACGAATAACAAGAAGCCGAAAATATGGGATGTAGAGAATATAGATGTAAGCTATACCTACACTAAAACAGAAGCACACAATCCATTAATAGAATACAACAATGTAACCAAACAACGAGGGGGATTAGGATATAATTTTGCGCCACAACCTAAATATATTGAGCCTTTCAAAAAAATATTTAAGAAGAGCAAGACCCATTGGTTCGATCTCATTAAGGATATTAATTTCAATCCGATTCCGTCGCAACTTACTTTTAGGGCTGATGTGTACAGGCAGTTTGGTGTAATTAAACCAAGAAGTATTGGAGGCGATAAGTACGTGACACCGGAAACGTATGACAAGTATTTCACCTTTGACAGAAATTATATTCTAAGATGGGATCTTACCAGATCATTGAATCTTGATTTTTCTGCCTTAAATAATGCTCGTATAGATGAGCCATACGGTAGGCTCGACACAAAGGCAAAGCGTGATACTGTTCGAAACAATTTCTTCTCCGGTGGAAGAAATACTGTATTCACACAAACAGTGAATCTGTCTTATACTGTTCCATTAAATAAATTCCCCTTAACCGATTGGACCACGCTAAGGCTCAATTATACTGCCAATTACAGATGGATTGGGGCATCAAGGCTTGCCGTAAACCTCGGTAACTTTTTAGAAAATGGACAACAGGAGGAGGCAAATCTGCAAATGGACTTTACTAGGCTCTATTCAAAATCTAAATGGTTGAGAGCATTAGAACAGCCTGCACAGCCTCGGGTAAGCAACAAAAATGATTCTCTGGAAAAAACAAAAAGACCGGGAATTCAACAACCTAAAAACCCCAATGAATTGCCTCAAATAGGTGGTGCAGCCCGATTTTTTGGCAAGTTGCTTACCAGCATAAAATCGGTGAATGCTACCGTTTCTCAAAATAGCCATACCCGACTTCCAGGATATACAGATAGTACACAATTACTTGGTGAAAATTTTAAAAGTATGGCGCCCGGGTTTGATTTTATAATGGGTAAGCAGCCAGACACTACGTGGCTTAACAAGGCCGCGGCGCGGGGCCTTATCTCTAAAGATTCCAACTTTAATGATCTCTTTATTCAATCATTCGATCAGCGAATAGCAGCTTCTGCACAATTAGAGCCCATAAGAGATTTGACTATAGATATAAATCTGGAGAAAACTTTTAGTAAAAACTACTCAGAAACTTTTAAGGATACCACCGGCCTTGGTAACAGTTTTGCGCATCTTAGCCCTTATATTAATGGAGGCTTTAGTGTAAGCTATATTGCTTTAAATACCTTATTTGAAAAATATGATCCTAACCGTGTCTCTGCTACATTCCTCAAATTTCAGGACTACCGGCAAATATTATCAAAACGCTTGGGGTCAAATAATAAATACAATCAGGTAGCAGGAAATCCTGTAGGTGCAGATGGGTATGCCTTAGGCTACGGCCGTTATGCCGTTGATGTATTGGTACCTGCATTTATAGCTGCATACACAGGGCAGGATCCTACAAAAGTATCTTTGATAAAACAGCAAAACGGTAATTTAAAATCGAATCCATTTAGTGGTATTTTACCCAAGCCCAACTGGCGAATTTCTTACACAGGGCTTAGTAAAATTCCATCCTTAAGTTCTGTATTTACCAATTTTACCCTCACCCACGCATACAATGCAAGCTTGGGTATGAACAGTTTTACTTCAGCCCTTCTATATCAGGACATTTCCAGATATAACTATCCTTCATTTATTGACACAGTATCGCATAACTATATCCCATTTTTCCTTGTTCCTAATATTACCATTCAGGAGCAGTTTTCCCCTCTTGTGGGTATTGATATGACTTTTACTAACCAGTTAAGCCTAAAGTTTGATTATGTAAAGCAGCGCCAGCTAAGCCTAAGCCTTATAGATTATCAGCTAAGTGAAGTGCGCTCTACAGAATATACTTTTGGAGGGAGTTTTCGTAAACGGGGATTGAAACTGCCTTTCAAATTGCCCTTTACTAAAAATGATACTAAGAAACTGGACAATGAGATAAAATTTCAGTTAGATTTTAGTGTGCGCGATAACGTTACCAGCAATAGCCGCCTTGATCAAAATAGTGCCTTTGCTACCAATGGCAGCAAAGAGATCAGTATAAACCCTACAATTGATTATTACATCAGCAATAGAGTAAATGTAAAATTGTATTTTCAACAACGAAGAGTGAATCCATATATTTCGTCCTCGGCTCCTACTGTGGATACCAGGGCTGGCGTGCAGATTAGAATATCGCTGGCACAATAAAAACTCTGATGATTGAAATTATTATTGTAAAACAAGGATCTTAAAAAAAACAGTTTATCAATTCTTTGTCAATTAATTGGACTATTATCAATGTATAATCGGTATAATTTAAAAGTATAGCACTTTATTATAAGTTTCACTATCATATTGGCGAGGATTTTGATAGCATCTTTCCATATTTTTGAACCTAAAAACTATGATAGTGAAAATCAACTTTAGTTCTGTAGCAATCATAGCCTCAATGCTTTTTGCTACCGGCTGTGTAAGTACAAAGAAATTTAATTCGTTACAAGCCAGCTACAATAATTTGCAGGCAACCAATAGTCAGCTCACACGAGAGGGGGAGCAGTGTAAAAGTAACCTCGATAGGGCTACTGTGCAAATGTCCAATTTGCAGGAGCGAATCCGGGCAGAACAGGAGCATGTGAAGTCATTGCAGTCTGCATTAGATAAGTGCCTTACCTCTGCAGGGCAAGGGAATGTGAATGTTTCCAAACTTGTAGATGAAATTAATTCTTCCAATAAGTACATTCAAGAGTTAATTTCTTCCAAGAGTAAAAGTGATTCTTTGAATATGATTCTTACCAATAATCTTACCCGATCACTTAGCAGAGAAGAAATGAGGGATGTAGATGTAAAGGTATTGAAGGGGGTAGTTTATATTTCCCTGTCAGATAATATGCTATATAAATCTGGTAGTTATGAAATTTCAGATGCGGCAGGATCTACCTTATCAAAAATTGCAAAAATCATTACCGATTACAAAGATTATGATGTATTGATTGAAGGTAATACAGATAACGTACCTATATCTAAGCCCAACATACGCAATAATTGGGACCTGAGCGGCCTTCGCGCCTCATCAGTAGTACAGGCACTTCAGAATAATTATGGCGTAGATCCTAAAAGGCTTACTGCCGGCGGCCGAGGGGAGTTTAACCCAATAGCAAGCAATGACACACCTGATGGTAAAACTAAAAACAGGCGTACAGAAATTATCATTACCCCGAAATTGAATCAGTTCATGGATTTGATAGAGAAAGCCCCTGAACAGAATAAGGGACAATAAATAAAAATTGTACAAAATAAGTAAGAGCCTCACATGATAAATAAATTGTGAGGCTCTTGTTTTTTATCTGAAAGTTGAGATAAATCTTTATCCTTTTATAAAATATTGATTTATTATTTTAACCACAAAGAACACAAGGAATCACTTATTAGATCCCCACAAACAGTACCCCCCTATTCGTGCATTCGTGGTAATATTTATATTCTCTTAAATAAAATGATACCTAACCACAAAGAACACAAAGAAAACCGCAAAGAGCACAAGGATTGATTAATAGGTGGATCTGCCATACAAGCCGCAACCTCCTATTCGTGCATTCGTGGCAATATTTTTCTTATATAAAATGAAACCTAACCACAAAGAGCACAAAGAATTATTGTAAGAATCCTACCAGCCATAAAACCCTATTCGTGCATTCGTGGCAATATTTTTCTTATATAAAATGATACCTAACCACAAAGAGCACAAAGAATTATTGTAAGAATCTTACCAGCCATAAAACCCCATTCGTGCATTCGTGGCAATATTTTTCTTATATAAAATGATACCTAACCACAAAGAGCACAAAGAATTGTTGTAAGAATCCTACCAGCCATAAAACCCCTATTCGTGCATTCGTGGCAATATTTTTCT
>JAFDXH010000247.1 GCA_018268075.1 Bacteroidota bacterium | reverse complement strand
CTGATTTTGTTTGTCTGGATAAAAGACTGGTGATTGAAATTGATGGATTGATTCATCAGCTTCCGGAAAATAAAGAATCAGATGAAATACGAACTCAATGGTTAAATAAGATTGGATTCAAGGTTATCAGATTTACCAATGAAGAGGTATTAAATAAAACTGATGAAGTAATCAATTCTATCGCCTTATCCTTAAAAAATCAGCCAAGCCTGAAAGAATCTTCTGATCCGGATTCCCCCTTCGGGGGGCAGGGGGCAGATTCGGATTATCTCGGCGCCTTCGCCGTTTCCATGCATGGCCTCGAACCGCATATTGAAAGATTTCAAAAAGAGTTTGACGATTACAGTAAAATCATGTTGCAGGCGCTGGCAGACAGGCTGGCGGAAGCTTTTGCTGAATTGCTACACGAGCGCACAAGGAAAGAATTTTGGGGTTATGCTAAAAATGAAGAATTATCCTCAAAAGAATTAATAGAAGAAAAATATGCAGGTATTCGTCCGGCGCCGGGCTATCCTGCCTGTCCTGACCATACGGAAAAATATAAATTATTTGAATTGCTGGATGCTACCAAGAATGCCGGTATCACTCTTACAGAATCATTAGCGATGTATCCTGCGCCTTCTGTATGCGGCTGGTATTTTGCCAACCCTGAAAGTAAATATTTCGGAATCGGAAAAATTGCCAAAGACCAGGTAGAAGATTATGCCAGGAGAAAAAATATGAGCGTTGAAGAAGTAGAGAGATGGCTGAGGCCGCAGTTGGATTATGATGCGTAAATTGTAAAGAAGAATTATCCTTCGTAGCAGAGTCGCCCTATCTGATGACTCGGCTACTACCAGAAATAAAACTGATGGGCATTATATTTTTTGCCTGCGAACATTGCAGTAAAGGCTTTCAGGGATTCATGAATGGCGGCGCAGGAACTGGGCGCTGGGTTGTAGAAGAAATTATTTCTCGTATAGGTTAATTATTTTTACAAAAAAAACGAATGAATGATGAGAATAATTTCCTACAATGTAAACGGCATCAGGGCTGCTATTAAAAAAGGATTTATAGACTGGCTTAAAACCGACCCTGCAGATATCATTTGCATACAAGAAGTAAAAGCATCTGAAGCTGATATAGACCGCGCTGCGATAGAATCTGCCGGCTACCGGCCATACTTTTTTTTAGCTCAAAAAAAAGGCTATAGCGGCGTAGGCATACTGAGTAAAATACAACCGGGCAATGTAGAATACGGGCACAGAAAAGAACAAAGCGATTTTGAAGGCAGGGTACTTCGTACAGACTTTGGAAATATTACTTTGATCAATGCATATTTTCCTTCGGGTACTACAGGCGAAGTACGGCAATCTTATAAATACATCTGGCTCGATGAATTTTTGGATTATCTCAACGAATTAAAAAAGACAAGAAAAAGATTAATTGTATGCGGCGATTATAATATTGCTCATAAAGAAATAGACATACACAATCCGGCAGGCAATAAAAAAACTTCAGGTTTTTTACCCGACGAAAGAGCCTGGATGGATAAATTTTTTCAAAGTGGATTTGTGGACAGCTTCAGGTATTTGAATAAATCTCCGCATCAATACAGTTGGTGGAGTGTAATGCGCCCCAGCGTTAGGCTAGAAAATAAGGGCTGGCGTATTGATTATATAAACGTAACAGCTAACTTAAAAGAATATATTAAAGAAGTAAAAATATTGCCAGAGGTAAAACATAGTGATCATTGCCCCGTATTCCTACAAATAGAACCTTGACCAATGTATGTACTGAATATTTCACACAAAGTAAACCACACCATTATCTATGACTGGATTGAGTGGCAAAAAAATATTTTTATTCCTTCCCTGTTGGATACAGGCTTGGCAAAGAATTATCAATTTTATAAATTGTTAGAGCACGATGATGACGAAGGCTCACTATATGTACTTCAGTTTCATTTTACCTATCACCAGGATTTACGTGTTTTTGAGGATCAATATGAAAAATTTTTTTTACCCCTTGAGATTAAAAAATGGGGCGATCAATTTATTTCATTCAAAACCACTTTAAAGAATATAACCAATTAAAATTCTTTATAGAATACAATCAAAGCAAATGATCTGTCCGCGTCGATTTATTATATTTAAATGTGATGCCGTATGAGAAAAAGTACTTCAAATTCTCTCATAATTTTCATTTTACCGATTTAGTGATAAATAAAAACCTTTCTCCATGCGGATTTGAGGGGGAAAGATGGTTGAAAAATAATTTGAAAAAAACCAAATGATGTTGAAAAAGCATATATATTTGTCCCTGTTAAAAAATCAAATAAAATTATTATGAACAAAGCTGAACTAATCGCCAAGATGGCCGATGATGCAGGAGTAACAAAAAGCCAGGCAAATGCCGCTCTTGATTCTTTTACAGCAGCAGTTACAAAAACACTAAAAGGTGGTGGCAAAGTAACTCTTGTTGGATTCGGAACATTTTCTGTAAGTAAGAGAGCTGCGCGCAATGGCCGCAACCCTCAAACCGGCGCTGTTATTAAAATTAAGGCTAAAAAAGTGCCTAAATTTAAAGCAGGAAAAGAATTGTCTTCAAAGATCTAATCTTTGAATAAATTTTCAGAAGCAAGATGCAGTTGCATCTTGCTTTTTTTATTAACTACTATCAAAAATAAATAAAGCAAATACAATGGGACGCGGGGATAAAAAAACTAAAAAAGGAAAAATATTTAAGGGTTCTTTCGGTAAAGTAAGACCAGCCTCTAAAAAAGAAGCAGCTGGCAAACCTAAGGCTGAAGCGGCTAAAAAATAAGGTAGCAATACTTTTACGGAGCTAGTCTTTGCAGAATCCATTCTTTTTCTCTGAGAAAATAGCAAAGCCTGTCGTGTAGCCTGCCTGGCCTGCCTTGCCAGAATTCTATTTTGTTGGGAACTACCAGATAACCTCCCCAATGCGGGGGCCTTTCAATAATTTTATTTTGAAACAGGTTGTCGTATTTTGTTTCATTTTGTTCTAAGATATTTCTGTTATCTATTACTTCACTTTGAGGCGAACTCCAAGCTCCTAATTGGCTCTCTCTCGGGCGCGTTGCAAAATATTCATCACTTTTATCAGCAGGTAATTTTTTCACTTCCCCCTCCACCCTTACCTGCCGTTCCAGCTCTTTCCAAAAAAACAAAATAGATACAAAATTATTCTGCTCCATTTCTCTTCCTTTACGACTATCATAATTTGTAAAAAAAACAAACCCACTTTCATTCACTTCCTTTAAAAGTACAATCCTTGATGATGGCCGATTTTCAGCACTGCAAGTGCTAAGGCTCATTGCATTTGGTTCGTCTATTCCACTTTTCATAACTTCCCCCCACCATTTTTTAAATTGGTCCAAAGGATTTACTGCAACCGAATCTTCCATCAACGATTGCTTTTTATATACCTTTCTCAAATCAGCTAAATTCAAACGGGTAGCCATAATTACTTTTTTATAGTACAAAAGTACAAAGTAATACACGCATACATTTTCCCAAATGAATTTATGAGTATAAAAAAATTCTACGAGCCGGCATTATCAGGGTCTTCAGTATTAGTATGTACTGATTGAGAACCAGATGAGGATGAGGCATCAGATTGACCAGAATTTCCTGTATTTCCCAATCTACCTTCAATATCCTTTTTTATGCTGTTGAAGCTATCTTTCAAATTATCTGATGGCGCACGAAAAAGCCACGCTGATAAGAGTACCCCTATTGAGGCGATCCCTGCAATATAAAAACCGAAGCCCAAAAAAGAAGTACCTACCATGCTTTCAGACATTTGCGAATAAAACCAAAGCATCATTAATAGAGCGATTGCCGCAGCGGCAAGAGCTATAAGCCAACTATTTTTTTCAAGATTTTTTGTTTGATCACCAAGGTATGCAACTAACCCGCATACTGCAAAACAAAGAAAAACCAGAATCCCTTTGTCATGCATCCCATTTACACTTTGTGAAAAACCTAACATAGAAATGGATACCCATGGTAAAAACATGGCAATAACGCCTAATGCAGCACTAATTAGAACAAATTTTCTTTGTTTGTTCATTGTTGAAAAATTCATAGCAGATAGTTTAAATGTGAAAAATAAATATATTTTCCAGAGGCAGGCGCCGGCTTACAAAGGGAGGATTAATTAAGTAAATATAAAATATTTATATCTTAAATACAATGTTTTTCATAAAGGCAGGAATTTTAAAAAAATACTATTGTTGATAGGTGCTATCAACAAAGAAACGAATATAACGATCTTAATGATCTTCAATAATGATGATTATGGCTCTTTAGGTGAGAAGGACAATTTAGTTTGATTCATTATTAATTCCAGATCGCCAATCATTTTTGCCTTTTCTTCTTCATAAATAGCAATACGACTTTCCAATTCATTTACATTTTGTAGTCGCTTCGCCATTTCGGCTTCTTTACGATGCATAAGACCCAACTGCTGTTTCAGATCTGCAATTTCGCTTAAAAATGAAGTTCGTTCAGATTCAAATGCAGCATGTTGTTTTCTAAAATTTACTTCTTCGTGCAATAATATTTCAAGGTCTTTTTCTCTCTTGGCTGCCGCTTCTAATTCTCTTTGCAAATCGCCAATACTATTCTGCATAGATTGCAAATCATTGAGTCGTGAATCATAGTCACTTTTTATCCCTGCCAAAGATTGCCGGCTATCTTCTGCCTCCTTTATTTTATCAAGGGCAGTTTCCAATTGCTGCTGTGCTTCATCTAGCTGATTTTCAATTTTCTCTTTAGCCTCATTTTCCTGATAATACATTTCTTTCCAATCTTCTTCATCCGCGCTGCTCTTTATCGGAATGATAGAGGGAGTTCCTTGCTGCCATTGTGTTTCAAGAGCATTTAACCTTTGCTGTAGTTTATGAAATTGCGCCTCCACATAAGAAGAGTTGTCTTCTACTGCTTTTAATTTCTGCTTCAGAGCCACTACTGCTTCCAGGTTTGCATTGGCTGATATTGAATTATTTTTTCGAAAGCTTGTATAAAACTTTTTATCTGTAGGCAGATATTCATAGCTGCTCGAAATCATTCGGTAGGCAAAAATAAAACACACAATTAAAACCGCAAGCGAGATAAGCCATATCCAAATCATCTGTAATCATTTTCAAAATAAATAAAAAAATCGCGGGGGGTTGGATTTTTTCATAGAAAACAACACTGCATCTTTTAATGCAAAATTGGATAATGTGGATTAGCGAGGTGTAAATTAATACAAATTATCCGTTTACCAAAGTGCCAACTTTTTCACCGGTCACTACTCGTAATAAAGTTCCAGGGGTGTCCATATCAAATACAATAATCGGCAATGAATTTTCCATACAAAGTGTAAAAGCTGTCATATCCATTACCTTTAAATTACGCTGAATACACTCTGAAAAAGTAATCGTTTCAAATTTCTTAGCAAGTTTATCTGTCTCTGGGTCAGCTGTGTAAATTCCATCCACACGAGTACCCTTCAAAATCACGTCTGCGTTGATTTCTATTGCTCTCAATGATCCTGCTGTGTCAGTAGTGAAATAGGGATTTCCGGTACCCGCCCCAAAAATTACCACACGCCCCTTTTCTAAATGTCTAATGGCGCGGCGCCGGATATATGGCTCGGCTATCTGCTCCATTTTTATTGCACTTTGAAGGCGTGTATAAACATCCGCCTTCTCCAACGCACTTTGCAATGCCATACCATTTATTACTGTAGCCAGCATTCCCATATAGTCGCCCTGTGCTCGCTCAATACCGGTTTCGGCCTCATTCATACCGCGATAAATATTTCCTCCTCCAATTACAATTGCTACTTGTACCCCCAATTCTGTGATCGCTTTTATGTCTTGTGCATATTGAGTAAGTACCTCTGAGTCCAATCCAAAATTTTTATCTCCCATTAGAGATTCACCTGAAAGTTTAAGAAGAATGCGTTTAAATTTAGGAAGCATATTTATTAGAATAATTAGTTTTTGAATCAATAAACCGAAGGTGCTCTTTAAAATCGGTGCAATATAAATTCATTTTTTTAAAATATAATTAATTGGCTTCTATTCTACCCATCCTTTGGTTTCAGCTAAATCGCCCAGTAGGGGGCTCGCGTATAGCTGAAAGTAGAATAGAAAAAGAAGCCTTTGAACTTTTGCGCCAAGTGCCTTACCGGGCGAATTGGCCAAGACTGAAGACTAAAATACCCACCTCAACTATTTTATAAAAAAAGAGCCGCCTCAAAGGCAGCTCCTCAATTTTTTTATTTATTACCCTAAGGCAACTCGCTTGAATTCGATAACCTTTAGTTCAGGATCAAGATCCTTCAAAAAGTCGGCAACCGATTTATTGCCATCTTTTACAAATGCCTGTGCTAACAGTGTACTTTCTTTGAAAAATTTATTGATTTTACCACTGGCAATTTTTTCAGCCATTTCTGCTGGTTTCCCTTCTGCCTTTACCTGCTCGATTGCGATATTTCTTTCGCGTTCTATTGTTGCTGCCGGCACTGAAGCCTGATCAATAGCAATAGGGTTCATAGCTGCTATTTGCATGGCTACATCTTTACCTGCTTCTTCATTTTCTTTATTAAGACCTACCAGTACGCCCATACGAAAATTACCATGAATGTAAGAAGCCACATAAGCTGCATCTACTCTTTCAAAACGGGTCACACCAATCTTTTCGCCAATCTTAGCTACCTGATCGTTTAGTTTATCAGCAATGGTTTCGTTGCCCATTTGCAAAGCAAGAAGATCTTCAGTATTTTTTACATTATTGGAAATAGCAGCATCCATAATAGATTGAGCGAAAGCAATATATTCTGAATTTTTACTCACGAAATCTGTTTCGCAACTTACATTGATAATAAAACCAGTTTTATTATCTGAAGTTGTCTTGGCGATAATAACGCCCTCTTTTGCTTCACGGTCACCACGTAGCGCTGCTACTTTCTGACCTTTTTTCCTCAGGTAATCTATTGCAGCTTCAAAATCTCCATTAGATTCTGTAAGTGCTTTGCGGCAATCCATCATTCCGGCGCCAGTTTGTTGGCGCAATTTATTGATATCTGCTGCTGTTATTGTTGTTGTCATTTTTTTTCTTTTTTTTAAATGAATGTGAAAAGATTCATTATGCAATTCGTTTTGGGAAAGGTTTATTTCCTTCCACCTGGTCCGCCTGGCCTGTTACCGGCACCTCCAGGTGAGCGGCGCCTCTGAGTGGCTCCACCAGCTCCTGTACCTCGGCCCCTGCCTGATCCACCTTCAGCATTTGAATTATTTCCCCTGCGGCGGTCGCCCCTGCCTTCATCAGAGCCATCATCAAATTTCATTGCTTTAGTATCAACATCATCAGCCTCTTCTGCATCCTCATCCTTTTCTGCTTGTCTTTCTGAAAGGCCTTCAGCTATGGCAGCCGTAATGTAATTGGTAATAATAGCGATAGATTTTGTAGCATCGTCATTTGATGGAATAGAAAATTCCACTTTATTAGGATCACAGTTGGTGTCAACCATTCCAAAGGTGGTAATATTCAGTCGCTTTGCTTCTGCAAGTGCGATATGCTCATGGCCAATGTCCACCAGAAATAAAGCAGCAGGTACGCGGCTAATCTGTGCGATACCGCCTAAAACCTTTTCCATTTTTTCTTTATCGCGAGTAAGTGTTAAGCGCTCTTTTTTGGTAATGCTGTCTAATGTACCATCATTCAGCATTTTTTCAATTGCCTGCATCTTTTTAACACTCTTACGTACGGTATTAAAATTTGTAAGCATTCCTCCGAGCCACCTTTCGGTTACAAACGGCATATTCACACGCTTTGCAGCCTCTGTGACAATTTCTTTAGCCTGTTTTTTTGTGGCCACAAACATGATCTTCTTTCCGCTCTTTGCAATAGATTTCATAGCGGCGGCTGCCTCTTCAAGGCCTTCAACCGTTTTGTTTAGATCTATAATATGTATGCCCTTTTTTTCTGCAAAGATGAAAGGCAACATTTTGGGGTTCCATTTCTTTTTCAAATGTCCGAAATGAACACCCGCCTCTAGAAGTTGCTGTTGCAAGGAAGTATTATTTTCCATTTATTTTTTATTAATTTTTAATTTTAATAGTAGCAAGATGATCAATGATAGCTGTGAGAAAAAGTAGCTCACTTCATCCATTTCATATCTTATATTATCTCTTACTGAACTGAAAGCTTTTTCTTGCTTTTTTCTTACCTGGTTTTTTACGCTCTACTACACGAGGGTCGCGCGTAAGCAAACCGCCCAATTTTAAAGCAGGCCTGTATTCAGGATTTACTTCCAGAAGTGATCGGGCAATTCCTAACTTAACTGCTTCTGCCTGTCCTTTTACACCACCCCCAGTTGCGTTTACTACTGCATCAAAAGCGTTCATAGCATCAATTGCTTTGAAAGGGGCTTCTACCTGATTTTGCAGATAAACTAATGGGAAATAGGTTTTATAATCTTTGCCATTAATGGTAATTTTGCCTTCGCCCTTAGTAAGAAATACACGGGTTACGGCTGTTTTACGGCGGCCAACTGCATTTTTTTGTTTTTCCATTTTTGCTATTTGAAAAATAATACCGCGATTACGGTGTTACATTAATCATTTTAAAATTTTAATTCCTTGGGGTTTTGAGCTCCATGCGGATGTGCATCGCCTGCATATACAAAAAGTTTTTTGTACATTTTACGACCCAATCTGTTTTTGGGAAGCATTCCCTTCACCGCTCTCTCGATTATCACATCGGGACGGCGCTTTTGAAGATCGCCAGCGGTCTCTTCCTTTTTACCCCCAGGGTATCCACTATAATTAAGATATACCTTGTCTTCCATTTTCTTACCTGTAAAGCGAACTTTATCGCAATTGGTAACAATAATGAAATCACCGCAATCTACATGGGGTGTATAATAGGCTTTGTTCTTACCACGAAGAACGGACGCAATTTTAGCGCACATGCGGCCTACGGTTTGATTAGTGCCGTCAACAACGTACCAATCACGTTGCACGGTAGCCTCATTCGCATGTTTAGTGGTGAAATGTAATTTACTCATTCTTATTTTTTATTGATTTCGAAAAAAAAATTCTATCGAAATCTGGTTATTCTTCAGCCGCTATCCCGGCTATTTTTTTAAAGGATGGCGAAGGTAAGCCGAATTGTAATTTAAAATGCCAGATTTTCAAAATATTTTCAAGACACCTTCATAACTCATTGATTTTCTATAAAGAACTTGATCAAATATTTTTTCATGCCGGTTTTCTGAGTGAAATAATAATTAAAAAGGCTCCTTATCTGGTAGATGGCCGTGGAAATAATTCTATTGCGTAAATAATTTGCTATTAATGATTTACAATTATATTTGCCAAAAGATTTAAAGTATGGATCAAACTACATCCGTTAAAAAATATTGGATACTTTTTGTACTTTCTGCAATTGTTCAGCTAATTTTTCTGATCTGGATCAGAGAATATTTCTGGATTGTACTTCCGTTTATACTTACTACCTTTTGTAAAGGAATGAGGTTAATATAAGTAAGGGGAATCAGGTTTTTCCTCTTCAATTAATTTAAATATTTTCGAAGTGCTGGGTACTTATTTTAATACCTGACTCAATTTGGATTCCAGAGCTGGGCCTCGCAATTCCGTTGCTATAATTTTCCCATTTGGATCTATTAATACATTAAATGGAATACCCTGCACCTGATAAAGTGTAGCTGCTTCACTATTCCAGAACTTAAGATCACTTACCTGCTTCCAGCCCAGTTTGTCGTCCTTGATGGCTTTTAGCCATGCGTCTTTATCCTTATCTAGCGAAACACCCAATATGGTAAAATTCTTATTTTTAAACTGGTTATACGCATTTACTACATTGGGGTTCTCCTCACGGCAAGGGCCACACCAACTTGCCCAAAAATCAATCAATACATATTTTCCCCGCAAAGATTTCAAGGCAAATGGTTTACCATCGGTATCTGGTAGTGTAAATGCTGGGGCTTCCATACCCACACTTAGTGCACTCGTAGCCTGGGTACTCTGTTCTTCCTGCGTCTTATTATAAGCTTCAAACTGCTTTACCATTTGCGCTATTGAGCTATTTTTCGGAAACTTCTTGGTAAGCCTCGCTACAATATTCTTTGCGGTGTCCGGGTGTACATCCTGCATAAAACTGAATGCAAATAATGAAACCATTGGGCTTTTGGGTGTATCAGCATAATTGGTTAAAAATTTCTGATACCATTCATTACTCGTTTTAAAATCGCCCTCCGCAAGAAGTGCCATTGAATCATTATTCTGAGCCTGATAATTTTTTCTGGCCATGTCCTCATTCATCAGACGAGTATGTATTGAATCAAGTGTCAATATCAGCTGGGTCAGTGATGCGTTAGCTGGCGAATTAAATGTTCCGGCTTTTAAAACGGAGTCGCCTTCTGTGGCCTTAAATATTAGGTGATTGTCGTCATTTATAAAAATATATGCCGGGCTTTTGTCAAACCTCAGCCTGTATAAGCCCTCTTCGGTTGCATTTGCCTTTACCTCAAATTTTCCCTTCACAACTTCTGCCGTATCAATTACGTTGGGCTGTCGTTGGTCAAAAGATATTTGCTCCAGATACACTTTTTGATCAGGGGCATTGATTAATTCTCCTGAAACACTAAATGCTCCTGATTTATTTTTTTGAGTACAGGAAAATAAAGTGCAAATACAAATAGCAAAAAATAATTTATTCATTTTAATTTATCCGGTTAAAATATTTGACAATCGTGCAAAGCAAAGGTATCCGTTCTAAAGAAATCGTAATGAGTACAAAAAAACGGGGAATCCCCTTCATTTTTAATAAATTTTTTTGAATTTACTCTATTATAATTCACTCATTTCTCGTTTTTATATTTACACTTCCCTTACAGCAAATCCTGCTACAATTACTTTAGCCTTTCCAACAATATTTTATTCACTGCCGCCATATCTGCTTTTCCCTTGCTTTTCTTTTTTACTTCTCCCGCAAAAAGGCCAATCAGGTTTTTTTTACCTTTTTTAAAAGCAACTACTTTATCCGGCATTTCATTTAAAACTTCGCTTACCCATTCTTGTAAAATATCAGCATTTTTTTCTTGAAAAAGATTTAAATCAGTAGCAATATCAATTGGGGAAACATCTGGGGAGGTTAAAAGTATTGGGAATATTTTAGACGCAGCTTCGCCAAAACTTAACTTACCTTCTTCAACCAAATCAATCAGTGAGGCAATTTTTACTATGGGAAAGGAACCAACTTTTTGAGTGCCATGTTCATTAAAATAATTTTTTACGGGGCCGATAATCCAGTTGGCAACAGCTTTAAAGTGAGAAGTATGCGCTATGATTTCTTCAAATAAATGAATGGTATGTTCATCATCGCAGATAATTCTGGCGCTTTCAGCGGTGAGGTTATATTGATGGATAAATTGCTTCTCCAAAACACCGGGTAATTCCGGCAGCACTAACCTGATATCATTTATTCGCTTTTCAGAAACAATGAAAGGGGCTACATCTGGCTCGGGAAAATACCGATAATCATTTGCCTCTTCTTTTTCTCTCATTGCAAAGGTGGATATCTCATCTGCATTAAAGCTTCTGGTTTGCTGAATAATTTTCTCCCCTGCGATAAGTTTTTTCTTCTGACGATTTATTTCAAACTCTATTGCTTTTTTTACATTTCGAATTGAATTCAGATTTTTTATTTCAACCTTTGTTCCTAACTCTTTGTCGCCTACCTTGCGTACAGACACATTTGCATCACATCTCATGCTCCCTTCTTCCATATTACCATCACATACATGCAGGTAGCGCACGATCCTTCTTACCTCAGTAAGAAATGCAAAGGCTTCGTCTGATGAAAAGAGATCCGGCTCTGTTACCATTTCCATTAATGGCACTCCCGCTCTGTTAAGATCAATACTTGTTGCATATTCATCTACATCATGAACGCTTTTCCCCGCATCTTCTTCAAGGTGTATTCTATTCAATTTTACTTTGCGCTCTAAATCGCCTACTGTAATTGGCACTGTTCCGCCTTTGCAAATAGGTGTGGTATGTTGAGTAACCTGAAACCCCTTAGGAAGGTCTGGATAAAAATAATGCTTTCGCGCAAAATAATTGTATTGTGTGATTTCGCAATCCAGAGCGAGCCCTAATAAAATAGCGAGATCGGTAGCCGCATTATTTACCAATGGTAATGTGCCCGGGTGCGCCAAGGAAATAGCACTTACATGCGAATTGGGCGCTGCTCCAAATTGGGTACTATCCCCACAAAAAAGTTTGCTTTGAGTAAGCAATTGTATATGCACTTCCAGGCCAATTACTGCCTCATAATTTTGTTCGTCTGGCATAATGGCGAAGGTAAGTTAAAAACATTTTGACAATGGGCAGATTGGCTATCGAGCAAATTATTATCTTTTATTTTCATAAAAATTACACTGCTCCAAAGTACCTAACCTAATCCTTAGCGGCAGTTTTGTAGCCTTTTCAAATTTCCATTCATTTTTACAAAAAAAACTGAATCCAGAGCTAATCCCATCTTCAGCAATTTGCAGATGGAGTGGCAATGCAAGTGGTGTATCCCCATTGTCTGTTTTGTTAACTTTTTGAAAAAAATTATTTGAAATAAATTGGATGTGGTGGAAAGCAAGCTGGTTACTAAATAAAAGGTTAGTATTTGATTGCGAATAGGCTGGTAGAAAAAAAAGAAATAGAAAAATTAGCGTTGCACAAATTTTATTCCAAAAAAACATATCGTTACTTTTGTAGCTAAAGTTACACCTATAACCCGGAAATCATACAATGTCACTAAGCCAGCGCTTACAGCAAAAATTATTACAAAAACTCTCACCGCAGCAAATACAGTTAATGAAACTGCTGCAGGTGCCTACTGCCCATTTGGAAGAGCGCATCAAAGAAGAGTTAGAAGAAAATCCTGCGCTTGAAAACCCCGAAGGCAGCTATGAAGATGGCACTGACGAAAGAGATGAATTTGAAAACGCCCCGGAGGAGCTTGAGGATGGAAGTGAGAGTGACTATGACAATATAGATATAAGCGAATATGTAAGTGATGGCGATGATGAAGTGGGCGACTACAAATACCGTGATGATAACCAGGGCGACCCAAATGAAACAAGAGTAGTGCCTCATAAAGTAGAATCATCCTTCTATGATTCATTGAAAAGCCAACTACTCATGCTGGATCTGGATGACCGGCAAAGAAAAATTTGCGAACAAATTATAGGAAGTATAGATGATGATGGTTATTTACGCAGAGAAATCTCCAGCATATCTGACGATTTGGCCTTCAGGCAAAATATAGAGGTGTCACAAAAAGAAATTAATGAGCTAATCTCCCTAATACAACAATTTGACCCGAGCGGCGTATGCGCTCGTGATTTACAGGAATGTCTTTTATTACAATTAAAAAGGAAAGCTGTAGAAGGAAAGCAGGTAGCAATAGCCATAGAAGTACTTCAGAACTATTTTGATGAGTTTACAAAAAAGCATTACGAAAAAATTCAAAAAGCATTGAACCTTGACGAGGATCAGATGAAGGAAGTAATAAATCAAATAATCAAACTCAACCCTAAGCCCGGAGGCCAAGTGGGGGAAACAAATAAGTTGCAAAGCTATTTGATACCTGATTTTTTTGTGCTAAATAATGGAGGCAAATTGGAGGTAACGCTTAATTCTAAAAACGCACCCGACCTGCGTATAAGTGAAGGATACAGAAGTATGCTTAAAGACTATGACCGAGGCTCTAAAAAGGATAAAAGGCAAAAAGAAGCTGTACTTTTTATCAAGCAAAAAATAGATTCTGCCAAATGGTTTATTGATGCTATAAAGCAAAGGCAACATACCTTATTAAGCACCATGGAAACAATTGTTGATTATCAAAAACAATTCTTTCTTACTGGCGAAGACACCGATCTAAGGCCCATGATTTTGAAAGATATAGCAGAGCGTACCCAATTGGATATTTCTACAGTAAGCCGTGTGGCCAACAGTAAATTTGTACAAACAGAATTTGGCACTTACAGGCTCAAATTTTTCTTTAGTGAAAGCCTGGTTACAGATAGTGGGGAAGAAGTGAGTACACGTGAAGTAAAAAAAATATTAAGCGATCTTATCGAAGAAGAAAACAAGCGCAGGCCATTAAGCGACGAAAAACTTACGGAAGCATTACAAGCGAAAGGTTATAACATTGCAAGGCGCACTGTAGCCAAGTATCGCGAACAATTAAATATACCGGTGGCACGCCTTAGAAAAGAATTATAAAATGAATATTGCTATACAACAAACCGATCAGCCTTTAGAAAAAAAAAGAGTTCCTGTAGCCCTTAAAATGGCTGCTTGGTTTTTTTCAATTGTTTTCCACCCATTATTTATTCCTACAATTGCCTGCTGGTTTCTCATTTTTGTACAGCCCGGAATTTTAAACGGTGTAGATAACCATGAAAAAGGCATGATATTAATACGGGTAGCCTACATTACTATATTTTATCCAGCCCTCACCGTATTACTTTTAAAGGCCGTTGGGTTTGCTAAAAGTATTTATTTAAAAACGCAACGTGAAAGAATTATTCCTTATGTAGCTACAAACATTTTTTACTTCTGGCTTTTTCTTGTTTTTAAAAATCAGGAGCAAATTCCAGTATTCCTCACTTCCTTTGTTTTGGGTATTTTTCTTGCTTCTTCTCTGGCGCTTATTGCCAATAGTTATTTTAAAATAAGCATGCATGCTTTAGGCATGGGAGCGCTTTCTGGCATAGGGCTGGTGTTAATTTTTTCGGGTTTCCCGTATATGCTCTTTCTTCCTCTGATGTTAATATTCTTAATTACCGGCCTCGTATGCACCTGCCGCTTGATAATAAGTGATCACACACCGTTTGATATTTATGCCGGATTATTATTCGCAATCATTTGTCAATTTGTGGCATTTATGGTCATGGCCTAATCATCTTGTATTGTTTTGTAAGATCGAATTTAAAATTTTTTTTCATCAATCATTAGAATGGGCACTCCATCCTTCCTGTTATTCTCTATACCTTTACAAAAAAACCTATGTCACAATTTAATTTGTCTTTGCCTGTTGCAATAGGTGCAGACCATGCAGGTTTTTCATACAAAGAAGCAATCATTTCTTTCTTAGACGGAAAAAATCTGACATATAAAGACATGGGTACTTACTCGGCAGACTCTGTAGATTACCCCGATTTTGCACATCCGGTGGCCCGTGAAGTAGAAAGTGGGAAGGCCGCATTTGGGATATTAATTTGTGGAAGTGCAAATGGAGTAGCAATTACAGCAAATAAACATCAGCAAATAAGGGCAGCCATCTGCTGGGGCGAAGAACTTGCAGAGCTAGCGCGTAAGCATAACGATGCTAATATTATTTGTATTCCTGCACGCTTTGTTCCTGAAGATGATGTAGAAAAGATGATCAATATTTTCATTGATACTCCTTTTGAAGGAGGCAGGCATGAAGCGAGAGTGAATAAGATAGCTTGCAATTAATATCCAACTAAGCTTACCCAATATAATGCGTTGCAATTTTAGGTGCTACCAAATTGCCTGCTATATTTCTTTCACTTTATCTTTCCACAAGCGGTACATATATTCATTGAATCCATTCTATATTTACTCTTCAAAATAAAAACCATTATTAATGAAAAGATTATTATTAGCAGGCATAGCGCTAATTTGTACAGGAGTATCTTTTTCGCAAAACGACCAAGGGTGGAAGTATGCTAAAACCATTACTCAACAAGGGCTTAAAGCTCAATTGTCAATAATAGCCTCAGCAGAAATGGAAGGCCGCGAAACAGGAACTGAAGGACAGAGAAAAGCTGCTGCCTACATTGAAAGCCAGTTTAAAGCTCTTGGACTTAAATCGCCCTCTACCTTGAAAGGATATCAGCAGCATTATCCACTATACAGCGACAGCCTAATTCCTGGCAAATTAAAAATAGGAAATGATTGGCTGGTTTATGGAAAAGATTACCTTTTACAACCGGGCACTTCTAATGAGGATCATTTAAACTCATCGGATATTGTATTTGCCGGATATGGTATCAGCGATAGTGCCTATAATGATTATGCAAGCAGAGATGTAAAGGGCAAAATAATCGTAATACTAAATGGCGAACCCAAAGAGGGCGACAACTATTTAGTAAGTGGCACCAACCAACCTTCGCGTTGGGGATTTAGCCTAAACATGAAAGCATCCAAAGCAAAAGAACTGGGCGCAAAGGGAATTATTTATGTAAATACAACAATGGGAAGCATTTCGCCAATGCTGGCAGAGAGTTCGCTTCGTGGCAATCTTACCTTCCCACACGTTTCAGACAAGGAAAAATTAACCGTGATTAGCCTTCTCAGTTCAAGATTGAAAGACATTTTTGGTGAAGCAGATGCCAATAAAATATTAAAAGATGTAAAAGAAAAAGAGCCATTAAACACCCTCAATATTTCTTCCAAAACGGATATGGCGCTATCCTACAAAAGAATTCGTAAGGAATCTGGCGCAAGTAATGTGATAGGCTATATAGAAGGAAGTGATAAAAAAGATGAGTATGTATTTCTTACTGGCCATTATGACCATCTGGGAAAAAAGGGTGACGTAATTTATTATGGCGCTGACGATGACGGCAGTGGCACTGTTACAGTAATAGAAATGGCTCAGGCATTCGCAAAAGCAAAGAAAGAAGGGCGTGGGCCAAGGCGAACTGTGGTATTTATGACAGTAAGTGGGGAAGAAAAAGGATTGTGGGGATCAGAATATTACTCAGACCATCCTGTATTTCCACTGGATAAAACTACGGTAGATTTGAATACAGATATGATTGGGCGCATAGACCCCAACAGAAATTATGGTGATAGCACTAATTATATTTACGTGATAGGAAATGATAAACTAAGTAGCGATCTAGACCCTATCAGCAAAGCTGTAAATGAAAAGTTTACTAAGCTGGAATTGGATTATAAATTTAATGACCCCAAAGATCCTGAGCGCATATATTACCGTAGCGACCATTATAATTTTGCACGCAAGGGTGTGCCAATTATATTTTATTTCGATGGTATTCATAAAGATTACCACAAGCCTACAGACACTGTGGACAAAATAAATTTTGACATTATGGAAAAGCGGGCCCGGTATATTTTTCTTACAGCATGGGATATAGCCAACAGGGATAATATGCTGGTAAGGGATATTCCTTTACCATCTGAAGTAAGGTAAATCGTTGACTGTAGAAAACTTAACGGCTGTCTTAAAAGAAGACGGCCTTTTTTTGATTAAAAAAAAATCAATAAATTCAAGCTCTTGATTAAAGAGCCAACCACAACGATCAATGAAATACATTCTTGTTTTTTTTATTATTATTTCAGGTAGTAGGCTGTATGCTCAAGGCTTCGAAATAAAGAAATTTGCTGACAGCATTACTGCTACCCACTTATCAAAATATCTTACACGCCTTGCTTCTGACGAAATGGAGGGAAGAAAAACCGGAATGATGGGGGGCAAAAAAGCTGCAGCATACATTGGCGGAGAATTTGAAAAAGCTGGCCTAAATGCTCCTTCTATTACAGATGGATATTTTCAGAAACTCGCTTTTTATAAGGATACCATCATGCCGGTGCTATTTAAAATTGGCAATCAAAAATTTGATTTTGGAAAAGATTATGTCATTACAACCGGCAATAGTGGCCAAAATGAATTTGCTGCCAAACAAATTATCTTTTGTGGTTATGGCATCAATGATAGCAGTTATAATGACTACAACCATAAAAATGTAGAGGGGAAAGTGGTAGTTATTTTTCCTGACGAACCACAGATGGGTGGCCTTTTTTTGATAAACAAACAAAACTATTTTTCAGAATGGAGCCAAAGTATTTCCAGAAAGATATTAGAGGCCAATAAAAGAGGCGCTGCTGCAGTTTTGCTGGTAAACCCTGGTAATGACCTGGCAATAAGTACCCAAGCAGCACAACCATCTGCTACTTTCGATTCACTTCATCGGCAGTTTTTAAAAATACCTGTAATTACTATTGTGCCCGATCTTTTAAAAAAAATATTTTCATACAATGAAGCACAAAAAATGTTGGAGGTGCACCACAACCGGCTTCTACTGAATGATCTGAATTTTCAAAATCATTTAAAAATAAAATTAGCCTATGGCCAACAAAGAATACTTGGAAGTTCTGAAAATGTGATTGGATATCTTGAAGGCAGGGAGCACAAAAATCAATTTGTAATTATCAGTGCGCATTACGATCATATTGGTAAAAAAGATAAGGATATTTATTATGGCGCAGATGATAATGCCAGCGGAGTTGCTGCATTACTTGAAATAGCCAATACCTTCAAGATAGCTGCACGCCAAGGTTTTACGCCTGAATGCTCTATCGTTTTTATCGCCTTCACCGGTGAGGAAGCCGGTTTGTGGGGCTCAGAATTTTATACCAATCACCCCTTGTTTTCTTTGGATAGCACACGAATAGATCTGAACATTGATATGATTGGCCGCATAGAAGACGATGCCCCCCATTCAAAAGATGGAACCTATTTATATCTTATTGGTACCAATCAATTAAGCAGTGAGCTACCTTCCATTATTAAAAATGAAAAAAATAAAGACTCCTTAGTTAGCCCCTCTTATAAATATCAGGATCCTAAAAATGAAGAATACCTATTTTACCGCAGCGATCATTACAACTTTGCAAAAAATGGAGTCCCTGTAATTTTTTTCACGAGTGGTTTACACAAAGATTACCACCAACTCACTGACACAGTTGATAAAATAAATTTTAATGCTTTAGAAAAAAGGACAAGATTTATTTTTAAGTTAGCAACAGATTTTGCCGGTCTTCCTTCGCTCCCCAAAAGAGATCTGCCATTACCGCCCGAAATGTGATACTATCATTATGGTCAAATCTTTTCTCTATTGGTTTCAAATTTGAACATCAAAACGGCACATTAATTTTTTCATGCCTTCCATTCGCCCAGTCCTTGACGCATCACTTCCCAATCTGGTGTGGTACAGTCCACAATAGTAGAAGGTGTAATACCGCCCGTACCACCGTCAACTACTACATCTACCTGCTTGCCGAACGTTTCGTCTATTATTTCAGGGTCGGTATATTCTTCAATCAAATCACCGGGTAGCGAGGCGCTAAGCAATGGATTGCCCAATTGCTCCAGAATGGCTTGACATATTACATTATCTGGAACACGCAAGCCTATTGTTTCCTTCTTACTTTTTAAAATTTTAGGCACCTGCCTGCTTGCTGGTAAAATAAATGTAAATGGCCCAGGCAAGTGCGTTTTCAATGCCCGGTAAAGAGGCGTATCAATACTCTTTGTAAAATCTGAAAGGTGGCTCAGATCGCGACAGATAAAAGAAAGCTGCGCCTTCTTGGGGTCCACATTTTTTATACGGCAGATGCGTTCTACCGCTTTAGGATGAAATATATCGCAACCTAAACCATAAATAGTATCAGTAGGGTAAATAATAATTCCACCATCTTTTAAAACTGAAACTACCTGACTTATTAGCCTTGCCTGCGGATCTACCGGATGAATTGAAATAAGCATCTTCAAATTTAAATAAAGTTTGCTTCTTCTATTAAAATGCCACAATAGGTGCCGTGTAGCGCTGGTGAGTATATGAATATCAACATTTCACTCAATCCTCTTACATTTGCAGCGATTTTGATTAATTCCAGTAAAAAAAATATATGGCAATAATTACGCTTGGCACCATGGCTTTTGATGCTATTGAAACTCCCTTTGGCAAAACTGATAAGATCGTAGGCGGCTCGGCTACCTATGTAGCTTATGCAGCAAGCCATCTTACACAACCTTTGCAGCAAATTTCTATTGTGGGCGATGATTTTCCGCAGGAGGAAATGGATGAACTGAAAAGGCGTGGCGTTCAATTGGAAGGAGTAGAAATAGTGAAGGGACAGAAATCCTTTTTCTGGAGTGGTAAGTATCATCTGGATATGAACTCACGCGACACACTTATTACCGATTTGAATGTATTGGCTGATTTTAATCCTGTGGTACCTGAAGAATATCAGGGAGCTGATTTTTTAATGCTGGGAAACCTGATGCCCTCTTTGCAACTGAGTGTAATAAAGCAATTAAAGCAAAGGCCTAAACTGATTGTATTAGACACCATGAATTTCTGGATGGAAACTGCTATGGATGGGCTATTGGAAGTTTTAAAAAAGATAGATGTATTAATGATTAATGATAGCGAAGCAAGACAATTAAGTGGCGAATACTCTTTGGTAAAAGGAGCAAGAAAAATACTCACTATGGGTCCTCGTTTTTTAATTATCAAAAAAGGGGAACATGGCGCTTTGCTTTTTCATGAAAATGAAGTTTTCTTCGCACCGGCCCTGCCACTCGAAGATGTATTTGACCCAACAGGTGCAGGAGATACCTTTGCCGGCGGATTTATCGGGCATCTTGCCCGTACAAAAGATATCAGTTTTGAAAACATGAAGACTGCTATCATAGTAGGATCTGCATTAGCCAGTTTTTGTGTTGAAAAATTTGGCCCTGAACGATTAAAAGAAATTACAAAAAAGGATATTGACGATCGTCTCAATCTGTTTGTTCAATTAGTTAATTTTGAAATCAGTCTTACTTAGCAGGTATTGAATCTTTTACAATAATGTTGGAAATAATTATTTTAATTTTTCTGTGTAAAGAAATAAGTAAGCTCGCTTATCAAAAAGGGCAAAAAGCATCTAAATGGAAGATGTATTGTATTCTGGCCTGGTTTGTTACCGAAATCATCGGATGGGTTGTAGGCTTGGTTTGGTTTGGGGCCAACAATCTTTTTTCGGTTATTTTAATTGGCTTTCTTTTTTCATTTACATCTTATTTATTTATAAAGTTCCAACTCAATAAATTTCCTTACAGACCAATGGATGATGATATTGAAAATATTGGCCGATCTCTTTAATATCCAAAATTTAAATACTATATGTCGCAAAATATCAAAGAATTTAATGATTATAGAGAGCGGTTAAATGAAGTAATTCTCAGCAAAAACAACAAGGTGATAAAACGTCTTTGGAACCTTGACACCAATACCTATGAAGAAGGTGTGCTAAATGCAAAAACAAAAGAAATGCTGGGTCTTGTAGCAAGCATGGTATTAAGATGCGATGACTGCATTAAATACCATCTTGGAAAAGTGTATGCATTAGGCGTAACTACAGAAGAGGTTTACGAAATCTTTGCTGTAGCTAATATTGTTGGTGGCACCATTGTAATTCCACATACAAGACGGGCGGCAGAATTTTGGGAAGAATTAAATGCTTCCTAGTTGCTTGTACAGGACTGTAATGCTACAAACATTTTTCTCTAAACACAATCTCTATGTTAAAAAGAATTGGCTATTTAATTATAGTAGCCACCATACTTTCCTCATGCTATGCAATCAGGGCTTATAAGTACAGAAAACTGGAATTGCACGATGTAAATATAATGCCTTTCGTGGCTATTGAAAAGGGAAACGCTTCTGATTTGTTTTTAGTAGCCAATCATAAAGTTGATAACCAGCCATTGAGTAAAAAACTGGATTCTCTTTTGGCTGATACTTACACTGCTGCTTTTCTTATCATTAGAAACGACTCAATCATTTATGAAAAATATTTCGATGGTTTTGGGGAGTCTTCACTTTTGCCTTCTTTTTCTGTAGCAAAATCTTTTGTAGGAACGCTGGTAGGAATTGCCTCGGATGAAGGAAAAATTTCTGTAAATGCCTCCATCACGGACTATATACCTGAATTAAAAAAGAATGATCCTCGTTTTGAAAAAATTACCATCCGCAATTTATTAGACATGCGAAGCGGTATTCTTTTTAATGAAGGCACCTACAACCTAAAAGATGATGCAATAAAAATGGGGTTCAGGCCTAATACCATTAAACAATTAAGAAAATTAAAAATTGAAAAAACTTCAGGCGGAGAATTTAATTATCAAAGCATCAATACTTATCTCCTGGCAATTGCATTACAACGCGTGACAGGCAAAAAGATTTCAGCCTATTTATCAGAGAAAATCTGGAAGCCTGCCGGTATGGAATATAATGCCACATGGACTGTGGATAGCAAAGCGCATCAACAGGAGATCGCATACGCAGGTGTGAATGCAACGGCACGAGATTTCGCACGACTTGGAAAGATCTATTTGGAAAAAGGAACGGTAAATGGCCACCGCATTCTATCTGAACAATGGATAAACGCTACAGTGAATAAAGATACCATGCAAAAATATGATGGTTACAGAAACCAGTTTTGGGGTGTAAAAAGATATAAAATTTTTCCTGACTCGCTTGATGCAGTAAATTATAAAATGCAGCAAACCCTGCCAGGAAGAGTCAGTTCCTTTATTAATAAATCCAAAGTCAAATCATTTTTCATTCCCTACCAAACCCCGGAGTTTTATGCTGAAGGGATTTTGGGTGAATTTATATATGTACAACCAGAAAAGAATTTGATTATTGTAAGACTTGGCCATTTCTGGAAAAATAAAAATTTCCCTGATCCGGTCAATTTCTTAAAGGCATTAGCTGTAGAACTGTAGGTAGATTTATCGTTTCCCGCAAGTGATTATCAAATTTGTAACATGATAATACAGTAACTTTGAGAGCAAAATTTTTATAAAATGATGTCTGAAGTCATTTCGCCTCAACCATTAACTTCCAAAGACTTTACCACAGACCAGGAAGTGCGCTGGTGCCCGGGTTGTGGCGACTACTCAATACTCGCTCAGGTTCAAAAAGTTTTTCCAACCTTAGGTATTCCTCGTGAGAATTTCGTAATTATTTCCGGGATTGGCTGTAGCAGCCGCTTCCCGTATTATATGAACACATACGGCATGCATAGCATACACGGCCGGGCTACTGCCATTGCGAGCGGATTGAAAGCTACCCGCCCAGAGTTGAGCATCTGGATAGTTACCGGCGATGGTGACTGCCTGAGCATTGGCGGCAACCATACCATTCATTTGCTGAGAAGAAATTTTGATGTAAATGTAATGCTGTTTAATAACCAAATTTATGGCCTTACCAAGGGGCAGTATTCGCCCACAAGCGAGAGCAACAAGGTAACAAAAAGTACTCCTGTAGGAAGTATTGATCATCCATTTAATCCGGCAGCACTGGCACTGGGAGCAGATGCTACATTTGTAGCCCGCACTATGGACAGAGACCCGAAACATTTACAGTCTATGTTACTGCGCTCGCATGCGCACAAAGGCTCTTCTTTTTTAGAGATCTATCAAAACTGTAATATTTTCAATGATGGAGCTTTTGAAATTTTTACAGATAAAAAAACCAAAAGTGAAGAGGTAATATTTTTAGAAAACGGCAAACCTCTCGTATTTGGTGCAGAAAATTATAAGGGAATTAAATTCGACAATTTAACCCCTGTAATTGTAGAACTTAATAATGAAACAAGCCTGGATGATCTTTGGGTGCATGATGAAACTGACTTGTATAAGGCCCAAATTCTTACAAGGCTCTTTGATGATCCATCTTCTGAACATCATTATCCAAGACCATTTGGTGTATTTTATGACGTATCAAGACCTTGTTATGAAGACATCATGACACAACAAATAGAAAAAGCAAAAGTAAAAGGTAAAGGTGATTTAGATAAACTATTAAGAGGAAGGGAAACCTGGCAGATCGGAGAGGAAGAAACAGCTTAGTTCATGTTATTTAAAAATACAAAAGGCTTTAATTTTTTATACTTAAGTGTTTCGCTGATCATCAATTTTGAAGCGTGTATTTTACGTTTATTGATATCAATTACTTCGTGCGCTTTCACTACATTTTCAATTTTCTCAACAGCATAAAGTAATTCGTGAAGCTGCTCTACTTCATTTTCGATGGCCTGAGGATTGGATTGCTCTTTAAACATGACCAAGAGATCGCGATTAAATGTGTCCATTATTTCTTTGGTTTTTAATAGCCTACCATCCCTTGCTTATTTGGGCAACCGCAACTTCCTTTTTTTGAAGCACTACAACTTGCAAAAAAAGCCGCAATTACCAAAACAATTAAGAAGATTCGTGACAAGTTTTTCATTAAAAATATTGAGTTTATTATGATTAATTTTAAATATTTCTACCAATTGGATTTTGAAAACTGATAGGAACTCATTAATCAAATACCAAATTAAACTTTTTTTGTTAATTATTATTGTATTGTTTTGGATAAAAAAAAATTTTTTAACATAGATCAAAATACACTAAAAGTACTAGTAACACCCCTTGATTGGGGGCTGGGACACACAACACGTTGTATTCCAATAATAAAAGAGTTGCTAAAGCAAGGCTGTCAGGTAATAGTAGCAGGGCCAGAAAGCCTAAAAATAGCCCTCCATCAAGAATTCCCCGATTTAAAATTTCTACCCCTTGTTGGGTACCAAATCAGCCTTTCACGCAAGCCCAGGTGGTTTTTAGCAAAGATGGTGCTTCAGTTTCCCAGAATTATTCATACCCTTTATTACGAGCATAAGTGGTTAAAGAACATTATAAAAACTGAAAATATTGATATAGTAATTTCAGATAACAGGCCCGGGGTATATTCAAATAATATTACCTCAATATACATAACCCATCAACTTTCTATAAAAACCAATAGCCGGTTGGGGGATTATTTTTCTAATAAGATTCACCGCCATTATATAAAAAAATATACTGCCTGTTGGGTGCCTGATTCTAAAGAAAACAGCCTTGCTGGCCAACTATCACATTTATCTCCACTACCACTAAATGTAAAATATATAGGCGTACTAAGCCGGTTTGAAAAAGTGCCATCAAAAACAACTGGCGAAAATTATTTAGTCATTCTATTATCAGGCCCAGAGCCGCAAAGAACCATTTTAGAAAAACAATTACTTGCTCAATTAAACCAAATAGAAAATCAGGTACTTTTTGTAAGAGGAACACTAACAAATGATGCCCCAGTTTTACCACGACTGAAAAATGTAATTATAAAAAACTATTTAAATTCAGAAAACCTAAATAGCGCCCTCAATAGTGCTTCGCTCATAATAAGCAGGAGTGGCTATACCAGCATTATGGATTATGTAGCATTACAAAAAAGGGCTGTTTTGATTGCTACCCCAGGTCAGGCTGAGCAGGAATATCTTGCAGGATATTTATCAGATAAGAAATATTTTTTAGGTGTATCCCAGCAAATTTTCGAATTGAAGAAAGCTGTAGAACAAGGAAAAAACTCTGAATATACTCCCCCCTCTTTCCAGATGGATGAATATAAAAAAGTAATCAGAGAATTGGTAACTACCCATAAAAGCAAGAATTTTGCGCCTCAGGTATGAACTCAATTTTAAAAGCGCATCTCGCACTCATCGGAACAAATGTATTTTTTGCAATCAATTATAGTATTATCAAATACCTGATCAACAATCATTTTGCAGGCGCTTTGGGAATAAACCTTATTCGTGTAACTGTTAGTATGAGCCTATTTTGGATATTGTTTTTATTTAGAAAAGAAAAAACATTTTTTCAAAAAAAAGACCTTAAAAAAATAGCCATTTGCGCCTTAGCTGCCATAGCATTGAACCAGTTATTGTTTATCAAAGGCCTCTCTTATACTTTAGCAATACACGCATCACTCCTTACCCTCATCTCCCCTATATTGATTACTCTTATGGCTGCAGGAATGCTTAGGGAAAAAATTTCGGGTACTAAAATTATTGGATTGTCATTGGGAGTATTAGGTGCCACTTTACTCATCACCCGTAAATCTGGCGGGGGGTCGGGCAATAATATTTTGTTGGGCGATGCAATGGTAATTCTCAGCGCATTTGCCTACTCACTATATTTTATCCTTGCTAAACCACTCATGGATAAATACCAACCAATTGCTATTACCCGATGGATTTTTACATTTGGGTTTTTCATGACCTTACCTTTATGCATACACGATTTTTCTCTAATACAATGGCACCAATTCAGCGGTAACGAATGGCTATTATTATTACAAGTAGTGATACCCGGCACTTTTCTTGCTTATATTTTTAATCTTTATGGCATGAAGGTATTAAGTGCCTCCACGGCAGGCACCTATATTTATTCGCAGCCTATATTCACGGCTATTATTGCCATTATTTTTCTAAAAGAAACCTTCACCATTTTTCAATTAATAGCAGGTATTTTAATATTTGCAGGTGTTTACCTTTCTACCCGAAAGCCTCAAGTAGCCTGATTACTGAGCGCCTTTTGGAAATTCGAAAAATAAAAATTGCTTTTCACCGGCTTCAAAATCATT
>JAFDXH010000246.1 GCA_018268075.1 Bacteroidota bacterium | reverse complement strand
TTAATTGCCTCATCCAGAAAAAAATAATCTATCGGACTGTCAGGAACTAACTCTTTCCATCGATTAGCGATAGCGTTTATTGTTGTTTGAATATTTTTCGCACCAATACTCAACGTAATATATCGATTAGCAGGAACGAAAGTGCGAAAAATCAATGGACTTATCTGATCATGTAAAGAAATAAAGTTGAAGTTTTTTACTACCCCGATAACCGTACCGGATCCTTCTCCATTAAACCGCTTTCCAATAATGTCTTTAGGGCTTTTATAGCCAAGTTGACCTGCGGCTGATTCATTAATAATGAGCGCTTCCTTAAAATCAGTTGGAAATTCTTTCGCAAAAGAACGCCCGGCAATAAAAGAAATCTGATACTGTTTAAAAAAATCTTCGTCAACCATGTAAAGCGGGACGGAAATTTTTTCCATAACTCCAACCTTGTTTTCAATTTCATAATTAGCGGATTCAAATCCTGAATTCGGTATCCCTGACGAAGAACTTGCAGCTAAAACATTTGGAATTTTAGATAGCTCATCCTTGATCGTCGGAAGCCGGTTTTTTACAGTTTCATTACGGTGAAAATCAATAACGACCATTAAATCTTTTTTAAACCCCAGGGGCATGCTCCTGACATATTGAATTTGCCGAAACACCGTGATTGTTGCGATAATCAAAAAAATGGAGATCGTAAACTGAACGATAACCAGTGTTTTTCTTAAAACTATGCCCTGACTTCCGGACTTCAATTGGCCTCTTAGTACATCTACAGGTTTGAATTTTGATAAAACAACTGCCGGGTATAGACCAGCTAAAAGTCCTATCAGTAACGAAAGAGTTGCTATTACTATAAGTGGATACGAGGAGTTAAAGATTCCTTTCAGTACCACTTTGCCGTAGATTTCATTTATAGGAGTCGTAAGACAGATTATCAAGATTACAGCAAGAAAGAAGGCTATTAAAGCAATAAGTAATGAATCGGCTATAAATTGAAAAATTAATTGGGTTCGTGATGAACCAATAGATTTTAAAATTCCTACCTCTTTTGCCCGCTCTAATGAACGTGCTGTAGTTAAGTTGATAAAATTGATGGCTGCAATAATTACAATAAAAATTCCGATTATTAAAAAAACGTAAACGTTAAATCTACTACCGCTGTTTTGAGATGGGTATTTTCCCTGCAGGTAAATCTTTTCCAAAGGTTCTAACTCGAAGCCGAGTTGGCCTATTTCATCATTTGTGAATCTTGATTCATTTGCTTTTAAAAACGAACCGGTTTTTGCTTGAATATTATCGGCAAGAGCGCCGGGAGCTAACAACAAAAAAGTTTCGCCCATTGGCCCTTCCCATTGATTCCCAATTTCCGGATCTAATTTGTTCGTCAGGGTTGTGAGGGAAACTATTACGTCAGCCCTGAAAGAAGAGTTTAACGGCATGTCCCTAATTACAGCTTTTACAGTTCCCGAAAAATTTGAAAAATCATCCTTAAACAACAATGATTTTCCAATGGCGTCGGATGACCCGAAATATTTTTTGCTTGCTGACTCAGACAATACAACCGAAAATGGTTCGGTCAAGGCATTTGGCAAAGAACCTTGAAGTGAAGAAAATGAAAACACAGAAAACAGTGAAGAGTCTGCATACATAATATTCTCCTGAAACTTTCTATTCTCATTCCGGACAAAAATGTCACGAAACCAAATCCGGGTAAACTTTTCAATTTCGGGTGAATTTTGTGCCATGGCTGGACCTATGGCGAAAGGAGCACTTGTGTATTGTTGGTTTACACCGTTCCTGGCATGGCGGACCAACCTGAATATTCTATCGATATTCGTATTGTATTTGTCATAGCTTTTTTCGTAATTCACATACAAAAAAATAAAAAAACTGGCGGTGATGGCAATTCCAAGCCCAATAACATTAATAATTGAGTACTTTCTGCTTTTCCAGAAATTTCTCAATGACATTTTAATGATTTTCTTAAGCATCGTTAATATTATTGAATGTAAAGCGATTCTTCCGCAAAATGTAATTTAAATATTGTAATTATAATCCACGAGGTAAGGGTCTATTTTAATCTTAAAAGGTTTAATTATTATAGCCAACTTTTTGTATATCATTGTTAAATATGTCAGATGTGGTTATGTTAGGCAAAAGGTTGCGCTAAAGTGACGCACAACGTGCCGCGTATTGGCGATGGGCGGGATTTTTAGCACTGAACTTCAATCGAAGAACAAAAATTCAATTTTGCACTTCTGTTGATACGAAGCCGTTCAGCCCGCCTATTGCCAATACGATGTTATAGCCAGTGCCTTTTGTCATTTGCCTTTTGGTTTTTTAAATGATTTCACAATAAAGTATGTCATAGGAATAAAAATAAGTCCTAATGTTAATGGTAAAAACCAAACACCAAGTCCCGTTGTTTGTCCGTTTACATTTCTGATTGTCTTAAACGCAATTAGTCCGAAGATTACAACAATAATGAACTTTAAATATCTAATCATTCTTGTCGCATTTGTATATTGTCGCAATGCGTTGTCTTCAGTTATGTTGGTCGGATAATTAAAAACGTGTGGAAATTTGTTTAAGATTGTCATCCCTACAAAGAGAACTGTCGCAATTAATGGCAAAGTCAAGATATTACCTTTTCCACCAAAACCGTCTGCTTCTCCAGAACTGTTGTAATGTATAGGAATTGTGTCAGGCAGGTTTGTATAGTTTGTGATTGTCAAAACCCAAATCGCAAGAATGGAAACCCAACCAAGAATTTCAAATGTCTTGTCAGTTGTCGTAAGTTCTAATTTTATTTTTGGTCTTTCGTTCATATGTTTCAATTTAGCACGGTCGGTCGTGGCATTGGCTATAACGGTCGGGTATTGCCGAAGGCGGGGATTTTTAGCACTAAAGTTCAATCGAAGAACGAATGTTGAGCCTTGCACAAATGTCCAATCGAAGCCGTTCAGCCCCGCTTTTGGCAATACCTTGTTAGCGGTTCGTTGTTTATTCGTCATAAGTGAAATTAGCTAAATGAGAGTCCCATTTGTCTGAGTAAAAATAAAGAAAAATTGGATTGTCAATTTTTAAATTACTTATTTCTAAAAGTAAATTATCTATGTCCTTTTGTTGCCTAATTGGTATTTCT
>JAFDXH010000245.1 GCA_018268075.1 Bacteroidota bacterium | reverse complement strand
CCTAAGTTCGTTCGTATGTAATGTAGAACTCTCGGATCTTTTTGTGTGATTACAAAACTCACTCTATTTGCTTTTGTATCTACTACAAAACCTCCGTCTCCCTCTGTGAACCCCACTAATCATTCTATAAATGTTGCTGGATATTCTGTCTTATGGGTTGGTTTAGCGCTATCTTTAAGTGTTCTCACTTCTTCTTTTAAAGTGCTTTGGTTTGAAATGCTTTGCGTATAAGTCTCTGAGGATCCCTTTTTATTGGTTTCCTGCTGATTAGACAATTGTTTAGATTTTTCGATTTTACCTACTGTAACCCCGACTAAACACTTAAGCCCGTCCCAGCATATGGCAAAGTTTGTTAAATGAGCCCATCTTTCTCAAGCTCATACGATAAATCCTAAAAATCCGATTGACATCATCGCATAAATCATTCCTACTTGCCCAAATACTGGTTTTTCTGCAAATGTTGATACTACGTGTGAGATTATTCCGAATCCTGGGATAATTAGAATATACACTTCAGGATGGCCGAAGAATCAAAACAGGTGCTGATATAGTATGGGATCTCCCCCTCCTTCTGGGCTATAAAAACTTGTATTCATGTTTCGGTCTGTTAATAACATTGTAATTGCCTTATCTTGGTCTACTAGCTATGCTCATGAAAAATTAAATTTTCTCTAAATTACCCCTAGGTAATCATTGATAGACACTCTTACGTTTTATGTGATATTATGTCGTAAGTTGGGACTATATCTTATTATTTTATACTATAAAACTTACTTAAATGATCTCACTTAAATATTGTTCGTTTTTCGTTCATTTCAAATTTCGCTTTTTTGGCCATAGGTAACATCTCTTTATAATTTATTTGTTCTCCATCATTTTTAGCCTTTATAAACTCCTCAGCTATTGGTTTTCATACTAAATAATCTAAATACTTTTTCCCCCATAACGGAAATTTATTTAAATATGCTATTAATATTTCATTACTTTTTGCACTTGATGTCCGTATTCGATATTGTGACTTGTTTGACACTAATTCCATTCTAATATTCAAACTATCTGCTATCTTTTTCATTATCTCTTTTGACGTTCCATGTATACTTTCTTGAGCTTGCACTATCTCCATTCTACATTCTACTCTTGATATTGCTCCTGTTTCTGTTGCTCTTACCATAAAGTCCCCATCTGACTCTATAAAGCCTGATAATCATGCAGAATGAATCATAGGTGTTGTATCTATAGGTAGTAGAGTTAAATTTTCTACCTGCTTTTCTCGATATCATTCAATTAATCGTCCTAATGCCTGGATTTTATCTGTTCTCATTTTTCCATTTATCAATTTGACTACCTTTATCATATCTTTTTCAGCTCGTATGGATAATACATACGCATTTTTTCCCACTTTTTTATGCAATGACCCGCAATTTATAGTTTTTTGGATTACCATTGCCAAAGGTAAATCTTTGCCATGAAATGCTATATCAATACTTGGATAAGTTAATCTTCCAGTCTTGTTTCGCTCATACGTTGGAACTACAATACACCCATCTCCTTCAATAAGTCCTGCCATATATGAACCTAAATTTTGTTCTGAATTAAAATTTGATGATGAACTACTTTTTCGTTTTATAATTAAATAACTTTGGCGTGTAGTCTCTGAGGATCCTCTACTATTTTTTCCATAATAAGTTTCCTGCGGATTGCTCCTGTTTACTAATTCACTGAGGTTTCCCGCATATAGCCAAATTTTGTGCCGGCACAATTTTCTAGGTTTACCGGCAAACACTGGTAATGATAATAATAATAATACCGCTGTTATTAACACTGCTCATGCGAATAAGGGCATTCTATGTAATGTCATTCCTGGTGCTCTCATATTAATAATTGTACATATAAAATTTATTGCTCCTAATATACTTGAGGCTCCTGCTAAATGTAGGCTAAATATTGCTAAATCTACTGACCCTCCTGAATGATACTCTATTCCACTTAAAGGTGGATAACATTGTTGTTGCTCTAATAGGTTAACCACTTTTATTTTTTGTGATTAATTGCTTCTAGATTCGCTATTAGTTTCCTAATAGATCGGACTATGCCTTATTTCTAAATTTCTCTTTTATACTTTTTCTCTTTTGGCTTATTTTGGCTTATTTTTCGGCTCTACTTCTTAATTTTTCTAGTAAAATTTTCGCTTTTAATTTTTTCTCTGGCATTTTTGTGTTATATGCATATTCTCATACTTTAAGTTCAAAGCTCTTCATTCCTAACATCTTACCTGACATCATTTTTATAATATCTTCTAGCACTCTTGGATGTTTAGTTGATAGCATTTCATACCCACTATTCTTATTTATTCTTATTAATCCTGGAATTTGTCATATTTTATGTAGTGCATACACTGCACATTTATCGTGCATTTGTCCTAATTCAAATACATTCTGCAATCTACCATTTATCTGAAATGATCCTTCTCCCTCCACAAATCCTGCTATTCATCATGGGTCATAGATTTCTTTTAACTTCTCCACACTTAGATTTTCTATTACTTCCTTTATGCTCTTTATTCTATCTTCTTCCCGTTCACACACAACTGGTGTCAGTTCTTTCACTATATTACTCTTCTCCTTTAGTTTCTCCATTATACTATCTTTCTGATCCATTGTTAAGGTTTCATCTTCACAGACCTTCATCCCCTCCTTCAAAACCTCATATTCATAATATTTTTCTCCTCTAAATGGATATGCCTCTAACAACGGGTATAGTCTTTCCTTAATCTTTTGTCTATCACTTAATTTATAGACCACCATACCATTCTTGTCTTCTTTGTGAACCTTTCCTACCCCCATTATTGTTTTTAATTTATATATCGCTCGTGCATTAGTTTTCATCATTCCTACCTTTAATGTAAACACTCATGTCTTTTTTTCTTTACTATTTCGATTGAAGCCTACATTCCCCTCTGCCTCTATTAATCCTATTGCTCATTTTTGTTCATTACTTACTCTCATTTTCTCTTTTCGCCTTTGCCTTTTGAGTTTTATTCGCCTTTGCCTTTGCCTTTGCCTTTGAGTTGTATTTTTAGTCTCTTTTATTAGAAATTTTTACGTGTAGTCTCTGAATACTGAATTTTTCTCAGTAAGGCACGTTGTCGCCCTGTCCTTTGTCTTTTTACGATACCACTTATGTAATCTTTAATATATCAGTAACAAATAGCTTTTGACGAGTTTCATGCATCGAGTAAAATTTTACAACCGCTTACTTTTCTACGGTTCATCCTGTTCCTGCCCCTCCTTCTACTAGACTTGATGCTACTAATAGTGTTAATGATGGTGGTAATAATCAGAAACTTATGTTATTTAATCGTGGGAATGCCATGTCCACACTTCCTATCATTAATGGCACCATTCAATTCAGTTACTCCCTATTTTTCAATAAGGACTGGACTATACCTTCATCTTCTTTGATAAGATGCTTTACATGTAGTCTCTGAGGATTTCATAATCTTATCGATATTTTCCTGCGGATTGTCCAATTTAATACATTTTTACATTTTTCTATCATTATATCTCTTTCGTACATAACTAGATCTTTTGTAGTATTAACTTTAGGAGTTTCCCGCATATAGTAAAGTTATTCTCTTCTATCTCACGATATAAGACGGCAATTTTTTTTTAGTCACTTAAATGATCTCAATTAAATTTTGTCCTTTTGCTATTCATTCCATTTTTTATTTCCTGTATCTTTTTATAGTTTTCTGGTGTCTTTTCTGTTATTACTCCACAGTTCTTTCAATCTTTATAATCTAAATATTTTGAGCTTTTTAACGGAAACTTCTCTATATAGTCCTCTAATCTTTTTAACGATTCTCCACTATGTGCTACTGTCATATAACTTGCATACGTTTTTTTTGGTCCCCCTCCTAGTTCAGCTTCCCTTATTCTCGTTAATAAATTCGTTTTTAAATACAACGCCACTAATTCTATTCATTCTCTTTGTTCTGATCCATGGTATGTTTTTTGTGATACCTCTAATCGTCATTGCCGTTGTACTCTATAACTTGCTTTTCTATCTGTTATTATTATATTAAAATTTGAATCTGCATCACTCATTCCACTTAATCATGCATTCTCTTCTATTGGCGTTGTATCTATATTTTGCTTCTCTATTCTTAGTCCTTCCTCCGCATATCAGTCTATTAACTTATGTAATCTTAAAATTTTTGGGGTTCTCATTCTCCCATTTATTCTTTCTATCACATTTTTTAAATCTTCTTTTGTTCTTCACGTTAATCTTACCGTATTTTTATCTAAATCTATTGACCCTCCTCCTACTATTCCTACTATTTTTTTTACTAGCTCCATATCCTTCTTATTAAACGCTACCTGGATATGTGGATACCTCTTTTTCCCATTTACTGCTACTCGAACTTCTGGGGTTACTATACTTCCATCCCCCTCTATTACTCCTGCTAATCAATCATTAAATGTCTTACTGTTCATTACCAAAACCTCCAATCAAGATCGGCATTACCATGAAGAAAATCATAATAAATGCATGTGCTGTTACGATCACATTATATAGGTGTCCATCCCCTGCTAAAACAGAGTTACCTGGTTGTGCTAATTCCATTCGGATTATTACTGAAAATGCTGTTCCTATCATTCCAGATATTCCTCCAAATATCAGATATAATGTCCCTATGTCCTTATGATTAGTGCTAAATAGTCAACGACTTGCCCATTGCACGGTCCCTATCTTCCGTTGATATTGTTTTTTCTTTTAATCCACCTTTTCTCTTTCTTTTTATTTGTTTTTTATCCTATTCTGTTGTTGCTGTTGCTGTTACATATGCACAATATTCTCCGATACTTACTGCTTCAATCACTATTGGCATAAATCCATGGTTTGCTCCACATATTTCTGAACATTGTCCATAGAATATTCCTTCTCGTCCTGCTATGAAACTTGTTTGATTTAATCGTCCTGGTATTGCATCGATTTTTATTCCTAATGATGGTATTGCTCAGCAATGTAATACGTCTGCTGCTGTCACTATCACTCTTATATGTGTTTCTGCTGGTACTACAACTCTATTATCTACTTCTAATAATCTAAATTCTCCTAATTTTAAATCACTATCTGGTATCATATATGAATCAAAACTTATTTGTGCTGGTGCATAGTCACTATATTCGTATGATCAATATCATTGGTGTCCTACTACTTTTAATGTCACTCCTGGTTCTATTACTTCATCCATTAAGTATAATAATTGGAATGATGGGAATGCTATTAATACTAATACTATTGCTGGTGTTACTGTTCATATTAACTCTAATTCTGTTCCATGTATCATGTGTTTATGTGATATACTTCTTTTTGATTTTGAGAAGTTTACTAATATTGACACTAACATTCATGATACTAATACTGCTATAAATGTTAAATAAGTAAAAATATAATTATGGAAATTTACTATCCCTTCCGCTACTGGACTTGCTGGGTCTTGGAATCCTATTTGCCCATTTTCAGCCACATCTAATATAAACATTACATGTTTCATTTAAGTATTTCAGTTTTATCCTTTCTACTCTCTCCTCTTCCTTCTCTCTCATCGCTAAACTTTTATGATATTCTACATTAGACTATTGATTAATATCATCACTACTGTTCCTATTATCATCGCTAAACTATAATGATATATTTGTCCTGAATGTATTTTACTGCTTGTTACTGCTAATGATGTTACTGTTTCTATTATCCCTGTTGGTCCTATTTTTTCTATTAATCCTCGATCTAAGATTTTATATGTTATTGTGTATCCTCATCTTAATACTTTCTCTACTATTACTGTATTATATAATTGATCTATATGTCATTTATTACTTAAAAATGTATATAATTTTTTATTTATTCGTTTTCCTGACATTGGATATACATACATTCCATAACTTGCTCCTATTAGGCTTAATACGACTGGGATTCATTTTATTCATGTTGGTATAAATTCTGATTCTATACTATGATGTGCTGATGGTCCTACAAAATCTATATATGGCGCTCCTGGTCCCATTACTATATCTTTCATCACATATCCTATATATATACTTGCTATACCTAAAATTACTAATGGTAATGACATTTTTATTCCTGGTTCATGTGCTCCTTCATATACATCTTTTGATCCTTGTGGGTCTTGCATAAATGCTAAATTTATTACTCTCATTGAATAGAATGCTGTTAACATTGCACTTACTGTTAATAAGTAATGTCCAAATGTTCCTGTTACTGTATATGTTGCATATGCTAACTCTATTATCGCATCTTTTGAATAGTATCCTGTTAAGAATGGGAATCCCATTAAAGCCATTGATCCTACTAATATCATTGTATATGTATATCTTTGTCTTGTTATTAATCCTCCCATTTTTCTTAAATCTTGCTCATCTGCTATTGCATGTATTACTGATCCCGCACTTAAGAATAATAATGCTTTAAAGAATGCATGGTTAAATAAATGGAATATACTTGCTGAACTTGCTCCTATTCCACTTGCTAATACCATATATCCTAACTGTGAACATGTTGAATATGCTATAACTTTTTTTATATCATTTTGTACTAATCCTAATGTTGCTGCAAAAAATGCTGTCACTGCCCCTACTATTGCTACTGCACTCATTACTTTTTCCGATTGTGAGATTATTGGTCCCATTCTTAATAATATAAATACCCCCGCTGTTACCATTGTTGCTGCATGGATTAAAGCTGACACAGGTGTTGGCTATTTGTTCATCTGTTTGCTTATATTAAGACAAACTGACATTCTTATACTTTCATATAAGTTCGGACTATACCTTCATACGATTTTTATCTATCTTGATTCTGGGTTTTCTGGGTTTTCTGGGTTTTCTGGGTTTTCTGAATCTCCATTTTCTCTATTATATTTTTTTAATTTTTCGACCTCTTGTTTTATCGCCTCTATCACATCTCATTTCTATTCATAGATTCTCCCTACTTT
>JAFDXH010000244.1 GCA_018268075.1 Bacteroidota bacterium | reverse complement strand
CTTCACAGAGTTTTTCCAAATACTCTTTTAGGCTAAGTATATTATCCTGCTTTTCATATAGCAAGGCATGTAAAAGGCTCATTGCAAAAACTCTTTCTTTATTAGCTTTTACATTATCTTTTTGAAGTTCGTTTTCAGCTTGCCTATTGAACATACTGTATAAAAGCTGGTTAGTATTTTTTTGAAAATGTAAAATTTCGCTTTTCTGCTTTGTGATAGTTTTATTGCTTTCTTCCAGCAACAGGTTTTGTTTGCTAATTATGGCTTTTTGTTTCTTTGCCCTGCCGTATAGCCATCCAAAGCCAACCGCAGCAGCCGGTACCATTAAGGCAACGGTGATAAGCCCATTTTGCTGCTGTTTTTGCACCTTTAATTCTGACTGTTGTTTAGCAATAGTTGCTTCCTTTAATGAGGTTTCATATTTTATTTCAGTTTGCACTATTGATTTTTGTCTTTCAACACTATTTAAAGAATCGTTCAGCAATCCGTAAGAAGAAAGATGATAAAGGGATTTTTGTGTATTACCTAATTTAGCTTGAAGTTTTGCTAATCCAAAGTGTAATTCACATACTTTGGAGAGTTCGCCACTACTATCAAAAAAATTAAGTGCATCGGTATAGAATTTAAGAGCCATAGCAGGGTTATTTAATGAATCCCAGCATTGACCGATATACATATTTACTCCTGCATTAAAATCCCAATCGTTATTAGCTTTAAAAAGATTTCCAGCTTCGGTATATGTTGTAATTGCTTTAGAGTATAGCTTCTGGTGGAAAAGCAAGTTTCCTTTAGTTTCAATTATTTTACCCCCTTCTTTTTCCAGTCCTAACTTTTTGTATTTCTGCAAAGCCATATCAATAGTTAACATACAGCTATCATCCTGCTTTAGTAACAGATAATTACGGGCTAAGTTATCATAAGCCCTTGCAACATTTGTTTCTTCCCCAGTTCGTTCAAATAATTGCATTGAAAGCAAAGTGTTATTTTTTGCATCTGAGTACCTGCCTAAAGCCTCATAAATTAATCCACTGATATTGTAATATTTGGCAAGCATTGCATCATCCTTTTTCTGGGTAATGATTTTTCTAAGTTCAAAAGCAGCTTTTAATGCTTCATCATTTAAACCAATACCATAATAAGCAGAACTCTTTAAAAACAATATTTTTTTGTACTGTTCTAAAAAATCGTTTTGTGAAATTTTATTTTCAATTGCCTTTTCACCCTCATTCAGAAAATTAAGCTGCGTTTTAAAATCACCCAAACTGTAATATGCTTGTGCCAAATTTGTTTTTACTTTAGCAATAAACAATTCATCGTCTTTAACTTCTTTTATAGCGAGTATTTGTTTTAATATCAAAATAGCGGAATCGGGAATATTGGCATATAAGTAATACCATGAATGTTGATTTAGTGCCTTAGCTAAAATTTTGGGGTTATTTTGCTTTTCTGCCAAAGCAAGTGCCTCTGAGGAACTTTGCTTTTGCATTTCCAAATCTTTTCCTGCATATGCGTCTGTTTTGGCAAAGTATAACTCTATGTTATCTGGATTAGCTTTTATCAATTGTTCTAAGCTATCAAGGGATTTATTTTGCCCATACAGGAATATCGGCAACATAGATAAAAAAGTGATTACAAAATACTTTCTCATAAAAGCAGTTTACTAAAAGAAAATAAAAAGGGTGACTTGACAGTTACCCGTACCTGAGGCTCCAGCAAGAAGCCTGTACAACAAGTAAAGCAAAGCCACCTTTACAGTGGCGTATGCTTACTATCTTGTCGTACTTTTTTATCTTGCTGGATTTCAGATACAAAGAGTAGTAATTTACGCTAATATTTTATAGTTCTTCTATTTATTCATATATCAAAAATACCAAAACCTTGCGAACTAAAATTATGAGAATTTGTTTGCAAAAATAGTTCGGTTTAGTAAATAAGAAATTGCTTGTAAACAAAACAAATAATTTTAGCCCACTAAAACAAAAATGAATGTTAGCGAAGCAAGGGAAATCCTTTGAGCTGATTTTGCAGAACTTACAGATACGCAAATTGAGAGTATCATTATTTTACTGGATGCTTTTGCCATACTCATAATTGATAAGCCAAATTTACTTGATAGCAAGCCCCCATAAATATTGCCCTTGATTTTATTAATGGAAAGAATAGATTGATTGCCGAACTATTTACTTTTAACAAAAACAAAAAGATGTTTTAAGCCTTATTGTTTTTATAATGGAAATCAAAGCCCGTCAAAAACACGGCAAATCCTTAAACATAGATTTAAACACAGGCAAGATTTTAAAGAAATCTGCCGTTGCCAATACATACGAAAAGCAAGCAATCATATATTGCCGTGTAAGTACAGATAAGCAAGTAACAGAAGGACATGGCTTAGAATCGCAAGAGTGAATGTGCAGAAAACGATGTGAAACAAATAACGTTAAAGTTGTTGGTGTTTTTTTAGATGAATGAATATCTGGTGCTAAATTAGAACGTCCTGGGATTGATGGGGCAATTACATTTTTGGAAAACGAAAACAAAACATTTGTAAAAGTCCGCTACTTTGTTTGTACAGAAGAAAGCCGTATATCAAGGGCTGATAATCTAATGGACACATTAATGCTGGATACTAAAATAAGAGAAACAGGCGTAGATATTATTTACACATTTGGTAATGTAGATACTTCAACTGATGAAGGTAAACTGCTCAATCAATTTAAGTTTATTATTGCCAGTGAGGAAAGAAAAAGAATAAAGAAAAGAGCCATTACAGGAAAGGTAGAAAGAATTAGGTTAGGGTACTGGCCTTTTCCGAGAATGCCATTGTGATACAAAAAGGTGAAATATGAGAATAAAT
>JAFDXH010000243.1 GCA_018268075.1 Bacteroidota bacterium | reverse complement strand
TTGCTGAGTAATGATGTTATTGTTTGAAAATGCTGAGCAGCTAAAATTTCTGTTGGTGCCATAAGGCAGGCCTGCTGTTTGTTGTCTAATGCCAATAGCATTGAAAAAAGTGCAATGACAGTCTTACCACTACCAACATCGCCCTGCAACAGGCGATTCATTTGTTTTCCGCTTGCAGTATCTTTTCTGATTTCTTTGAGTACGCGCTTTTGTGCCTGTGTCAATTCAAAAGGAAGATGCTCATTGTAGAATGTGTTGAACAGATAACCAACTTCAGTAAACATACGTCCGCTTTGGGTAGCATTTCTGTTTTGTTTGTTGAACAGTAATTTTAATTGAATGTAAAATAGCTCTTCAAATTTTAAACGGTAACGGGCATTGCGCAGTAGCTCTTCGTTTTCAGGAAAGTGAATTTGAATCAATGCATCACGCAGCGGCATTAGATTAAATGTCTTAATTAATTGAGGCGTCAGTGTTTCTTCAATCGTGGGTGGCAGGTCTTTAAGCGCCATGCGCACAATTCGCATTATGCCCTTACTATCTATACCTTTAACTTTAGATTTTTCTGTGGTGTAATAAAACGGTTGAAAGCCCTTGAATGGTTGTTCCTTAAATTTTTCGAATTCTTCCATTTCAGGATGAATGATGCTCCACCGGCCGTTAAAGAGTGTGGGCTTACCAAATATTACATAAGGCATACCTGCTTTTAATGATTCTCTAATCCAACTGATGCCCTGAAACCAAACCAAATCCATGGTGCCGCTTTCATCTTTAAAAACAGCCTGCATGCGAGTGGTGCGTTTTTGTCCGAAGGCCGTCAGCGAGGTAAGTACGCCCTTTATTTGTACATACGGCAAATTGTCGTTTAGTTGTGCTATGGTATAAAACTTCGAGCGGTCAACATAACGGAACGGGAAATGATATATCAGGTCTGCTACCTTAAATATTTCCAATTCTTTACGCAGCACAATAGCCCTTTGCGGACCCACCGTTTTAATAAACTCTATGTCTTTTTGAAAATATGCCTGCACAGGTGCAAATGTAATGTTTACAGCTTGCTTGACGATTGTTAGACGTTTGGTTTTAACATTAACGCTTGATTCGTTTTTCCCAGGCCAGTCCTAAAGTAAAATCCAGCTGATATTGTAAGCGGGTGCTGTAGAGTGCATCGTATAAAATGTGTGTATCTACTCTAAACAACATGTATTTTAAAAACTTAAAAGTAATGCGATTGCTGAAATCAAGGTTGACCTGATGCTTGTTTATGCCATTTGCAAAAAAATAGGTGTAGTTTTCCCATTGTGTAAAAGGATTAATGGCTTTGTTGATGTTGGTTTGAATATTTACGCCATATTCTGCATACATATACATGTTCTTAGTTTTGGCAAGCTCATGATCATTACTTTTAAGATTGCCAAAACGCGGCTTGGTATTAAAGTTAATAGTAGCAAAATTAAAGTTAATAAAATTATCTTCCCAAAAACTATAGCTTAGCCCATAAGCCACTGTTAAAACGGCAGGATTAAAAAAAGTAGCGGTTTTAGTTTTAACATATTGGTCGTTATCAGAATTATAAATATAACGGTACGTGTTTAAAAATTGCGACCGGGCAGTGAGAGTATAGGAATGCTTAAGCCACTTATTTTGGTTTTCAATAAGCACAGCATTGATGCGCCAGTAGTCGTTGTTTTTAATCCAGATGCTGTCTAATATTTTCAGATAACCTAGGTTAGTTCTAACAGAATAATTCTGTTTGAGTTTGGTGGAATTTCTTCTGTGTGTTACATCACCGTTGAATAAAAAAGCAATGCTTTTGTAATTATTCTCATCGTTATACCAGTTGTGCTGTGCCGAAAAAGTGCCGGAAAGGGAAAGGTTATAACAGGTGGTGATGTATGATTTTTGAATGGTAGAATCGGTTTGTGAAAGACTAGGAAAAGGTAGCATTAATAAAAATAAAAGCATACCGGTTTTCATGAAAGGTTAGCGCAATTTAAGATAGTTTTTAATAAACGCTTCAAGATTGCTCATTTCTTCTTTGTTAAACCCCACTATGTGTTTTAGAATTTTTCCGGATTTAGTTTCAACTAAAAAAGATGTTGGAAATGCATCTACTTTTATCTGTTTAGATAGTTGATGAGTTTCATCAAAGTAAACATTAAATTGAATATTAAATTCTTTTAATTTTTTTAAAATATACTCTTTTTGTTTGAATTCAATTGGATTGACCCAAAAAACGGTAAGTTCATTTTCCTCAAAGCCATTTATCAAATTGTTTAAAGAAGGTATGGATTTTAGGCAGGCAGGACATGCCAGATATGAAAAATCCATCAAATACAATTTTGAATTGATATCTTTGTTTGAAATAGGCATTCCATTACCATCAATTAATTTCCATTCGGGCACATTCTCCATTGAATCTGTAATGATACTTTCCTTAGAAATACCATCATTATTAATAAAATTGTAACCTAAATTAATTAAAGAATCTAAAGTTTCAGCTAAGTCAATTTTAGGTAAATTATTAATTTCATCCCTAACATAAAGGCTGCTTTTGTAAATATCATTATATTCTGTAACAAAACTGCTTTTATCAACACTCAGAATTCTCCAATTGGAAGAATTTATGTTATAGGTTATAGAGTCGTAACCTCCATGATCATACATTTCTGAAAATGTAACTTGAATTGCTTCCTTCCCACTATCCGATTTTTTGCTAATTTCACAAGTATTCAAGTCTGGTATTTTAAAGGCAGAAATAGATGCGTTTATAAAAGGTATATATAGTCTACTGTTTGTTAAAGAACGCAGTTCTTTTTTAAACGTATTTGGACTTTCGTGATTTATTTTATGCGCAATAATAGTGCTGTCATAAAAAGCATAGCAAATGTTATCAAATATTAATCTTATAGAGGGTGAATTATTATAAACTATCTCATCCATCCTTGTTGATGCAATGGAGTCTTTGTTGAGACGGTTTTTATTGAAATATATTTTAAGCTTATAGGTGAGCGAGTCAGATCTTAAAAGTGGTTTAGTTACTATTTCATAGGTAATTTGACCGGATTTAATCTTGCTATAAGATTTATTGATATTCTCAAAAATTGTTTTTGCAGAGTCTTTACATTGGTCAATTGATTGACTTAATGCACTTTTAAAATATAATGATAAGAAAAATACAAATAAAGACTTAGCCATTTTTTAATTTTTTAAATAAAAATAGAGGCAAGTTTTAAATGCTTACCTCTAATTGTTTATAATTATTGTTTTTTGACTGATTTAGCTATTACAATTACACCTCCGCTTGATCCTGATTTTTCAGTACTTGAACCACATGGAACTGGAAAAATCTGACATTCACTGCAACCTTGACATTTTGCAGATGATGCATACACTTTCCATGTACACGCACCACTGACATTGCACTCACAACTGAAACATCGAACCTCCTGACGAAATACAGTTGGATTGCTACCGTCAAAAGGAATGAACCATGTTCTTTCTGGGTTGTGTGTTGTAAATTGTCCATTATTGTCACAGGTGATTTCTTCAGGATTAAAAAATATCGTTGGAGTTACTATTGGGTCAGGATCTATTTCATTAATGGAATAAAGAACTTCATCTCCGTTATTTTGTATATTCATTGAACGGTATTCATCTGCAGAAATTTTTGATTTATATGTTTGGCCGAATATGTTTTGTAAGAACAAAATGTTTGTTACAAGCAATAAGAAATATTTATTTTTCATTTTGATTTTCATTTTATGAGTTAAAATTATTTATGTACAACATTTTCTATCATTTTCTCGGTTGGTAAAAGCATGTTGTTTGCTTTATTCCGTTGTACTTATAATTGATTTTAAACAAAAAACCAATTATTAAGCCTTATCTCATTTCACCTGGTGTTATGAGATAAGTTTTTTATATATCAGTCATTCTATGGTGATAAATCCATTCATAGAACTTTTCATTTGCAATACTAATGATTTTAAAGAGTTTAATAACGGGGTGGTATAAAATAAAAACACCCGTCCGGCAATGTTGCAGAACAGGTGTTTGTGAACAAATATATTATTATGAATTATGAATCCATTATATTTTGTGGGGGGGGGGTAAGCCTTTTCATTTTCTTATGGTTAACTGCAACAAATCTATATCCGGTTTTAATAAAAAAAACACAAGCCCGGTTCAATGTTTTAAACAGGTTTATGAACACCATGAAAGCAACAATAAATAAACTTATTGGGAACTATAAAGGTTAAAAAAACCATAAAAACTAAAATCCCCGATTGAGTGAACAACCGGGGAATAACATTAAAAAATTACAAATAATCTATAGGATTATTACTGTTGCTTTTTAACATTTACGGCATTTAAGCCTTTTTTGCCTTGAACTACTTCATAGGTAACAAGGTCATTGTCCGCGATGCGGTCAATTAATC
>JAFDXH010000242.1 GCA_018268075.1 Bacteroidota bacterium | reverse complement strand
TTTTAATAAGTCCAAAAATAAATGTCCCGATGGAAATTAAAATAACAAGTCCGAAAGCAACGATAAGCAGTATATATAAAATCATAATGATTGATTGAGTGTCCGTCTAAAGTTACAGCCAACGAGCAGGTATTGCCGATGGTGGGGAATTTTATATTCGTCCGTCGAGAACTACCGCCTGGCTTTTTTATAAAGTTAAATATTAAGAACCAAAGCTGGGCTTTATTCGTCCAGCCCCGAACCACAGCACAGCAGAATTACAGCTGCTGATTGCTCCAATGTCAATCCCCACTATTGGCAATACCAATGTTACCTGCCGTTATGGTCGAGATTTGTACTCTTCAAATTCAGCAAGTAACAACTGATTTTCAATTGAAGTAAATTGTTTGCGATGATAATCGTCAACCTCTGAATGGCATTTTACACATAAGCACTTTAAATTACTTCTTTTGTTATTCAACTTGTCATACGAATCAATATGATGTGTCTGAATAAATTTTGAAAATTGCATATCTTTTAATTTGTAAGAACAGTTTTCACATTTATAATTCCTTGTCTCCCGAAAGGCTTTAGATATTTGCTGCCAGTTTATTACATAGCCGTCTTTGTTTGGAACTGTGCATTTCAAATTGTCGTCTTCTTCCAAAATCAATATGAATTCATCAAATGACCTTCCAGTTACAGTTATTGAAGTTTTATTACGGAGCAAGGTCAAACATTTTTTACAAATGTTTAGGCGTTGATTTTTATATATCGTCTTGTTGTCCTTTGAATAGTAGGTTACAATTTGGCTATTAGTGGCCCGCATTCTATGTTTTAATTCAATTGCATTGTCACAGAAATCTATATGGAGTGAAGGTGATTTTCCCCAATAAACATTATTATAGTGAGTCAGATAAAATCCAATCCGGAACAGGTTGCCCTCTTTATCCTTTTTATAATAAAACCCATCACTGTCTGGGTCTTCAATTTCACTAAGACTATAACTTTCGGGTTCAAGGTCGGATACTAAACGACCAAGTATTTTACTCAATAATGATGCAGAGTGACCTAGAAAGAAATTGTATAACATTCCCTGCTTTATTTTTTTATTAAGTTTTCAATAAGTTTTTGATTTGTAGTCACTATTCTAAATTCAACTCGTCTTGACTTCTCTGCGCTAATGGTTTTCATCTTAGATAAATAGGAAATTTCGTTTGAATCATTCAAAGCCCTGCTATATGACATCCCATTTGCCGTCATGAGAAATTGTAGCCTTTGTTTTTTTGATTCTTCTAAATTTACATAACAGGGCATTGACCTAATAAACCTTAAAACCTCTTGTGCTCTCAATGATGAAAGGTTGAGGTTATATTCATAACTAGAAAGTGATGAATTTTTTGGGGGTAAAGTGTCTGTATGTCCTTCAATTCTAATTTCGCTTATGTAGTTAAGAAAAGTATCCTTGGTTATTATATTTTGATAGAGCGGCCAAATTTCAATGACTTTATTTTTAAAATTATCCGTCATAGTTACTTGGCCCGTTTCAAAAAGTACGTCTTTGCTATTTTTATCATTGTTAAAGAACTTAAGCGATAAGTCTTTGTCAAGCTTTACATTGTTCCTATCTAAATCATCAATCATTTGTTCAGTTATGGTGTTATACATTTCTCCCTTTACAAATGTTGATGAAAACACTTCCATGATATATGAGATTGCAATAAACAAAAAAATTATCATCAGACAGGTCATTATGTCTGAAAAGGCAACATAGTTTTCATCTGTTTTGTGTCTTGGCCTACTCATTGATTGTTATTTCTATCATTGAAAGCTTTTTCTACAATTCTTGGGATTGCTTTGTGATATTCAGCAAGTATCTTATCAAGCGTTCCAAATGTTTGTTTTAGGCTGTCGGTAAAAACGGGAATTTGATTAACCCTTACTTCGGCCAGGTCATTTAATTGGGTTTGTAGCATTACAATGCTTTCTCTTATGCTATGCTCACCTTTAAACCAATTGTCAATTGAAGAACTTAATTTCTTTATCTCGGTCAAATTGTTGTTGTATCCTTCGGCTGCTTCCGAAATATTTTGCGTAGAGTTGTTTAATTGGTTAATTACTTCAACAAAGCGTTTGTCATCAACAAGAACTTTACTTAGGCTATCAATGATTTGACTTAGTTTGCTATTTTGGCCAATCAACTGGTCGTTTTTCTTAATGATGTTTGCTAAGGTTTCATCCAGTTTTTGTGTGTTAGTTACTATTTCTGTAAAGGTCTCCGTAAGTGTTTCAACCTGTGTTTTATGTTGTTGCTGCCATTTGTTTAAACTGTTGACACTTTCAGTAAGTGTTTGAAAATTTTGTTTAACCAATGAGCCTAAAATCTCTTTAAATCCTGTATTCAATTCAGTAACCACTCCTTCAAGAGCTTCAATTAATGCCTGTTGATTTTGGTCGGCAAGGTTAGCAACAAAGAAATCTAAATTGGCGATGAGTTTTTCATTTGTTTTTTTCATATCCTCTAAGAAAACATCAAACTTGCTCCTAAAACTTTCAGAAATATTATGCCCCAATAATTGCAAATTATTGTTCATTTCTTTAAGCTGTTCTAATTCAGGTGATTCAGGTGGTTGAATGTCAGAAAACCGGTTGAGGTAATGGTTTATTATATTCTTGAACACTAATGAAAAGAACAATCCAAGAATTGTTACAAAAAATGCACTTTTCAATCCTCTTAAAAGTAACTGAACACTTCCTTTTATATTTTCAGGGTTGACGTCAAACTTGTAAAGACCCACAGCTATACCAAGGCAAGTGCCGAAAAGTCCTATTGTTACAAACGTACTTGGTATTGATTCAAATGAATAATAGTTGATTGTCTGCCGTGCAATATTTGTCCGCAATTTGGCAAGTTGGACTATTGCGTAAATCATCCACAATAGCTGAAAGCTTACAACGGTCATTATGATGGGGTCGGAGAAAGTGTCAACGAAGAATTTGTTCATACAGTTTTGGTGTGTCTATAATAATGGCAGGTAACGGTACGGCTTGGCGATGTGGCGATATTCCGTGATTCGTCTGCCCGGTACCAAAGCCAAATTTATAAATAAAAGTTCATTGTTTATTCTATTGTCTTAGCCCCCTAAAAGACTGGACAAAAATTGTAAAACAATTTAGTCACAGTAAATTTAGGAACAATGAAAACAAGACGTCAATTTAGCTCCGAGGAGAAGTACAGTATCCTTC
>JAFDXH010000241.1 GCA_018268075.1 Bacteroidota bacterium | reverse complement strand
TTACTTCGCCTTCTTTGGTTTTGTAACGATCATTGATAGCAATGGAAAAATTGGTCACTTTTTTTCCGTTCTTTGTTTCGGTAACTTTCGCATCTGCGGTTACTCTTCCTGTCAGTTCCATAACTTTTGTTTTTAATAATTAATAATAAGGTTGCTGCGAAACGGGAAACTGCTGTCAACCTGTGAGGGTGTTTACCTCAGTCGGCTGCGCCGCCCGCTCATTTACCCTTAGCGACCAGCCATTAGAACTGTGGAGGAAGGACAAGGTTTTTCAAAAAAATACTACCCCATGATGCAATGCATACAGGTGTCCTGGTGGAGATTTTTTTGAAAACCGGAGGCAAGCTGAAGGCTTTGTGCGGAAAGAACTGTGGCGAAGACCTTTTCCTGATCGGAACAGTTCAATAATTTTGCGGCAGGGTGCGAATGAGTGGCTTCTGCAATGAAATGTATAAATATAGCTGATGAAGTATGAGCGGAACGATAAACGTATTGCGTCGCAACAGGCGATGCTATGAAAAAATGAAAGTGGGAATCAAATAAATTGCGATTACTGAAGGAAATCAGGAATTTTATTATTGTCGTTGCCAGCAGAAGGAAGTTTAACAACTTTCTATAATGCAATAATTATACTTCCATAAAATACTTATCCAAAAGCAACTCTCGGTGTTGCCATCTAAGGGCAGCATTTATTAAAAGCTCAATCGGCATTATAGTATCCATTAGTAATTAATAAGCATCGCGGACGAAATTATCCACACCTATTTTTAGTTGGGCAAATAGATAGGCATTATCAAACTGGCGTATAGCCCACAAATGAATACACAAAGTGTTTCTTTAGTGAACTACGTAGCTTTGTGGGAAAATTTATTGCATCATAATAGACTTAACTTAACATTAGTTGTCAAGAGTTGACGATATTTCCTGGTAAGGCTATTGTGAAGATATTTAAGGTATCATTCGTCCGGCTTTTATGGTTATAATTTCGTTTTATTTTATAGTCAAAGTTTATGACGTATAGAAATATTACTGATTTCAGTCGGTCGCCAGATATTTTGGAAAGGCTGTCATTTGATTTCGTAACGGCCAGTGGTTGCATGATGTTACGGCATGTTGCCGGAACGAATTGAAATGCACCTTTGATTTTAGCAGCCGCCGTTGTCATGATTTGTTTGGCCGCAGGCTGGATTGCAAACAAGTCATGAGTACGGCGGAAATCACAAAAGATAAATAAGATTATGCTTTAAAAAACCCGGCAATACCGGGGTTTTTAATCAAAGACGATTGACCAGTCAAATCACTCCAAAAATTTCCAAATCTCAGTAAGTGATTCAGTGAGTTCACCTAAGTTTAAAAATTTACTTACTGGGATCTTCTCAATATCCTGATAAACAACCTGTTCAATTGCTGAATATATTGTTTGGGCTTATATTTGTTGCTTAATCGGCCTCGTTTATGCCGATGGTGAAAAACTAAAACGAACCGAGATTTAGATAGGAATAGATAATGAGTTTTGGATATTCACAAACTGGCTTAAAAACAAGCATTAAATCAAGAATTCCGTTACTTCCGATTTCATTGGAATTATTCAATCGTAACAAAGATGATCCCGCCTGCTGTAACGCAAACAAAGTTCTTCCCGTATTAAGTAATCAGAAATACATATACCGCGCAGGAGAAATTGCATCGTCTTTTCAGTTTTCAACAACAGTTGTTATACCTTCTTCGCTTTGTATTAACCTCCTTTAGTCTATCACCACCTCAAACTGTCTTTGCAACAAATTTTTATTCGGAATTTCTATTGTGTCTATTTTCATATTTCACCCAGTTCAAAATAGCATAGTTAATGAACAATATTGGGTAAAAAATCTCACCTGGCAACCTTTAAATTTATACATCAGTGGGTGTTTGCAAACTTTTTGTAAAGGTATTTTGGGAAGAGTTTGGGCTACAGCGGTGGGATTACCATAATTTACCCGAATTGAATTGGATTATAAGAGTGGAAAAGAATTTTCTTAACAGTATGAAAGGCCATGAATAAAAAATATAAAAAGATGATTTACTCCGGGATGCAATTGAAAAATATTATCTGCGACAACTTTACCGGGATAATACGAAATAAAGGATTTGCTAAATACGCATACTCCTTTTTGTCTCTTTATTTTTTTTTGAATATTGAAGCCTTGTATGCTCAGCCAGTCTCGTCGAATAAAGCAGACATTATAACGGTAAAACAGGAAAAAGAAAATTTAAATGTTTTCCAGGACTGGATCGCATGGAGTAATCCGGGAGGAATGGTGATGAACCATCTCACAAAGCAAGCAGTGGATTTATATAAGAAAAGGAGGAATCAGATTGTTAAGATAAAAACGAAAGATGATTGGCGGAAAAGACAACAGGTTGTTAAGGGAAAACTTAAAGAAATATTCGGTGCCTTTCCGGAAAAGAGTGCCTTGAATCCCGAAATAACAGGCATTGTACAAAAGGATGGATACAGGATTGAGAAAATAATTTTTGAACCGATGTCCGGCTATTACGAAACAGGTTGCCTGTATATACCTGATAACCTGAATGGCAAAGCGCCTGCAATCCTCAATGTTATGGGGCATGACCAGGCATCGTTCAGAGAAGAATACTACCAGGTTATTATAACCAACCTTGTAAAGAAAGGAATGATCGTATTCGCCATAGATCCGCTTGGGCAGGGTGAGCATGTACAATATTATGATACCACATTAAATTTTTCTGCTGCCGGATACTCCGTTAATGAACATATTTATATGGGGAATATTTGTTTTCTGACGGGAACTTCCTCTGCAAAATATTTTATATGGGACGGCATCCGGGCTATTGATTATTTGTTGACACGTAAAGAAGTGGATGTAGGAAGAATAGGCGTAACGGGTTTTTCAGGCGGCGGAACAGTGTCAGCATATATAGCTGCGGTTGACAAGAGGGTGAAAGTAGCGATACCATGCAGCTGGTCTATAGAAAACCGAAGCTTAATTGAAACAAAAGGAGTTCAGGATCCTGAATCCATGCTTGTTCATGGTCTTGCAAAAGGTATAACTTTTGAAGATTTGTTAGAAGTGAGATCTCCTAAACCAACGCTGCTGACATTTACATACCGTGATGAATATTTGTCTTTTCAGGGAGCAAAGAATGCATTTGTAGAAGCAAAAAAAGCGTATAAAGCATTCGGTAGAGCAGATCATCTGCAAATGGTTGTAGATGAGGGGAAGCACGCAATGACTCCCAAAATCAGATTGGCGATGTATGCTTTTTTCCAGAAGCATTTTGGCCTTCAGGGAAACCCCGCGGAAGAAAAGACCGACCTGCCGTCAAAAAAAGAATTAACGGTCACGCCTACCGGACAGATAACAACATACAAGGGTGGGAAGATGATTTTTGACTTCAATAAAACAGAGTCTGAAAAACTGATAAATAACATTAACGGGTCGAGAAAAAACATCATCGAACACCTGGAAAATGTGAAGAAGGAGGCTAAAAAGATTTCAGGATATAACATCTCTCTTTCATCAGGCGAACAGCCTGTTATGAATGGAAGGTACAAGCGGGATGGCTATTCAGTAGAATTGATGGCTATTACCGGGGAACAGGGAAATTATGCCATTCCCATTCTATTGTTTATACCTGATGGAAATCGGAAGAATCATCCTGCCATAGTTTATCTGCATTCAAAAGGAAAGACTACGGGAGCGGAAACAGGAGGTGAAATAGAAAAATTAGTCAAACAAGGTTATATCGTAGCAGCGGCGGATGTATTGGGTTTTGGTGAAACCACTCAAAATCCGGGATCAAGGTATAAAAGCCCGGATGGATACACAGCGACTTTGATTGGAAGAAGCATGGTGGGTATCAGAGCGGGAGATATTGTAAGAGTAGTAAGCTATTTGAAAAACCGCAATGATGTAGATCCTTCGAAAATCGGGGCTGTTGCCTATAATGACATTTGCCCGGCTTTGATACATGCCGCTGCCTTTGATTCTTCAATTATAAATGTTACGCTGATCGGTTCGCTGATCTCTTACCAGTCGGTTGTTATGAATAAGTTGTATAAAGTGGGGGTGACAAAGATTGTAGGTAACGATTACTGGCATCCTGTTGATATTGATTTTTCATGGGGTATCGCTTCGGTATTGACGGCTTACGATTTACCTGACATGATCGGAAGCATCGCTCCGCGAAAAATTATTCTGGCCGAACTAAAAGATCATCTACTTGAACCGGCTTCACCTAAATTAATCAAAAAGGAGCTTGAATTTCCTCGATCAGTTTATTCTTTCAAAAAGTTGCCAGAAAATTTTAAAGTTCTAGAAAAAATGGAAAGCCTTAGTTCTGCTATAGACTGGGGGTTCAAAAAATAGCGTTAAAAAAACAGGTTTGTGCGACTGGTTTTTCATTTGCAATCTTGGTATTTTTCTTTTCAGGTTCCATAATTAAAAAATTATTACCGGTAGGCTTTTGGGGCTATAACAAACAAGCCGGAAATACAGTTTTAGCAAACCGAAATTTATCAATAGTATCAAAATTTGATAGCCAACGAAGAGACCTGGTTTATCTCCTCCGTCTAGTAAATGAATCAATAATGATCAAATACCTGATAAGGTAGCTATTTATCAAAATCGGGTAAAAAGTATTATGTCAGCAATATTAATTTTAATTTATTAACTAAGGCGTTAACCTGAGAATAGGCATTTCAAATTTTGTCGCTGCAGTTTTCGTGAGAAGGGAAACTGCTATTGAATTAAACCGACAAAGGAGAAAATTTAGTCATTGCGCCCGATGTTTTTTTCATAAACTGATAACAAATGAATCCAGATAATTTGTTCGTCCAGAAATGAAAACACAGTATTCAACTAGAAAAATAAAAATTAAAAAATATAAACTGCTCCATGATTAAAATAGATGCTGAATTAAAACCGTCTCATCTGAAGTCCAAACTCACCAGGTTCTGGAACATTTCAGAAAAAAAAATAATACTGATTGAGAAACAGTATGATGATTCAAAGGGCTCTCCTGTTTTTACTGTAAATGGCAATTATACAACCCGTGGGTGGACGGAATGGACCCAGGGGTTTCAATACGGCGCTTATATGTTGCAATATGATGCTACAGGAGAAAAATCATTTCTTGAAACAGGCCGTAAAAAAACAGTTGAAGCAATGGCGCCGCATGTTAGCCATATCGGTGTACACGACCACGGTTTTAATAATGTAAGCACTTATGGCAATTTATTGCGATTGATGCATGAAGGCAAAATCTCTTTCAATGAAAGGGAGAAAGATTTTTATGAGTTAGCGTTAAAAGTATCCGGTGCTGTGCAGGCCAGCCGCTGGACGGCGATAAAACATGGAGGATATATTCATTCTTTTAACGGACCTCATTCTCTTTTTGTTGATACCATTCGTTCTATTCGTTCACTTATTCTTAGCTATTCCCTTGGTCATGTTCTCCAGTCTGAAAATGACATTAAAATAAATTTGCTGGAAAGAGCGATACAGCATCTTAAAGCCACAGCGGACTACTCTGTTTTTTATGGTGAAGGCCGGGATATATATGATGTATGGGGGCGAACAGCGCATGAATCTGTTTTTAATATAAAAGACGGAAATTTCCGTTGCCCCAATTCACAACAGGGATATACGGGTTTTAGTACCTGGACAAGGGGCCTTGCCTGGGCTATGTGCGGGTTTGCCGAGCAACTTGAATGGTTTGATACCATCGGCGAAGAGCAGTTCAAAGAATTTTCCGGAAAAGAAGTTGTTGTTTCATTTATGCTTAAAGCTGCTAAAGCCACCTGTGATTTTTATATTGAGCATACCCCTGCAGACGGAGTTCCATATTGGGATACCGGCGCACCAAATTTGTATCGGTTGGGAGACTATTTGAATAAGCCATCAAATCCCTTTAATGAATTTGAACCGGTGGATAGTTCTGCCGCTGCAATTGGTGCACAAGGTTTACTAAGGCTTGGCAAATGGCTTCAGCAAAAAGGAGAAACCAAAGAGGGCAATCGTTACTGGCAGGCAGGATTAACGGTTTTGAATACGCTGTTTGAAGAACCATATCTCAGTGTTAATGAAAAACACCAGGGATTGTTATTGCATTCTATTTATCATCGCCCCAACGGATGGGATTATGTGCCCGAAGGCAGCAAAATTCCTAATGGCGAATCAAGTATGTGGGGAGATTATCATCTTCGGGAAGCGGCTTTGTATATACAGCGGATAATTGACAAAGAAGTATATCATACCTTTTTTAATATAAAATAATTGTTGAAATGAATGGAGATTTGTCCAAACTCTGTATTCACACAATAACAACCAAACCATGGAAAATAGAAGAAGCGGCAAAAAATTATGCAGAAGCCGGTATTAAAGGTATTACAGTTTGGCGTGATGCACTGGAAGGAAGAAATATCAGCCAAACAGGAAAAATGTTACGGGAGCATAACCTGGAAGTTGTGTCGCTATGCAGGGGTGGTTTTTTTCCTTCTAAAGATCCGGTTAAAAGAAAACTGGCTATAGAAGATAACCGGAGAGCTGTTGAAGAAGCTGCTGAATTAGGCACTTCAATGGTGGTGTTGGTATGCGGGGCTGAACCGGACCAGTCGCTTGAAGAGTCAAGAAAACAAATACGGGATGGAATCGCGGCAGTTATTCCCGATGCAGCCGCAGCAGGTGTGAAATTAACCATAGAACCTTTGCACCCCATGTATGCAGATACCCGTTCTGCTATCAATACACTGGCCCAGGCTAATGATATGGCTGAAGCGCTAAAATCACCATGGGTAGGGATTGCTGTTGATGTCTATCATCTTTGGTGGGACCCTTATTTGGAACAGGAAATAAAACGCTGTGGAAAAAATGGAAACCTCTCTGCTTTCCATATTTGTGATTGGAAAGTGCCCACAACAGATATGCTGCTCGACAGGGGTTTGATGGGTGAGGGTTGTATTCCTGTCAGGCAGATCAAAACATGGGTAGAAGAGGCAGGGTTTGAAGGATTCAATGAAGTTGAAATTTTTTCCAACACTTACTGGAAAGAAGATCAGTCAATGTTTCTGGATAAAATTGTCAAAGCCTATAAAGAACATGTATTGTATGACATGGATTTTGTGTTGAATGGAAAGCAGGCTTTGTAAACTTTTTTTTGACAAATTAATATAATATGGCACAGAAAACAGAAGTGGCAGTTATTCCCGCAAGCGTCGGTAATACCGTGGAGAAGACGACCGCCACAAAAAAAACGGAAAATAAAATGAGCGAGCATAAGATCGGCATCATCATGAACGGTGTTACAGGAAGAATGGGAACTAATCAACACCTGTTGCGCTCCATTGCGGAAATTATAAAACAGGGAGGAGTAAAAATAAGCTCCGGCGAAACGATTATGCCCGACCCAATACTGATTGGCCGCGACGAACAAAAGTTGCGAAAGCTTTGCCTGCTATCCGGTGTAAAACGAATGGGCACCGATTTGGACAAAGCCCTTGCCGACCCTCATAACATCATTTATTTTGATTCCCAAACTACCACAAGAAGAGCGGATGGAATCAAAAAGGCCGTCAAGGCCGGCAAACATATTTATTGTGAAAAGCCAATCGCAGCAAGCACAAAGGAAGCGATGGAATTGTATCAGCTCTGTAAAAATGCCGGTGTGAAAAATGGAGTGGTGCAGGATAAATTGTGGCTGCCGGGTATCATGAAAATAAAAAGACTTATTGAGCAGGGATTTTTTGGCAAAATTCTTTCTGTACGCGGCGAATTTGGCTATTGGGTTTTTGAAGGTGATTCTATTCCGGCGCAGCGCCCCTCCTGGAATTACAGAAAAGAAGATGATGGCGGTATTATTGTTGACATGCTTTGCCATTGGCGCTATGTGCTCGACAGTGTTTTTGGAAAAGTGAAGGCCGTTTCCTGTCTTGGCGCCACGCATATTCCTGAAAGAATTGATGAAAATGGAAAACCATATAGATGCACGGCTGATGATGCGGCGTATGCTACATTTGAACTGGAAGGGGATATCATCGCCCAGTTTAATTCATCCTGGACAGTAAGGGTACGTCGTGATGACCTGCTGACCCTGCAGGTGGATGGCACCAAAGGGTCAGCCGTTGCAGGTTTGCGGGAATGTTATATCCAGCATTATGGCAATACACCAAAGCCGGTCTGGAATCCTGATATTGCGCAGCCAATCAATTTCTTTGATGGCTGGTCAAAGATTCCCGAACAGGAGCAATATGACAATGCGTTTAAAGTGCAGTGGGAATTGTTTTTAAAACATGTTGTAACCGGTGAAGCTTTTCCCTGGGATTTGCGTGAGGGGGTAAAAGGGATACAACTTGCCGAAAAAGGATTGGAAAGCTGGGAAAAAAGATGCTGGGTAAATATTCCGGAAATTTAATTTTTCAACACATGAAAAGAGTAGCGCTAATTACGGGTGGTAGCCGCGGTATCGGTTTCGGTATAGCAGAGCAATTAGCCCGAAATGGTTTTGATCTTGCTATCAATGGCATGCGTCCGGAAGAAGATGTGGCGGATACAATAAAAAAGCTGAAGGAGTACGGGAATGATGTTATCTATTGCCGTGCCAATATCGCTTCTGCGGCTGACAGGGAAAATATGATCTTGCAAATAGAAGAACATTATGAAACCCTTCATGTATTAGTGAACAACGCCGGTATAGCCCCAAAAGAAAGAAAAGATATATTGGAAGCAACGGAGGAAAGTTTTAATCATGTTATATCCACAAATTTGAAAGGGCCTTATTTTCTAACACAAATGGTGGCTAACCGAATGATTGGGTATAAAAAACAGAACAATGCATTTAAAGGATGCATCATCAATATATCTTCCATTTCCGCTACCGTTGCATCAGTAAACCGTGGGGAGTATTGTATTTCCAAAGCCGGCATCAGCATGTCAACACAACTATTTGCTGTGAGGCTGGGAGAATTTGATATTCCCGTTTATGAAGTAAGGCCAGGTATAATCAGTACCGATATGACATCGGGTGTAACCGAAAAATATAACAAGCTTATTGAAGAAGGACTGTGTGTGCAAAAACGCTGGGGGCTCCCGGAAGATGTGGGAAAAGTGTCAGCCTCGCTTGCCAATGGAGATTTTATGTATTCTACCGGGCAGGTAATTATGGTGGATGGAGGATTAACCATTCAGCGCTTGTAGATTTGAAACGAAATTTAATTTGCCGTTGCCGGATGAAAAAAAGAATTCTGATTGTTGTAGCCGTAATGACATCACTGATGTATTGGCTCAGTTCGTGCCATTCCGGGGCATCATCAGGTAATAGCGCTATTAGTGCAGACTCAGCCACCATTGCCACCGGAGAAGTTTTGTTCAAGAAAAACTGCAGCGGCTGTCATAACTTCCGACAGGATGGTATTGGTCCGCAACTGGGAGGATTAACAACAAAAGTTTCGGTTGACTGGATACATCAGTTTATAAAAAATCCACATAAAGTTATCGAATCAGGCGACGAACGTGCCCGGCAATTATTTAAGAAGTATAAAACAACGAT
>JAFDXH010000240.1 GCA_018268075.1 Bacteroidota bacterium | reverse complement strand
TATCTACATACAGTCTGCAGAATGACTCTGCAGATATTTATGCCAAAAATATTTTAATAAACGAAGGTGGATATATTTTTGATTTGGTGTATCATGATAAAATGATCGAAGGGGTCAATTTATTTGTAGGCGGTATGCACAATGTAGAAAATGCAGTGGCAGCAATAGCGATAGGGCTTAGGTTGAATATCGAGCCTGCCAAAATATTGAGTTCCGTTGCTGATTTTAAAGGAGTAAAGAGAAGATTTGAATATATAATAAATGTTAGGGCGGCAAATGCTTCAAAGGAAAATGTTGTGTTTATTGATGACTATGCGCATCATCCGGCAGAATTGAGCGCCCTGATCCGGAGTGCGCGTAGCCTTTTTAGTTCCAGAAAATGCGTAGTTATTTTTCAGCCTCATTTATTTTCCAGAACAAGAGACCTGGCAAAAGAATTTGCTGAGGCGCTTGATATGGCGGATCAGATTATACTGTTGCCAATTTACCCGGCAAGGGAATTACCGATAGAAGGTGTAGAGAGTAAAATAATTATTTCCTATATGGAAAATAAAAATGTGGCTACGATGGATGGTAAAGAATTACTAAACTATTTGCAAACTCAATTTAAAGATGAAATAAAAAATAATTTTAATGGTACTACGCTTATCACCGCGGGAGCAGGAAATATTGATCAACTAATAAATCCAATAAAAGAAATTTTAAATAATCAACCTCAATAAAATGGCTGTGAATAAAAAATCTGCCTTCAATAAAATACTCGCCATCTCAGCATGGCTGCTGCTGTTTGCAGGCATTACAGTATTGATGGTGGCAGCCATTTCGCGCCAGAGCAATGAGCGGATTTCTAAAGTGGAAGTGCGTTATTTAGGAAAGGGAGAAAAACATTTTATAGATAGGAATGATGTACTGCAATTGCTGGAAAGAATTAATAAGGGCAAAATTGAAAACACACCGGGCCGCGAAATTAACCTTTCAGTGATGGAGCAGGAATTACATAAAGGGCTTTGGATCAAAGAAGCTGAAATGTTTATTGACAACAATAATGTTTTGCAGGTTTCCATAAGAGAAAGAGTTCCTGTGGCAAGAATTTTTAACAATGCAGGTGGCTCATTTTATATAGATAGTACACTTACGCTACTTCCGCTAAATGACCGGGTTTCTGTGAGAGTGCCAGTATTCACCGGCTTTTTGGGTGTGCAGCAAAAACTGAATAAGCAAGATAGTGTGATGCTGAATGATATTAAGTTAATTGGTACTTATATTAATGATCACCCGTTTTGGATGGCACAGATTGATCAGGTAAATATTACACCCGATCAGCTTTTTGAAATGGTGCCTAAACTTGGAAGGCAAGTAATCCGTTTTGGCGATGCAGCAAGATACCGTCAAAAATTCTCGGCTTTGCTTGCATTTTATCAGCAGGTGCAGTTCTATAATGGATGGAACAAATATTCAGCAATAGATCTGCAATACAAAGGGCAGATAGTAGGAGTAAAAAGAGACCATGCCGAAGTAAAAGCAGATTCTCTACGCGCCATCGAGATTATGAAAAGTTTAATAGCTCAGGCTCAGTCGAAAGTGAATGATACTACCAGTGTACAATTGCCACAGACCGAGAATATTAATCCGCCGGCAGCAGAAGTGATTCAAAAACCAACTATAAATTCAAATAAACTTCAATCTGATTCCGAGCGCTTTGTTGTAGCCCCCGGCCATGTTCCGGAAAAACCACTTTTTAAAAATCCAGTGGGCGCAGTAAAAGCAGCTAAAAAAAATCCATCAGAAAAGGAGAAAGTAATACCCAAAGAAAAACCAGTCATAAAAATAAAACCGAAGGAGCCGCCGGAACCAAAAGCAGTGATGCCTTCAAAATCGGATTATTAAAATAGAAGATAAAAAAAATTAACCCTAAACTTTTTTCAAAAACACAACAACATGAACAACGAACAACCCATTATTGTAGGCCTTGATATAGGTACTACCAAAATTGCCGCCATAGCAGGAAGGAAAAATGAGTTTGGCAAACTTGAGATCATCGGTTTTGGAAGAGCCAATAGCAACGGTGTACAACATGGCATGGTGCTTAACATTGATCAAACTATTAAAGCCATTCAAACCGCTTTGGAGAATTGCTATGCAAGCAACCCTAACCTGCCTATCAATGAAGTGTATGTGGGTATTGCCGGCCATCACATCAAAAGCTTGCAAACAAGAGGTGATATAGTACGGCATGATACCGACAATGAGATAAAGCAATCGGAAATAGATCAACTGGTAAATGATCAATACAAAACATATATACCTGCTGGCGATCAGATAATAGAAGTGATACCGCAGGAGTTTACAGTAGATAATTTTCAAAATATTCCAGACCCTATAGGTTATAGTGGAGTAAAAGTGGGCGCTAATTTTCACATTATCACAGGTGATAAAAATGCGATTAGAAATATAAATAGAAGTGTAGAAAAAGCCGGACTAAAAATAAAGGATCTGGTACTGCAGCCATTAGCTTCGGCCGCTGCTGTAATGGGCGACCACGATCTCGAAGCTGGAGTAGCCATAGTAGATATAGGAGGTGGCACTACCGATTTAGCTATTTTTTATGAAGGTATTTTAAAACACACGGCAGTAATTCCATTCGGTGGAGAAAATATTACCATAGATATTAAGAATGGCTTAGGTGTTTTAAAAACTCAGGCAGAGCAGATGAAAGTTCAATTTGGCAGTGCATTGGCCGATGAAGCTAAAGCCAATACTTTTATCACCATTCCCGGATTGCGGGGTATGGCAGCTAAAGAAATAAGTGTAAAAAATCTTGCATCCATCATTCAGGCACGTATGAGTGAGATTATGGATTTTGTGGCATACCACTTAAAGCAGGTAGGCCTTGACAACCGCATGTTAAATGGCGGCATCATTCTTACAGGTGGCGGCTCTCAACTTAAAAATCTGATTCAGCTTACAGAATATGTAACAGGATTGAATGCGCGCATCGGATATCCCAATGAGCACCTTGCTCCGGGCCATATTGAAGAACTTGCAAAGCCAATGTACTCTACATGCCTTGGATTAATTCTTAAAGGATACAATGATTTTGAAAACAAGAAAAAACAATTTGAAGAAACTTTTGTAAAAATAAATGTTCCCGAATCGCTTCAAGAAGCGAAAGAGGAGGGGGAAGAAGAAGAGGCCGCTACATCCAAAAATATTATGAAGCCAAGGAAAACTTTGAAAAGTTTTTTAGACTCCTGCAAAATGGGATTAATAGATATGTTCAAAGATGAAACAGATGCAGAATTATAAAAATCATCCAATGCTTTTGCACTCATATACAAAAGTTTAAATTAATAACTACACAAAAATTCCCAATGGGAAATAGGAGGAATACACTATGATACAGTTTGATTTGCCAAAAGAGCAATCGTCAATTCTAAAAGTAATTGGCATTGGTGGCGGCGGCAGCAATGCAGTAAACCACATGTTTAGCCAGAATATTGAAGGCGTAAATTTTATTATTTGTAATACAGATTCACAAGCTATTAATCACAGCCGGGTTCCTAATAAAGTACAGTTAGGCCCGCACCTCACTCAAGGCCTTGGAGCTGGAGCCAATCCTCAGATTGGGCGTGAGGCTACCGAGGAGAGTTTGGAGGAGATCAAGCGCATTCTGGAAGTGAATACTAAAATGGCATTTATCACGGCAGGTATGGGCGGTGGCACAGGTACAGGTGGAGCGCCCATCATTGCAAAAATTTGTAAAGACCTCGGTATCCTTACTGTAGGCATTGTAACTACGCCATTTGCCTACGAAGGAAAAAAGAGAATAGCCCAGGCGGAAGAAGGAATCAATAAATTAAAGGAGCATGTAGATACGCTACTGGTGATTAGTAATGACAAATTGCGCCACCAGTTTGGCAACCTTACTATGAAGGCAGCTTTTGCCAAGGCAGATAATGTATTGGCTACAGCGGCTAAATGTATTACTGATGTGATAAATAGTACAGGGCAGATAAATGTGGATTTTGCTGATGTATGCACCGTAATGAGCAACGGTGGGGTAGCCATCTTAGGAAGTGCACAGTGCGAAGGCGCAGATCGTGCTCAAAATGCAATCGAGCAAGCATTGAACTCGCCACTGCTGAATGACAATGAAATAAGGGGTGCAAAGTGGATTCTGATTAATATTAACTCTGCTGAAGGCGAGTCAGAATTTACTATGGATGAGGTAGATACCATACAGAGTTACCTTATATCCAAGGCAGGCGATGATACAGATGTGATACTTGGGCTTGGCTATGATAATAATTTGGAAAATAAAATCGGAATCACACTAATAGCCACCGGATTTCAACACAAGGAATTGTTTGAAAAGAAACCTACAGAAGCGCCACCCATAAAAAAGGAAAATGAAAAAGTGGTAGTGACCCTTCAGCCGGAAGAAAAGAAAAGACCAAGCCAGCCGTTATTTCTATTTGATGAAGAGGTAAAAGAAGATGCCCCTGTGGAAATAGAATTAAAGGCAGAACCTACTGGCGAAATGGAAATCAATGCAGCAGCAATCAAAACGGCATTACAAAGGGATGCCGTGATAAACAAGGAGATGCAGCCTATAATTACTAACAGTATAGAGCAAACGCAGAACGTAGATTTACGAAGCTCAATTGCGGAAAATACGGGGGATAACTTATCAGAAGAAAATATATATTTAAAATTATCTTCGGATTCTAATTCAATAATCGCTGCTGAAACTGACTATTCCCAAAAAAGAGAGATTATAATTAATAAAGAAGCTGGCACCGCCCAAACGTCAGGCGGTTACTTGGCGAAACCTTCGCATATCTATGCAGAGCCGGAGCCTAAACCTGAATCCAAAACCGATGAAAGCTTTGCCCCTTTGCAAATGCCTGTGCAGGAAGACGAACCTGTAATGGAAATGCAATTGGTGGTAAAAAATTCTGATGATGCGGCGGAGGAAGAACAGGAAAAGAAAGTACACCAAACGATGCCAATCATGATGTCAGATGCTGAGGAACCGCCGATGGTGGACGAAGCAGATGAATTAAAGCGCCGGGCTATGGACCGCATTGCAAAATTGAGGAACCTTTCCTTTAATGTAAATGCTGCGGATCCTAACAATGAGTTTGAGTCTGTTCCTGCATACCTTCGCCGCAACATGGAATTGCACAATTCCATAGCGAACGTAGAAAGTTTTTATACAAACTATACAGTAAAGTCTGATAAAGATAATCAGGCAGAAATAGGTACGCTCAACTCTTTTTTAGAAGGCAAAAAACCGGATTAAGTACATGTAGATATTTTATTGCTGATTTAAAAAATAAGCTCAGCTTACTTTTTGTTTTTCAGCTCTTTTATCTGCTATGATTATTGCAAAGAGCACGACAATTAAAATGAAGCTAAACTCCATGCCGTTTCTACTGGCTCCTACTACATACCAACCTTCAGCAAAATGAACTGTTATTATGCCAAAAATCAGGATAATGATGTTTGCGATACAGGAAATCTTCACGACTTTATTTGCAATCAATGATAACGACGTAACTATTTGACTGATTACAACACTCCAGGCTATAAAAACTCCGAAAGGGGCAAACCCGATTTTGTTTAAAAACAAATTCCCAAAGTCGCTTATATCATTGTCTGTAAAAATTCCGTGTAAGCTGTGGGAAAGAAAAATCACTGCTACTCCTAATCTTAATAGAAAAGTGTCATTAAATATTGTCTGCCTATTCATCAATTGGTAGTTTTATTTTATACCTGTAAAGGTTTTCATTAATCAATTGTTTTAACTTCAATACCTCATTCGTTTTTTTGCTAATCCAAAATGTTTCTTTATTTCCTTTTTCTTCGTGGTACAAGAGCCAGCATTTAATTCTTTTGCCGTCATAAACTAATACATCTTCTCCGATAGTAGTATAGGAAATGTTTCTTGGTGTGTCGTAACCAAACTCATAAAATGGGATAAGAAAAGTTGTGTTCTTTCTAAGTGGCAGCATACTAAACACTTCCAGGTCTAAATGCCAGTTTAAATAATATTTTCCATCGGATGATACAAATGATGAATATACATTTCTTTCTCTTTTTCCCGAATTAGTATCTGTAATTTCTTTGTTATTTATCCATACCTTTTTTGGTTCAACATCAAAACGCTGGGCGCCTCTTGTCTGCCACCAGCTTTCATGGTACACCGGCTTGAAATCTATTGCAGATGAAATTGATTTTGCTGTATGAACAACGGTGTCTTTAAAATCCCATTTTTGAGAAACAGATATCACCTCTTTATTATGGAGTTTTTCCTTCTTTACATCAATATTCCAGATTTCAACTTCGGAGGCAGGAGCATTTTCACCCCGGACAATATATACCAAGTATCTTGCTTTTCCCAGCTTTAGCTGAGACATTCTAATTGTTTTTGCAGTAACTGATGTGGTCTCAGTTTTTTGCGCCATTGGTTGCCATGCACTTATTTGTATTACAAAAAGGAGCACTCAAAGTGTATATTTCATGTTT
>JAFDXH010000023.1 GCA_018268075.1 Bacteroidota bacterium | reverse complement strand
TATTGATTGAAATAAATGGGATAAGAATACTTACCGATCCATGGGTGATCGGACCATCATATTGCAATCAATGGTACTTATTTCCTAAGCCGCCTGAAAATGCACTGGATTATTTAAAGCGAGTTGACTATGTATTAATTTCTCATGGACATGAAGATCACTTGCATTTTGAGACATTAAGAATGGTTGACAAAAATGCTCATATTTTTTTCCCTTATACATGGTATCAAGGTGCAGTAAATTTCTTTAAAGAATTAGGCTTTACTAAAATTACCGAAGCAGTAAACGCTAAAGAATACAACTTATCAGGGATAGCAAAGGTGACCTTTTTAGCAAACAATCTTGACAATGTAGTTGTTTTGGAAGCTGAAGGTAAAACTCTTGTAAATATAAACGATGCTTTACCTTCCCCTAACCAGGGAATCATTTCTCATTTCATAAAAACAATACAACCCAAATGGCCGAAGATTGAATATCTTTTTTCCAGTTATGGCAGCGCTGCATACTTTCCCAATACGGTCAAATGTAAATGGAAAAATGATCTTGATGTTGCTTTAATCAGGGAGCAATTTTTCTTGAACAATTTTTGCAAAATTGCCAAAGGAATTAATGCAACTTATTCTATTCCCTTTGCAAGCGATTTTGTGCTTTTGGATGATGAACAAAGATGGATAAATAAAGTAAAATTTTCACGTCAAGGAATAAAACAATATTTTTTGAGTTATTTTTCAGACAGCACCACTACAACTGAGGTCAAAACAATTTATCCAGGTGATATTATTGATAATCGAAATTTTCTTTCCTTATCGCCGTATCATGAAAAATTTCATCATTCTGATATTTTTAATCTTTCGGAATCTGAATATCGTGATGAAATAATAATCAAAAGAAATTCTATCAGTATTACGCATGAAGAATTTGAAAGTATTTTTGATAAAGCAAAAGGCCATATACTTCGAAAATCTTATATCATTTCTCCGGAAAGAAAAAAGTTATTAAAATTTGTACTCAAAATTGTTGATGCGCCGGATGAGCCAATGATTAGAATTGACTTACGAAGTGGAATCCCAATGCTTACCTTGACAAATAACCTGGAAGCTGATGATTTGTTCTTGATCAAAGTAAAAAGCAGCATCCTTCTATACTCAATAAATAATGAATGGGGCGGGGACGCAATAATAATTGGTTATGGTTGCGAAATTGAGGTGTTTTCACTTGAAACAATCAGAGAACAATTAGAAAATGATGCTATTCAACTATTAACTAACTATCCAAACACCAGGGAATATATTAAGAGAAACCCCTTGAGAACACTTAATTATTTGCTGCATGATCAGATGAAAAGAAAGATATTTATAAATAAAATGATGGGCAAAAAGTATAGCCATTCCCCTTTTACAGATGTTATACTGGAAGATCAGGAGCTATGGCTTACAAGGAACAATTGCGAAATATGCAGGAAATGCAATTTGCCTTTGCTTACTGAAAAGAATATTGAGTTTTTGACGTGATACAATTAAAAGCCTTTAAGACTTGTGGTAATAAACACGGTATCTTATTACATAATATTAAAACGCTAATCCTTTAAATTATATTTTTGAGAAAGATTCATTTGAAACCTTATTGCTGACTTCGCAGAAATATTCATCCTATTTCCAATTTTTTTCCTTCCAGCCTCTCAAACATTTTTTCTGTTTCCTGGTCCTGATAAGTCTGCGACCATAAGACATACCGATAAAACTCCTTGCTGCCCGGTGCATGACCACTGATTTTCCTTACTACCTGTTCAGGCATTCCGAGACTCAGCATAGTGGTAATAGCTGTGCGACGCATAGTATGAGTAGTAGCAACATCACAGAAGCGTAATGTATTTTGTTTTTTCTTCTGAAGCAGGGGCATTCCCCGCTTACCCCTTGTCACCTGTACCGGATTATTAAATCCTGCCTGTTCCAGGAGAAGCTTAATGAATTTATTTAAGTTAGTATTATTAAATGCCGGAAGTAATCTTTTTTTTAATTTATGATAACGTTGAATAATTGCTACCGCATATTCAGGAAGTCGGATCAGGGTGTCCGTATTTGTTTTTTTAGAACGAACAGAGAGATAATGTTGGTTGTTTACAACTCGCAGGTTGGACTTCTGAAGAGAGGCGAGATCAGAAAAGCGAAGCGCCACGGTGCAACCGAATACAAAAAAATCCTTTACTTCTTTCATCCTGTGTTTTAAAGCTGCTTCAAAAGTTTTATCGTAAATCAGGTAGTTCAATTCTTCCGGTAATAACGGGAAAATCGCAATGGCTTCGTTGCGAACATAAAATAGCTTATGAAAATCCCCGCATCCTAATGCCAGCTCTTTATTAAGGTAATTAAAAAAACTACGGATATGTTTAATAACAGATCCGGTGTAATTATCGTAACAATCAAGATCGTTATAAAGGTAGCTGGTGAATTGCAGGTAAAACTTTTTCCAATATTTTTTTTCAGCGTTAAGCTCCCGTTGATTGAGACGGCGAACAGGCCGGATGCGAAGTTCAAACTGTTTTGCCTGGCAAAACCGTTCCAGTAATATGCCGGTATGGCAATAATTTTTTATTGTACCGATAGAAATTCTCTTGCCATTCGGCTGCAATCTTAGCCCCCTTTTAGTGTCATTGATAAATTTTTGATAGAGAGAAAGGAAGTCAAAAGATTTTTTGGGATGAGTTGTCATAAATTCTAATTTTTATTAAAAATGATTGAGAAATCAGCAAAAAAGGTAGTAATTTGACCGAAATTGGGCATTTGCAGTTCTTTGAAACAGTAAGCCAGGCAAGGCTTTCAAGAAAAACGATTACTATCCGTTCGGCATGCAGGAGCCGGGAAGGGAGTACAGCCCTTCGTCAAGCTCAGGGCATTATCGCTATGGATTTAATGGAAAAGAAAATGATAATGAAGTAAAAGGTGAAGGCAATCAGCAAGATTATGGAATGCGGTTTTATGATCCGAGGTTGGGAAGGT
>JAFDXH010000239.1 GCA_018268075.1 Bacteroidota bacterium | reverse complement strand
ATGGGCTCCCGATAAAAAAGCATTAAGCGTAGGAGAAAAAGGTAAAATAATAGACAAGCGTTTTGCAGTAGGCACAAGCCGTGTAAATGATGGGCAGTTAATGTTTGTACTGCACATGCTTAGCAAAATGAAACAAACAGAATTGGGCAGCCGCATTGCTTCCGTTCATAATGGTTCTGCATTGTTTACTGGCGATGCAGGTGGTGGCGAAAGCGAAATAAGAAAACACATTTTTGAAAATGATTTGCTGGAAGCTATTGTAGCCCTGCCAACCGATATGTTTTATAATACAGGCATACCTACTTATATCTTTTTGTTTGCTAACAAAAAAGCCAAACAACGCAAAGGCAAAGTGCAATTAATAAATGCTACTTCCGAAAAATTCTATTACAAGATGCGTAAGCCATTGGGCAAAAAAAGAGTAGAGTTCTCAACGCAACATATACCGGTTATAGAAAAGATATTTCTTGATTTTAAAGAAAATGAATACAGCAAAATATTTGATAATGCAGATTTTGGCTACAGTCAAATAATCGTAAACAGACCGGAGAGAGATGAAAAGGGTAAAATTATTTATGTAAGCAAAGGCAAACCAAAAGCCGATAGCAAATTAAAGGACACGGAAAACATTCCATTGAAAGACGACATACAGGAGTTTTTTAAAAAAGAAGTATTGCCATTTGCACCCGATGCCTGGTGGGATGCAAAAGATACCAAAGTAGGGTACGAAATAAACTTTGCAAAATATTTTTACAACCACCAGCCACCAAGAGCCTTAACTGAAATAGCCAAAGATATTTTAGCCATTGAAGAAGAAACAGAAGGCTTACTTAAAGAAATTATTGAAGCATAATGGTAGCAACAATTGAAAATATAAAAACCAAATGGTTGGGTGCTTTTCCGGAGCATTGGCAAGTGCTACGCATTAAAAACCTGTTTCAGGAAATGGACATCCGCAGCGAAACCGGCAGCGAAGAATTGCTTTCCGTTTCTCATTACACAGGTGTAACATTAAAAAGAGAAAGTTTAGAAAACGAAGATGACCACATAACCAATGCGGAAAGTTTGGTAGGCTATAAGTTAGTAGGGCAGCAAGATTTGGTTATCAATATCATGCTGGCATGGAATGGTAGTTTGGGCATATCTCCATTTACTGGTATTACAAGCCCTGCCTATTGTGTGTATAGAATAAAAGGAAATAACAACCCTGAATATTTTGGCTATTTGTTTACTACCAATTTATTTAAAGCCGAGTTTCGCAGGCATAGCACAGGCATTATTGATAGCCGTTTGCGTTTATACTCCGATAAATTTTTCAGCATCTTTTCGGTAGTGCCACCCAAAGAAGAGCAAGACGAAATTGTGCAGCACATCAAATCACAATCTGATAAAATAAACCTCTTTATACAAAAGAAACAACGCTTTATTGAATTGCTGAAAGAGCAAAGGCAACGGATAATTACACATGCTGTCACTAAAGGAACAAATGGAAATATAAAATTGAAACTAACAGGAATTGAAGGGTTAAATCAGATACCTGAACATTGGGAAATACGAAGATTGAAAAATGTAAGTAAAACTATTTCAAAAGGTACTACACCTTCAACAGTTGGTTCAGAAACCACAGAGGAAGGAGTAATAAGATTTTTGAGAGCAGAGAATTTGTATGAAAATAAAATAACACTAACGCCAACATTTTATATTGACGAACAAACGGATGAAATTTTATTTCGTTCCAGATTGGAAATAAATGATGTTTTGTTAGTCATTGCAGGTGCGACTTTAGGAAGAACAGGAATTGTAACCGAAAATGTATTACCAGCTAATACTAATCAGGCTGTTTGTTTTATTAGACCAGAAAAAGTTTTGCCTGAATTTTTGCTTTTATGGATGCAAACTAATTACATAACAGCTCAAATTTGGTTGAATGCTACACAAGCAGCACAACCCAATTTAGCAATGGGTAAAATTTCTACTTTTTATATTGTATATCCACCAATTGAAGAGCAAGAACAAATTGTAGCACACATCAAAACCGAAACCGCCACCATAGATACAGCCATAGCCAAAGCTGAAAGAGAAATAGAACTGATAAAAGAATATAAAGCAGCTATGATAAGTGAGGCGGTGATGGGGAAATTAAAAATTTAAAACTAGTTTAACAAGTATGAAAATATTCAAAATAGAAGTTGAGAATTTCCGCCTGCTTAGAAATTTTTCTATGGATTTGGAAAATGAACTCTCATTGGTAATTGGTAAAAACAATACCGGTAAAACTTCAATATTATTTGTACTTGAAAAGTTTTTAAATCAACCCGACAGGAATAAATTTTTGTTTGATGACTTTAATATTGAATTTAAAAAAGAGCTGAAAAGCCTTATTGAAAGTGCGGATTTGGTAACCGAGGAAGATTTTGTTGTTTCAGGAATAAAACTAAAAATCTTTATTGAGTATAATGAGCATGACAACTTATCTAATGTTAGTCGTGTAATGATGGATTTAGATCCTGCTAATAATGTGATTGTGTTAGGTTTTGAATACACGATAAGGTACACTGAATATGTAAGTATGAAAAATGCTTACAGTGAGTTTAAAGTAAGTGAAGAAGCAAAGGTGCATGATGATGCAGATTATATCGTAAAAGGTATTTATGATTTCTTAAAGCAAAAACAGGCTGATTATTTTCAGTTCAATAAAAAATCATTTGAGTATGATATGGCTACAAGTTTGGTAAACGAAACTGTGTATCTAAATTTAATTAGTGAAGATATAAGCACAAAGGATATAATCAATTTTAAATTCATAAGTGCCAGAAGGGATGTAACTAATAAAGAAATTGATAAAACACTCTCCGTACAAACTTCAAGAATTTATGAAAAGACTGAATCTACAGAAGAACAGAATAAAGCAGTTGATGATTTTAAAGAAAAACTTAGTGAAACAGACAATCATTTAAGCGGCATTTATAAATCGTTGTTTAATGGTATAGTTGAAAAAGTAAAAGCCTTTGGCGGAGTTAAAATAAATGAATCTGATATTGAAATAATTTCAACACTACAACACAGAGAGTTATTGAAAGGAAATACAACCGTTGTTTACAAGCATGATGAAGATAACCACCTGCCTGAACATTACAATGGTTTAGGGTACATGAACCTTATAAGTATGATTTTTGAAATTGAAATACTTGTGCATGAGTTCAAAAAAGAATCAGATAAAACCCCTGCGGATATAAACCTGCTTTTTATAGAAGAACCGGAAGCCCATACACATCCGCAGATGCAGTATATTTTTATTAAAAACATAAAAAAACTGCTTGCTGAAGGTGTAACACGAAAAGACGGGATAAAGAGAAAATTGCAATATATTATTAGTACCCACTCTTCACATATAGTTGCAGATAGTGATTTCAATGATATTAAATACCTAAAAAAGCAAGGCGTAAATGGAGTAATTGCAAAAAATCTTAAAGACTTAAAAAAAGATTACGATGAAGGTACAAACCAGTATCAATTTTTGACCCAGTATCTTACTATAAGCAGGGCTGAAATATTTTTTGCAGAAAAGGCAATCCTAATTGAAGGCGATACTGAAAGGATATTAGTACCTACGCTAATGCGAAAAATTGATATTGATGAAAATAAAAGATATGCAGCATTAGGAGAAGATGATGTATTTCTACCCTTACTTTCTCAAAACATTTCTATTATTGAGGTTGGTGCATACTCACATATTTTTGAAAAATTCATTGATTTTTTAGGTATTAAATCATTAGTGATTACAGATTTGGATGCAGTAGGTGATGATAATAAGGCTTGTGAAGTAGCAGTAGGTACTAAATATTCAAATGCAGCACTAAAATTTTTCTTTGGTACAGCAACTTTGGATGATTTAAAGGGCTATGCTTTAACAAATAAATGCTTTAATAAAATTGCTGATGTTTGGCAAAATAATGCGGACGGCAGCCTGTGTATAATTTATCAGGTAAATGACGAAGGCTATAACGCAAGAAGTTTTGAAGATGCTTATATACACATCAATAAAGCCTTCATAAAGGCAAATAAAGACGATTTTGAAGGATTGCAGAATAGAGAATACTTCGATGATGATACAAAAGGGGCATTTGTATTAGCCGCTGAATGTATCAAAAAGAAAACTCACTTTGCTATGGACATTATTTACCAGAGCGATGCAGAGTTTACTAATTGGAAAATACCAGCTTACATAAAAGAAGGTTTATTATGGTTGAAAAAAGATTAGAATTGGAACCAGAAGTTCAGGGGATTTTTGGATTGATTGATGCTAAGGAAAATTTTTTACTTAGTGGAGGGGCAGGTAGTGGAAAAACTTATTCATTAGTCCAGGTAATAAGACAGGCAATAGCAGAAAACCCATCAGCTAAGATAGCCTGTATGACTTATACAAATGCAGCAGTTAAAGAAATTGAGGAAAGAGTGAATCATAAAAATTTGAATGTTACAACCATTCATGATTTTTTATGGGATAACATTAAACATTTTCAAAAAGAATTAAAGGCAGCTTTGGTGACTTTGGTTAATAATGAAGAAGTTGCTAATATTTCAATTGATGAACCCAGTCCAATTCCTGCTAATTATTTTGATAATTGTGAAGACGGCATCCAGTACAAGGAATTTTTAAAACTGAAAGAAGGAATTATTTCACATGATGAATTATTGATAGTAGCCAGTTATCTTTTTCTGAATTATACCAAGCTAAGTGACATTGTAAAAGATAAATACGCATTTATTTTTATAGATGAGTATCAGGATACGAGTAAATCAGTGGTTGATATTTTTCTTAATCATTTTACAAAAAGT
>JAFDXH010000238.1 GCA_018268075.1 Bacteroidota bacterium | reverse complement strand
CAGTGTGGGAATAAGCGTTTTGCCAAAATCAGTAAGATAATACTCAACCCGTGGCGGTATTTCGGGATAATGTTTTCGGCCAACAATACCGTCGTTTTCTAAATTCTTTAACTGCAGGCTTAGCATCTTCTCTGTTATATCGGGAATGAGCTTTTTTAGTTCACTAAATCTTTTTTTATCATTTCGCAAATACCAAAGCACCACGGTTTTCCATTTGCCGCCAATAAAGTGCATGGTAATATCCATAGCGCAATGATATTCCTGCCGTTGAGCAAAAACAATTTCTCCTGGTTGTTGATATGTATATTTTATCAAATTTTATTTATTGCCAAAGCCCCGCCTGTCCGCAATTCTGTTAATAATGATAGTATGTTCCTTTCCTGCCAGCTATTGGAAATGCCGTTTGACCGCCTATACCTTTGCCACTATAAAAAGTATAGTTTAAGTAAACGATATTAATTCATATGCCAACGACTTTTAAGATGGAGAAAAATATTATTGTAACTGGAGCGAGTGGTATGCTCGGTAATGCAACTGCGCAACTTCTTGCCCGCCGGAAGGCGAATCTGTTCCTTGTGGTTCATCGAAAGGAGCGTGGCGAAGAAGTGCTCAAATCCGTTCAGGCTGAATATCCACAAGGAAACCATAAACTGTACTTCTGTGACCTGTCTGATCTCGAAGCGGTAAGTGGATTAGCTGTCAATATCGCTAAAGATGCCAAGGAAATTTATGGACTCATCCATACCGCGGCCATGCTCTCAAAGCAGCGCCGGGAAAATAGCAATGGCTTTGAACTCATGTTTGCCACCAACGTCATCTCACGTTTTGTTCTGAACCGCAACCTCCTCCCACTCTTACAGGCTGGCCAGGGGCGCATAATCAGCGTCACAGGACCATCCCCTGATAGATTGAACTTTACAGACCTTATGGCGAAAGGAAAATTCCAGCCGTTTTTGCAATTTCGAATGACCAACGCCGCGAATCTCATGCTATCTTCAGTACTTGCCAGACACCTTCAAGATAAGCGGGTAACTTCAAACGCATACCATCCGGGAGTTTTGCAGTCGAATCTAATGAAACAGATGCCGATGATTGTAAGGTTAATCACATTTCCGTTTGGCAAGACAGCCGACCAGGCGGCAAATGCGTTGACAAAACTTGCCCTGGATAATCAATTTTTCAACCAGACTGGTCTTTTTTTCAAGTTCACCAAAGTAATGGGTTCTCCAAAAAATGCCCAAAACGTATCAGACCAAGAGCAACTATGGGAAACACTCCAACAACTTACCAAAAACATCTCATACCAGGGCAAAGGATAGTGACAATATGGATATACAAGATTAAAAGCATTATCCTTACCGGTGCTTCTGAGGAATGCTACATTAATATGAGTTTTTTAGCTTTAGCCAGTTTAAAAAAGTATTATTTCACGCAGTGTATGCAGTGGGGCGAAGTCCGCAAAATAGCATTTGCTTCGAACGCCGCAAGAAAATATTGAGGAAATATTGAGAAGAAGACAAAACAACTTTCTGATTCCTGACTTGCCCCACCTGAAATTAGTGCTGTCATTCCTCACAAATGACTTTGTAATGAAGAATATTACAAAGATGATTTTAAATGTGAAGAAATTGTAGTTCAGTATATGGACAAATTTTAGGAGCTAATTTTTTTAGAAGTACCAGAAAATAAAAAACTCAAGAAACCTTTTGAGGATTCCTCATGAGCTATAACGATGTTTGGAGTTGCAAGGTATAAGATAACTTCCCTGATGGAGCAAATGTATATTTCTGCGCATGTTGACCCCTGATTAGGGTTAGATATTTATTGTCAAATTGTATTCCTGCATAGTTTGGCCCACACCAAGCGGGGTTGACCCATTCAATTAATTGTTATCATATTTATATCGCTTACACCAATCCACTGGTTGAACCAGTAACCCGTTACATGCAACCTTTGTTTTTCAAAATAATATCCATGAGCGCAGATGAAGATATTCACTGTCAGCCAGTGTTCCGTCCATGTCAAATAAAATTGCTTTAGGTTGTTTTATCATTCTCTTTAATTAAAGCACTTTCTTATTTGCAGTGGATTTCTTCTTTTCCTGTTTATTGACCATCTTCCCTTTTGTTTCAGCCAACGTTCTTCCCCATTTGGCAATTTCTTCCAGAGTAGGGATAAGCGTTTTGCCAAAGTCAGTAAGATAATACTCAACCCGTGGCGGTATCTCAGGATAATGCTTGCGGGCAACAATACCGTCGTTTTCTAAATTTTTCAACTGCAGGCTCAGCATCTTCTCTGTTATATCTGGGATGAGTTTTTTTAATTCACTAAATCTTTTTTTATTATTTCGCAGATACCAAAGCACCACGGTTTTCCATTTGCCGCCAATAAAGTGCATGGTAATGTCCATAGCGCAATGATATTCTTTCCCGTTGAGTAAAAACAATTTCTCCTGGTTGTTGATGAGCATATTTTTTAAAATTTTATTGTTCCTGAAAACCCCGCCTGTCCGCAATTCCGTCAAAAATGAAACTGTATTCCCTGTTTGACAGCTATTGGAAAAACGATTTGCATCCACATATCTTTGCTACTGTAAAAAGTATAGTTAATGACAAAAGTAAACATAGTTTTTTTATTTCAGCAACTGTAACATTCACTTTATTCAAAAAAACTAAACATGAAAATCGCAGTATTAGGAACGGGCATTGTAGGACAAACTATTGCCCTGAAATTAAAATCACTTGGCCACGATGTAATGATTGGTACCCGTGATGTGGCCAAAACACTGGCCCGCACCGATAAAGATGGTTACGGCAATCCGCCATTCAGTGAATGGTATAAGCAACGGAGTGACATTCAGCTTGGCAATTATAAAGAAGCGGCAACACATGCTGAATTACTGTTTAATTGCACGGCGGGAACCGGCGCAGTGGCTGCATTGTGGCAGGCAGGTGAGGCTAACCTCAAAGGAAAAATTTTGGTGGATATTGCCAACCCTCTGGACTTTTCTCAAGGCATGCCGCCTTCTTTGAACCCGGTGAATACTGATTCATTGGGCGAAACCATTCAACGTACATTTCCAGAGCTAAAAGTAGTGAAGACATTAAACACGATGAATTGTTACCTGATGGTGAATCCTTCGTTGGTTCCGGGTGATCATAATGTATTTATCAGCGGCAACGATGCTGATGCAAAAACAAAAGCTATACAAATACTGAAATCATTTGACTGGAAAGAAAACAACGTTATTGACCTGGGCGACATTAGTACAGCAAGAGGCACAGAACAGTTGTTGCCGATTTGGATCAGGCTCTGGGGCAAGCTGCAAACGGCGATGTTTAATTTTCATATTGTGCAGGCAAAGTAAATGCCTGAGTCAATCCTATTAGATAAATACAAATCAAGAAAAAATGAAATCAGTATTAATTACGGGGGCTAATAAAGGCATTGGATTTGAAACAGCCAGACAATTGGCCCGGCAGGGTTATTTTGTTTATCTCGGCAGCAGAAATAAAGACAAAGGGCTGAAAGCCGTAGAACAACTTAAACAATCAGGCATCAGCAATGTTGAATTTGTAGAATTGGATGTAGCGGTAGCTGCTACCATTAAAAATGCAAGGCAAATAATTGAATCAAAAAAATCTTCGCTGGATGTATTAATTAATAATGCAGGAATTTCTGGTGGCTTAGACCGGCAAGGGGCCTCAACGGCGCCAACTGAAGTATTGAAAGAAGTTTTTGATACTAACTTTTTCGGGGCTATTCAGGTGACCCAGGAATTTCTTCCCTTGTTAAAAAAGTCAAAAGCTCCCCGTATAGTTAACGTAACATCAGACCTGGCTTCTTCTACCTTGCAGAGTGATCCTGGCTGGAAATATGCTCTATACAAAAATGCGGGATATAACCCTTCCAAATCTGCATTGAATGCTTACACCATTGCATTAGCTGTCGAACTTAAGGGTTCCAACTTTAAAGTGAATTGTGTCAGTCCCGGTTATACAGCCACTGATTTTACTTTTAACCAGGGTCAACCGGTGGAGCAAGGTGCGGCAGTAATTGCACAATATGCCATGCTTGATGAAAGTGGCCCTACAGGAAAATTCATAAACGACGAAGGCGAATTGCCGTGGTGATAATCATGCAAACAGGATACTTTTTATTATTGCTTATTACTGCAAGCTGCCCTTATGCCGTTTAACAATTTACTAATGGCCAGGAAATGTAAATTTCAGGAGGCAGAATATTTGGCTGCTATTTTGCAGATATACTAATCCTGTCATCTGAATCGGGTGACTGTTAACCCTGATAAAAAAGGTATGAAAGCCACAGATAGATTAGAGATCACTTTAACAAACCAGGTAACCATGAAGTGAGCAATTGTTACATCGTTATGGAGGGATTGTGCAGTAAGTATATCTTCTTGAGAATTATACTGAAGAAAAGCGGCTTTTGAATAGTAGCGCAACAAATATTACCAGTTGAGCAATTATTTTTTAGAGGAGATAATAGATATTTCTCCCAAGCTTTTACTGCATGACAGAGATAACCTTATCTACCGGGCAGAAAGTCCTTTTTAAATCTGCACCGGTAAAGAAATTCAGGGGAACCCGTTTGCCCGGCGCAGATCTCCGGCAGGCTATTGAGGATACTTACACAGTGTCTTTTCATCATTTCACAACAGATTTATTCCAGATTTCATTGCGGAATTTCGTTTGTGCAACGGAACAGTCATTCCGGATCATTGAATCGGATGAATACATACGCCTGGAAACCGTACTTACCGGTGAACTGCATATTAAAAACCCCGATGGCAGTGAGACAAATTTATTACCTGGTCAATACCACATCACTAAAGAAAAGTTCTACGAATTTGAAATTAAGCCGTCACAGGGATGTCAATATTTTGTGGTGTATATAAGCCCTGCTCTGATAGAACAAACTCCGATGGGAGAAACCATCCGGCCGCCTTCAGAACCCCGGATGATGTCGGATACAATGCGTGAAGTGATCAACCGCATACTTGATAACCCTTTTGAAGAAAAGTTGCGGGATGCTTCTTATGATTATCGCATTCGGGAGTTGTTGTTTTATCATATATCAGTTCCACCGTTTACTTTGCCGGGCGAGATGACACCTGCAGAAATTGCAGCAGTTTATGCCGCAGATGCGATTATTGCCGCCAACCTCAATGTTCACTACACCATACCGGAACTGGCCCGGATGGTTCATACCAATGTGTATGTATTAAAGACAGGCTTTCCCAAGATTTTCGGTGTTAGCGTACTCGACAGGCTATTGCAACGCAAAATGGACAGGGCTAAATTTCTCTTGGAAACAACTGACAAACAGATCCAGGAAATAAGTGAACTATCAGGCTATGAAACACCAACAGGGTTTATCAACGCTTTCAAGAAAATATTTAAAATATCGCCAAAGGATTGGCGGAAGAAAAGCAGAGGATTGCTATAGATATCGGAAGCCGCTTCATTTTATTATTTAATATTGAGCATCTTCTCATTCTGGATCAATTCTCATGCACACTAATACTTTCAAAAATCATCTTATCTCCATTGCGGGTAAACCGCACACTAAATATTATTGATTTGTTGGCAGGGCCGGCCGGTTTATAGGGATCGGAGGTATATACTACCTGGGTTTCAAATGAAGTGGCGGTTGGATGTTGTTGCATATAATCCTGCAAGTTGTTCAAAGCATCGGTAATGATTTCTTCCAATAGCTTCACTTCTTTTTTTAACCTGAACCTGCCCTGTAAAATCTTCAATTGCTGTATCAGGTCATCAAAGGCAATTGCTTGCTCGTAAATCATTTGTTGTTGCATGATTTCATAATCCTGGCGATACAATTCAAGCACTTCTGCGGGTGGTAAAAAGTAAATAGTAGCATGTTTTAGCGATTGATAATTTACCCATGATGCCCGCATATAATCCTGCCGGTGAATGATTAGATGTTCATATAAGTCATGATCCGTCAAAGCATCTTTCCCGATGCTATTATCCATAATCATAACAAGATCGTAAAAATGTCTTGACATTCTTTCTGATCTTATTTTTGATTTATCGGGCTTGCCGAATTCTTCATGTAACAAAAATGCTTTTTCCAGGAAAGTCTTTCTTGGCTCCACAACGGCTACTTCAAATGCGGTTTCAGCGTAAGCCGGGTTAGGAAAGTATTCTGATAAAATAGATAACACAGGTCTCGTGGTAAAGGGAATTTTCAGTGATCGTACACTCACTTCAATTTTTACCTGATCGGCGATGTAAGGATTAGGATCGTAAAGGGAGTTGTATTTTACATATAGTACCTGTGGGTCTGTATCGGGAAATTTTTCAGGAATGGGTTCAGCCTCGACAATGATTGCATCGGCAGTGACGCCCAATGCGGCAAGTTGATTTTCGAGTTCATCTCTTAATGTTGTGCTGGTGAAGGTGCAACCTTTTCTTCTGAGCCTGTCGAGGTAACTTTTTGTCGGGTGCTCTTTATATTTCATTTCAAACGCTTCCGGGTCCAGGGCAATATCAATGTCTTCTGAAAAACGGTTGATCAGTTTCCAGCATTTACTCAGCGAAGTACCACCCTTGAATACAAGGTGTTTGGCATAGGCCGATTGGAACAAGGCTTTTAGCGTTAGGGTAACCCACCAGTCCTTCTCGATTGCTTTTTCGGGAATGCTGGTTTTCAGGTTAACCTGTTCAATTGTCGTTCTTCTTTGTTCATCTGTCAATTTCAGCCAGCCGGTCATTTGGGTTGGTTTAGCAGTTTTAAAATATAATCATGAATGCGGGCAGGTGCCAGTTTCAGGTCATGCTTCAGGTTTTCGGGATCTTCTTTTGATAACAGATCTTTGATCTTTCTTTCCCTGTCCGGTTCTATTTTGTCCAGATCCAATTCTTCCAGGGCCTGTATAATCAGTCCGCTCAACTCCCCTTTGGCAGATAATTTTTTACTGGTGGTTGCCTTAAATTTAATGATCGTTTTCCCCAACTTAATTTGCCTCGGCGACCCATCTGTGATATAGACTAATTTCATGGGTACCTGGGTGCTTAATCCAAGCCTGTTCAGGGCAGACACACCCGTTGGCCGGATACGTATCTTTTCCTTTTCAGCAATAGCCTGCGCTACTTTTTCTGCACCGGGATATACTTCGCCAAAAAGGGGATCGATCTTGGGAATGTAATAAATGCCGTGAGCAAGCCGCCTGATCTTTCCTTGTTTGACCAGGCGATGAAGGGCCATTTTTATAGCTCCCTCATTGCCTATCCCTCTAAAATCAGACGGGAATATGATCTCTCCGGCCTTATCCTCTGATATATAGTTGTTTATATAAGTTTGTGTTTTTCCCATTGTTACAAATTTATAAAAAAATGTAACATTTAGAAAGCGTGATTGTTACCTTTTTTTGAAAAAAAGTAACAACTATTAGGCACTATTTAGAAACTGACCGACATTAATGTCAGAAATATTTGAAAATAAGTGACATTATAAAGACCGGCTGCTGCCATTTTTCTTTAAAAAAGCCCTGAATGTAAAGGATAAGGACTGAAAACACTGGAAGGGGGTGAAAGCCTTTCGGACAAGGCAACATTTCGATGAAATGCGATACTGGAAAGGGTTGCAGCGGATTTGGAGCGAAAGATGGGGACCAGGATTACTTTAATTTGCTTGTATTCTGCTTTGATTTAAGAGCGACATCAAATAGTACAGACTGATTATTCGTCAACAAAAGAATGGCTAAATTCAGTGAGGTCTTTAATTTGGACTTTTAAGCCAGAAGCAAGTTTTAGCAATGTGTCAATTTCAAAGTTCACTTTTCCTTTTTCAAACTTGCTAATCCAGCTATGATCAATTCCAGTAATAGCCTCTACTTTCCGATAGCTTAATTTTTTCTGCTTTCGATATTTTTTAAATAATTGCCCGATCTTGGTCCTTACTGTCTTAGCCCCCTAAAAGACTGGACAAAAATTGTAAAACAATTTAGTCACAGTAAATTTAGGAACAATGAAAACAAGACGTCAATTTAGCCCCGAGGAGAAGTACAGTATCCTTCAGGAAGCCGAACGGGAAGGGCTGACAGAAACAGCCCGTAAATACACCATAGCCCATTCTGTATTGCATTATTGGAAAAACAAATATTTAGCCAAAGGTAAAGATGGTTTAAAGGCTG
>JAFDXH010000237.1 GCA_018268075.1 Bacteroidota bacterium | reverse complement strand
ACTCCTGCATTTGCATTTAAAGCAGGCAAAAAAGCGGCGCCGCTTTGCAGGTAATAAGCCTGTGATTGTTGAATGCGGGTGAAAGCGATTTGCAAATCAGGATTATGCCGGATACCTTGTTCAATGAGTTTTTGCAGGATGGTATCTGTAAAAAAATCATTCCAGTGTATGTTGGCAATCGTTGCAGTATCGGTAGTTACCCTGTCCCGAAAAAGGCTGTCCACGCTCATTACAGGGCTTTTATATGGCTGCGTTACTTTGCACGACGCAAGAAGAAAACCAGCGAATGCAAACATCAACAAGTAACGAAAAATCTTTTTATTCATATTTTCTTTATTAAAAAGGCTTTAAATATTTTCGGATGAGGGCGGCGCTTTTTCAGTAGATTCGTCCGTTCCGTTTGTTTGTTGCAAAGCCGGTTTTGGCGGCCCGCTAATTTTCTCCTGCAATCCCTGGAACACAATAAACAAAGGAGGTATTACAAAGATTCCGATCAAAGTTCCGATCAACATTCCGCCAACAGCGCCTGTGCCAATCGAATGGTTACCCGCAGCGCCCGCGCCGGAAGCCAGCATTAACGGCAATATGCCTAAGATAAAAGCAAAAGAAGTCATCAGGATTGGCCGTAACCGCGCTTCTGCACCCTGTATCGCCGCCTGAATAAGCGGCATTCCATGCCTCCTTCGTTCCAGGGCAAATTCAACAATCAGGATGGCATTTTTGGCTAGCAATCCTACCAGCATGATCAGGGTTATTTGTAAATAAATATTATTGCTTACGTCAAATATTCTGGCAAATAAAAACGCACCCGAAAGCCCAATGGGCAGTGACAAAAGAATTGAAAATGGTAATATATAGCTTTCATACTGTGCGCTCAGAAGGAAGTAAACAAATACTATGATCAGCATAAAAATTAAAACGGTTTGGCTGCTTGCAGAAATTTCTTCCCTCGTAAGGCCGGAAAACTCATATCCATATCCAACGGGCAAATTAGTTGCAGCTACTTCTTCAATTGCTTTGATGGCATCGCCGGAACTATAACCGGTATTAGGCGAACCCGTTATAGCTATGGAAGTGAAAAGGTTGAACCGGGCTATTGATTGCGGGCCATATACTTTTTCGAGTGTGATAAAACCCGTGATGGGCGCCATTGTGCCATTTGCATTTCTTACATAGATATTATTGAGGCTTTCGGGATTGGTGCGGAATGCAGAATCTGCCTGGTACATCACCCTGTATTGTTTTCCAAACTGATTAAAATTGGACGCATACACGCCGCCATAATAACCCTGCATGGTATTCAGAATATCATTCACTGTCAATCCGGCTTCTTTCACTTTGGCCACATTCACGTTTATCTGGAATTGAGGGAAATTAGGACTGAATGAAGTAGAGGCATATTGAATTTCAGGACGCTGGTTTAATGCCGCCAAAAAATCTGTACTCACTTTATAAAAACTGGCGATATCCTTTCCGGATTTATCCTGCAACTGAAAACTAAATCCGGCAGAATTGCCAAACCCTGAAAGTGTTGGCGGCGCAAAATAGATAACTGTTGCATCGCGTATGCCTGCGGATTTTGCAAAAAGTTTTCCGATAATTGATTTAACATCTTCTCCTTTTCCTTTTCGTTGATCCCAGGGTTTCAGCTTCATGATTACCATTCCATAGTTGCTTCCCGAACCACTGATCATTCCAAAACCTGTAATTTTTAAAACATTGACAACTTCAGGCATTGAGTGTGCAATTTTTTCAACCTCATCTGCTATTGCCGTAGTGCGCTCTAATGACGCCGAAGGTGGCAGCGCAATATCGGTCATGATCGTTCCAAGATCTTCGTCAGGCACAAAAGATGTTGGCGTGGTTTTCATCAGGAAAACAAATATTCCTGAAAAAATAATGATGATAGCAAATGCAATCCACTTTTGATGTGATAAAAAACCAACTGTCTTTTCATATTTACGTTTTGTAGCATCAAAGCCTGCATTGAAAGCGATGTAAAACCGCTGCAATAAGTTTTTCTTCTTCCCGTCTTCATCTTTATGTGGTTTTAAAAACAAAGCAGCCAGCGCAGGGCTGAGTGTTAGCGCATTCACCGCTGAAAGAATAATGGCAATGGCCAGCGTAAGCCCGAATTGTTTATAAAAAACACCCGCCGATCCGCCGATAAAAGTAACCGGCACAAACACTGCCGCCATCACCAGAGTGATAGAAATAATCGCCCCTGAAATTTCATGCATGGCATCCTTGCTGGCCTTGAGCGACGACTTGTAGCCTTTATCCAGCTTGGCATGAACGGCCTCGACGACCACTATTGCATCATCCACCACAATACCAATGGCCAATAACAGTGCGAATAAAGTAAGCAGGTTAATAGTGAATCCAAATAAATTCAAAAAGAAAAACGTACCGATGATGGCCACGGGTACTGCAATCGCAGGAATCAGAGTAGATCTGAAATCCTGCAAAAAAAGGAACACAACTATAAATACAAGAATAAAGGCTTCGATCAGGGTATCAATTACTTTACTGATAGAGGCGCTTAGAAAATCATTGATATTAAAAAGCGAAACATATCCAAGCCCCTTAGGAAAAGTCTTTGACGCATCCTGCAACACCTCCAAACTTCCTTTGATCACATCCTGCGCATTGGAACCGGCTGTCTGGCTGATAGCAACACCCACCGAAGGTTTTCCATTAGTGGTAGAACTGCTTCCATAACTAATAGAACCCAATTCAACCCTGGCAATATCACTTAAACGCAATATCTGTCCATTCGCATTTGCCCTGATGATTATATCGCCAAACTCTTTCACCGTTTTTAAGCGACCGGTGTATTTGATGGTATATTGAAAAGCCTGGCCACCCTGTTCTCCGAATTGTCCCGGCGCGGCTTCAATATTTTGTTCGGCAAGCGCTGTGCCTATATCGCCCGGCACTAATCCGTAAGTAGCCATCACATCGGGTTTCAGCCAGATTCTCATCGAATAGAGTCTTTGCCCAAAAGCGCTTGCATCTCCAACTCCCGGCACCCTTTTTATGATAGGAATCAGATTGATATCAGCATAGTTCTGCACAAAAGTCTGGTCATAATCAGGGTTGTCGCTATACAATGAAAAGATCAGCAGGTTGCTGCTTTGAGTCTT
>JAFDXH010000236.1 GCA_018268075.1 Bacteroidota bacterium | reverse complement strand
TAATTTATCCAGTAAAACTGAATAATTATCAGGATCCATTTTTTTAAGTCTTGCCAAGGTCTCTGTAAATTCAATCAAGTCGTCTATTTGGAAAAGATTAGTAGTAAGTTTGAGGCTGATGGGATGATTATGTCCGCAAGTATCAAAAAATCCTTTACCGAATTCCTTGTATAAAAAATCGACCGCCGCTTTCCATGATTGCTTTCTCTTCGATTCTTCATTGCTGCTTTTTATGCTTTGATAAACTCGCTCCCAAGTGGGTGTTACAGGATAAAGCGGCGCAATTGTGTACATCAAATGATCCATAAATTGATACTATTTATTTAATAGGCCACATTTGTACGAGACTTGCGGCCCTTATAACATCCCGCTGTTTCGCCGGTTGAAATGTCTGTCAGTACATTGTATTTGGCTTATCAGTAAAAAATAAAGTTCAATATTTGCTCGGGTCAGGCATATTGGCATCAATGATTATCACGGCTAATCTCGACTCCCTTTCTACTGGCGTAGATTCAAAGCCGTGAAACTCTGGTTTTATGAGAAATACATTGTTAGGCGTCAATCCTGGCGGTAATAATTTTCTTTGAACATCAAGAATGCATAAAATAGAAAGTTGAGAACCTGTTGCGGTCGAATATGCTATTGGTTGTTTTTTATATTTTTCAATGATTTTATCTCTATCTGTAATGGAATCTTCAATTTTCAATTCTGCTATAATTCCATTATAATTTATTTCAACTCTACCTCCGGCCACGTGAGCCTCTTTTGAAATTGAGGTTATATTGCGGGCAGCGAGATAACGGATAAGTTTATCTCTAAAATCATTTTCAGAAACTGAATCTGAATTTTTGTATTCAGCATACTGAGCGCAGTAGCCCTGATAGTTTAGTATGGCTGAAAAAAGCACCATGAAGTTGTTCATTTCTTCATTGGCTAGACCGAAAACCTGATTTTGTATTTGAATGGCAATGTCGAGTGCTTTCTGATTTAGTTTGTCGTAGCCAGTGAGATAGGGAAATGAACTTAAATCAGCGATTTTCACTTTAAGCTCATCATATCCGATTAATTGAGGGTACATTGGTTTTAGAGTGGCGGACGCAAATTGTGCCAATAGTTTAATGGAAACGGGTGCTTCGAAATTTGCCTGTGCGTATTTAAAAATGATATTTCCTTCTATGTTTACTTCCGAGTTCAATGGTTGGGTTATTTCAGGGAGTGACAGTACAAACCATTCATCATTTGTGGTGGAAGCATAAGTAAGTATTAGTTTGTCATAATTCTCCGGCCACCTGTTAAATTTCAATGTGCCCTTAATGATATACTGGTGATCTTTTTTTAAGGCTTGGGGATTAGCCCATAATTCCTGATCTATATAAAATAGAACAGAAATGACTATTGGTGGTTCTACAATTTCGTTTTCTTTTGTTTCATCCGGTATATTAAGGATGTTGTCAGAACGCTCCTGTTTTGCTGTGTAAAAAACCGGGAATGCAATACTACCCATCTTCCTGACCAGCGGGGTTATCTTGTCTACGTTGGAAACTAATTCTATCTCCTTAGAAAGTGCCGTAAACCCGCTGAGGCTGGGCCTGGTCAGATCCAAATGCGTAGAAAATGATAAAAACATTTTAGCGTTGGCTTTGGATGCGGCGAGTAACTGCTCAGCTTCGGCGTTCCCGTTTAAAACCGCATTAGACCAACGGATAAGAAAGAATATCGCTTTAAGGATATGCTCCATCCCAATATAATAATCTGCTATTTCCTTTTCTGTAACTGTTTGTTTTAATTCTTCGACCCGTTTCAGGATATCAGACTCAATCATGACCGTCTGGTTAGCCTTGTGAGTATCATATACAGTGAAAAACTCATTCAGATATTTCCTGACTCTTAGATGTCCATCTCTCAATTCGTTAATTTGTTTTCTTTGTCTCATTTTCCAATTTTTGAATTACGCTCACCTCAATTCGCCCAGCAGGTATTTGTGATTCGATAGCAGAATATTGCTTTATGCGAGATACAAATTCGAGTAATGACTGCGTGGATTTAGTTGCAGGAACGGTTTCCAGAATTTGATTGCAAAGGTTAATACACAATCCGTGAAGTTCGAAGTGCGATAAAATGAACAAAAAATTGACCGCATCATGAGGACTGCGAGATGCAATTTGTCTCGCTGTTTCGAAAAGTGGCGACTCGTTCTGCACAATTTCTTCATAAGTGTAGGAATATATCTCTTCAAAAATATCAACACGAGGATCAAAACTTGGATTATATCTGTCGGGTTCTGATCTTTTTAGATAAGAAAGGGCGGATTTGAACCACTCTGTCCGATATTGCGAAAAGTCTGATTTTATTCTATTTAAGACGTGTAGAAAGTCTCTCGCAGCATGAAGGTCATCAACGTCGCAGAAACGAATAATATATTGCTTAACTGTAAATTCTACCAACTTGATTACTTTACCTGCAATGGCCAGCATACAATTGACAATTTGCAGGCACGTGTCAAATTCATGTTTACTTTCATAGTGAGGTAAAATAGCGTTAAGTTCCAGATAAAACGCCATTCGCGTTGTTTCGTCAAGATGAGGAGCCAAATCATGACATATCGGAAGTGCTTTCTTGTGTACAAAAATAGTTCTATCAGCAAGTGCTTTGAGTGCGTTATGAATTTGTTGTCTGGATGGATTTTCTCCCGCTGCCTCAATCATTGATTCCAGAACCCCGACTGTTTCTCCCCGAATCTCTGGGTCATCGTCACCTAAAAAAATTTCTACCACATCGTGCAAGGTGCTTGTTATTACTTGGGGAACTGAAGACACAAGATGATCAAGAAATCGGATAGCTTGCACCCGAATCGTTTTATCGTCAGGATCGAATAAGTAATTATAGAGCTTTGGGATAAACCGTGAAAGAAGCAATGGGTCGGTGCAGCTCGATCTAATAAGCGAAATAAATTCTTTTTTGATGTACTCATTATTCTTGGTGTCTAAAGGAAATAATATGTCAAAAATTTGGGGAATATAGACAGGTTGGTTTGTTTTAATAATCTCAATCAGGCATGCTTTTATGTGTTCACGGTAAGAATTTAACTTAAGCTCCAGATGATGAACGTCCATCGCATTTTTTCCCGCAAGTGGATTAAACGTAGAAACCTTTTTTGTCTCGATCTCCTTTACATACCATTTAAAAGCGCTACGCTCTTCAACAAGTTGGCGGAAAGCTGATAGTATCTGAGAAAAATAATTGATACCCAGATCGGCTAGATTTTCTTTTGCATAATACAAAGCATCTATTGCTTCATCCCTGATAACCTCATCGTTTGATTTGTCTAATCCTGTCTTTAGAAGATCAGAAATGATATGTTCTGTAATCTCCGGGTTGTTAATGATAAAATGTTTATCCTTTAATAATTTATCATAGATCGAATAGTGAGCTACCTTGCCACCCAACGATAATTTAACCTTTTCAGCTTCCAATGCTTTATACGCCGGATTAGGTATAGCAATGACGACCTTGGCAATTAAAAAGCAGGTGACCTTATCGGCGGATGTCATATACTGATCATCCTCCAGTTCAAGTGTTTTGATTAGTGTCGGAAGAAGCTTTAAACCAAATTCCGGGTTTACTGCTACAAGATTTTCCAAGAGGTCAACCGTATTAATGCGGTGAGACTTATCGTTAATTAGGAGCTGATCAGTGAAGAAGTCCAATAAGAATTGTTCATGACTTTTTAATAGTTCCACAAAAAATACCTCAGCGTTTGGGTATTCTTTTTCGCCAAATGGTTCTCCTGGAAATCGCTCATACCGAAGTCTTCCGAATAAAGAATTTATTGTTGATTTGTAGTTCTGAATAGTTTCAGCGTTGACAAAATGCTTCAATATTACTGAAGCTCTATCAAACTGGTCACCATCCTTAATAACTTCAATAGCTTTTCGAATACAACTTTCCGGATATTTATTTGTAGCCAATAGGACGTTTGATGCTACTTGAAGGCACTCAGCACTAATGTTCTTATCAGTAAAATAGGTGGCGAGTACATCAAGAGCGATATCAGTAAAGAAAAGGGGTTGAAGCAAGGATGCTTCATTCAGTTTCTCGGCGGTTTCCTTTTGATCCCCTATAACTTCCAGTGATTCTATGAGTTTCAAAATTGAAACTTCCGGAATCTCAGCTACCGTTTTTTGTTGATCTAACAACTTTTTAATGCTTTCTTTTAGTTGTTTTTTTGCATCTGCCGCTTGTAGCTCTTCTTGGCGCTCACGCTCCCGAAAAGCATTTAACTCCTGGAAAACATCGTAGCCGAAATTGATAGCGGTTGTCGGACTATGAAATGAACAATTCTCACAATTTTCAATAATAAAATCCCTGGCCATTGATTCTAATTGCATGGATTCATAGCCCCCAGACGCGTGTGGGCAGGAAATATTGACAGACAGTGGTATTCGGTACATGGCTGCAACCATTCCACCGGAAACATCCGCTAATTTCAGATGGCTACACCATGCTTGCACTTTGGGAAGAATGCTTTGATTTTTCCGGCCCAATTCAACCGCTGTGTTGATTTGCTTTTGCGTATTGTCTAATTGCGCCATGCTTTTGGCATTAATGCTAGTTTATAAGTTCCTAAAATTAAACATTTTAAGGCTCTGGGAATTTGGATTTTCTCAAATATGCCACTTCTTCCTGTGAGTCATTTAAGATGATGATTTGCACAAAAAAAGGGTTAAGAGATTATCCCTTTCTTACCACCAGCCGCTTCAATTCTGGGTCATTTGTTAGCCTTTCAATTTCAGCCGATACAAGGTCCTCCACGTCCTGTTTTATCTGCAAATAATTGCGTTGGATCATACTGGCATTTACCTGCCGCACGGTCGGCAGGGGCTTATAGCCGTTCTGCTCTTTTTTCAGGCTTTCATGGTCGTTTTGAATCTCGCCATGAAAGGCTTTCAATTCAATTTTACAGTCCGGGTCATCAGCTACCATGCCCACAAATTCCCCGGAACTCAGGCCGGCAATTTTTGAAGCAGGAATAGCATTGTCCAATTGTTTGGAACGGCTGATGGAAGTGTCCATCCGGTTGATGGATAAACTCGTCCTGTCCTGCATGATCTTTCCAAACCTTTCCGATAGCTGCTTAGCCGTTTCGCCTGTCACCTGTCCGGAGAGAATATTGCCGGTGATATTCATGATCACATCCGCCTGGTCTTTGCCATAGTCTTTTTTCAATTGGCTGAAGTCCTGTACACCCAAACAGGTCGCTACTTTATTACTGCGGGCCGTCGCTATCAAGCTGTCGATGTTATTCAAATAAATGGTCGGAAACTCATCGAATACCAGGCTGCTTTTCAATTTCCCCTTTTTGTTTACCAGCTTCACCAGCCGGTTTACATACAAGGACAATACAGCGCCATATATTTGGATCTTCTGCGGGTTGTTACCCACGCAAAGGATTTTTGGAGCTTCGGGATTATTAATATCAAGCGAAAAATCATTGCCAGAAAGCACATAATAGAGCTGTGGCGATGCCAGCCGGGCCATTGCAATCTTACCTGATGCTACTTGCCCTTCCAACTGCTCCATTACATCATTCAGGTAAGCATTGACGAAAGGATTAATTAAGACTTCAATTTCCTTTTCGCTGCGAAGAATGGAGAAGAGCTTGTCATACTCCACCTGCATCAATTCTATCACATGAGGAAGTGTGCAAAATTCGCCATCCTGGTATTTACGCAAGTACCAGATGATCGCCGTCAGGAAATTGATGGGAGATTCAACAAAGAAGTCTCCCTGTCTTTTTATCCATTCCCGGTTCAAACCCATCAGGATGGTACGAGCCGATTCTGCGGCATCAGTAATATCCAGCATGTTTTCTTTGTCGAGTGGATTGCAACGATGGCTGTGTGACAAGTCATCAAAATTGATCACATAAAATGTCGGAGGTGTTTTAAAGCGATGACGATTCTTTAAATAATGATTGTAAACAATAATGGTGAGATCGTCAAATTTGAAATCATATACAAACATCGAAAACCCTTTTGCCAGGTGTTGAGTGATCAGGTGCCGTATTACAAAATAACTTTTACCTGAACCCGGCGAACCACAAACCAAAACCGAACGGAAAGGATTAATTATATTGATCCAGCTATTACGAACTTTTCCTTTCAAATGATATTTGGCTGGAAGGTTGATGGAATACTCGTTATTGAGCAGCCGTTCTTCCTGTGGAAAGGTTTCATTTTCCTTGTTGAAAATATCCTTGTTGTTCAGCTTCATTTTAATGACACGGGAAAGCAGCGTACCGCCGGTCAAAACCAAAATAAATCCGGTGGTGGTACTAAGCATATAAACTATCGCCACGTTAGTAACGATTGCAGGTATGAATAAACTGAAATAACTTCCGAAATAGATCAGCAGACCTGTAATAATATAAGCAAAGGCTGTTTTGTGATTCAGATTTTCATCTTTCTTCCCTTTTGCTCCAAATAAGGATATAATTAATAAAGCCAGCGCAATCAGTTTGGCAGTATTAAAGTGGCTGAATAATCCTGTATTGCCTATATTACTTAAAAGCCTGTCCGAAATTTCTGCGGTCAGTTCCCATTTCTCAAATGCCTTGTAGCAGTAATAATAAAAATGCAAGCCCAATATAACGATGCTCATCAGCCTTGTCATGTCGAGTATCTTCCTCAACCCCTGTTCATTTTCTCCTGTGCTCATACGACTTCATTTAATATGTTATAGTGAAATTCGTTTGCGTTTTTTTCTTTTTCGTTTCTTTAATTGATGTGGTATATAATCAGGCGTTGGCTTGTTTTCAGCCAGCGCCAAAACGTGCGCATGTGTATCTATTTTTGTACGCTTTTCAAAAACCAGTTCTTTCTTTTGCTCATGAATGGGTGTTGGTTTTTCTTTTAAGTTTTTCATCTGACCGGCTTCCTTCATGGGTGATACCGCAAGACCACATTTTTCAAGGATAGCTTTGGCACTGTATGGCTTTCCTATATCGCTGCCGTTAAATACGGTTTTATTTTTATGATCTACATAGGTTATCCCGTATATCACACCGTCTCTCCCGGTTCTTAATACCGTACTGATATTTTCTTTTTCCAGGGCCTTGATAAATGCAGCAAGGTTTGTAGGCGGTTTGTTCAGTTGCCAGTCAATGGTGGCTTTTAATTTCTTCTTTAAAGGAATTTTCAATGGTTCATTTTCATCAAATTTTTTCTCCAGGTAAGCCAAGGTTGGTTTCATATAGAAGGCGCTGGCTTTGATAGGTGTGCCTACTTTATTTCCGTTCTCATCCAGTACCCGATAGGTCAGTCCTTTTTGCTGAAACATTCGTGAATCCTCACTGCCCCTGTCGGCTACTACATTGTAAAGCTTCAGTGCGGCATTTAATTCTGGCAGCGAATTATACTTGTACTGGTTTAATACTACCATCAGCACATTGGCAATAGCCCGCTTGGTTTCCGATTTTCCATAGATTACTTTGGATGCATTAACAGGAAGCACTTTGAACGTATCGGATGTTTTTTTACTGTCTGCTCTCACCAGGCCAAACTCCTTTTCAATATCCTTGCGGGCTTTCTCCGATTGATTACGTCCCATATTGTGCATCGAGATCCGTTTGCCATCTTTTTGGATATTAGTGCTGACAATATGGATATGCGGGTGGCCAGCATCGTGATGCCGGTAAACAAGGTATGGTTGCTGACCGAAGCCAATCTGTTCCATATAACGATCTGATATTGCTGCTAATTTCTCGTTGGACAGTTGTTCGGACGGATCGAAATTCAGTGATACATGAAGCGTATTAGTAACAGCCCGGTCATTTAGTGAAATGAGCCGTTCAAAATGGTTCAACTTATCATAAAAATTCAGTTTTTCAGGGTCTTTCAGAAAGCCGGAAGCAGACAGGATTTCTGCCTTGCCCTTGCGCAATTTTTCTTCGTTATAATTAAGCGCTTTTGAAATGCTTTTACTGGTATTTATTCTTGCAACCATTGATCGGATATTGAAGCGATTTTTAAATTGATTTCATCCATTTTTTGAAACAAAATTTCCCGGCTGTTTGCGACCTGTTGCGCCCAGTATTTCAACTCCGAATTATTGGTTGAAGTATGCAGTTTCTTAACGGCCTGATTGATATTGTTTCCAATGGCCTTTAACTCGTTTCGGAGCAAGATCATTTCTGCCACAAAGTCATCTAACGATTGATTGCGGGTGTAAACTGTCACTGGTTTATCCAGTAATATATCCCTGGCATAGCTACTTATTTTCTGCTTCGTGGAAGTGGAAAATCCTACGTGCAATTTTTTATATTCCATTTCGGTCAGGCGGATATGCAGCCATCTCGTCCTGTTGTTTGTTTCACTGATCACTTTTCATTCACTCTTTATTGCTTTAAATGCCTTTCTCAGCCCCCTGCGACTCCGGAGCAAAGGGGGTTAAATGCCCGGTTGTGATACAACCGTACATTTAACCAGGTACGCCTCGGAGTACCCTGAAGCCTTCTC
>JAFDXH010000235.1 GCA_018268075.1 Bacteroidota bacterium | reverse complement strand
GGTGCCACCTGCAGTATCATCTGGCTTTAATTGATTATTTCTTGCTGCATTGGCGAGCGAATTTACTTGTTTGGTAAGCCCTGTTAGGTTTAATTGGTCAGCATTTTTTATCACCGGTACTATCAGGTTGCCATTGGGCATAGCTGTAGCCATGCCTATATTGATATCTTTTTTTATAATTATTCGCTCCCCATCTACACTACTATTTATGAGTGGATATTTTTTTATTCCTCTTATTACTGCTTCTATAAATAGGGGGGTAAAGGTTATTTTTTCGCCTTCTCTTTTTTCAAATTCTTTCTTCACATTATTGCGCCACAATACCAGGTTGGTAACATCGCATTCAGTAAAACTGGTAACGTGTGCACTTGTATTTTGGCTATCTATCATGTGCTTGGCTATCATCTTGCGCATGCGATCCATTTCTATAATCTCTACATTGCCTGTAGCCATTACAGGTGCTATGCTTTTTACTTCGCTTCTTTGTACGGGTAGTTCCTGAATAGCTGTAGCCTGAGATAGTTGTGGTTGGCTACTTTTTTTATTCCTGTTATCCAAAAAATTCAAGATGTCTTTCTTACTTACGCGGCCATCTTGGCCTGTGCCCTCCATAGCTTCTAATTCGCTCATGGATATGCCTTCGCTGGCGGCGATATTTAAAACAAGAGGGGAGTAAAAGCGTATAGATGAAACCGGTTTTTTCTCCGGAGTATCCATTGGTTGAAAAGGGATTTCTTCTACTTCCTGATGTTTAATGTTAACTTGTTGCTGCGGTTCTGAACTGCGATCATTGGCTTCTTCACCTGTTTCAGTTCTGATCCGTGCTATTACCTGGCCCACAGCTACCACATCATTTTCTTTAAATAAAATCTCATCAATTACTCCAGTGGCAGTACTGGGTACTTCGCTATCTACTTTGTCTGTAGCGATATCTAATACACTTTCATCGGCCTCCACATGATCACCGGGCTGTTTGTGCCATTTCAAGATCGTTGCTTCCACTATGCTTTCTCCAAGCTTTGGCATTAATAGATCTATCCTACTCATGATGAATATTTTTTAAAATGATAAGCGTCAAAATTAGCCAAAAAAAGAGAAAAAGAATTTTAATGCCATCTTTATTTACTAAATCTGCCGAGGGGCTTATTGACTATACCAAAGGGCATAATGCCGATATATCGAAAAGCTTAGATTATTTTTATTTTATAACTGGTATAAGCCTTTGAACTTAATCGCTACATTCTTTGCTTCTGTTTTTTTTTAAACTGTAGTCAAGGCTATACTTATTTCAATTGATAATGATTTAGTATGAACAGGCGCAACAAGTTTAAGGCATTGATGGCTGTTACTTCAATATTTTTTGATCGTTCAAACCGTTGGTGCAGTTTATAAAATTCCTTTGTGGTTTTATTACCTACAGCAATCCATACTGTCCCTACTGGTTTTTCGGGCATACCCCCAGCTGGCCCCATAATGCCAGACACAGCAATACCCACATCTGTATTCATTTTTGATAAAAGACCATCCAGCATTTCACTAACAGTTTCTTTACTTACTGCCCCAGATTCTTCCAGCGTTTTATGCTTTACTCCCAATAATTTTTCTTTGATGGCATAAGAATAGCTTACAATGCTTCCTTCAAAATATTGAGAAGCGCCGGGTACGCTGCTTATCAAACCTGCAATCGTTCCACCGGTGCAACTTTCGGCGGTAGATACTGTCAGATTTAATTTTAATAAAAGCTGGCCCAGTACTTCCTGCATTGGCTTGTCGGTAGGTGTGACTAAAAAAGGATGTACGAGTAATAGTAAATTTTGAAAATATTGTTCTATTTTTTTCTCTGTTTTTTCCAGATCAAACCCTGTAGTGCTCAAGCGTAGCCGTACCATTCCATAGGCAGGCAGATAGGCGAGCTTTATTTCGGATGGGAGCTTCTTTTCAAAATCAACAATTAATTCGGCAAGGGCAGATTCGCCAATGCCGGCCGTAAGTACATTGCGATGAAAAATACCGGGCAACTGAAATCTTTCCCTCAAGATAGGAATAGCCTCGCTCATGATACCCTGCATTTCATAAGGCACACCGGGCATGCTGATAAAAATGGTGCCTTCAGAATGGAATATCATGCCTGGTGCAGACCCTCTTGTATTCTGAATTACGGTACATACATCAGGTACATCTGCCTGCCTTAGGTTTACCTCGCTTACAGGTTTCTTATAGATATTGGTAAAAAGGTGCTTCACATTTTCTAATGCAAGCTGATCAGTAATCATTTTCCCTTTAAAATATTTGCAAAGTACCTGCTTGGTGATATCATCAGATGTAGGGCCCAGGCCACCGGTAATTAAAACTATATCGGCCTCTTTATTAGTAAGAGTTAATGTGGCAACAATTTCAGTTTCGCTATCGCCAATGGATATGCGCTTTTTTACCAAAATGCCAGCGGCATTTAATTGCTGTGCCATCCAGCTACTGTTAGTGTCTATTACCTGGCCTATTAATAATTCATCGCCTATGGTTACTATTATAGCTTCTGTATTTTTCAATTTTTTTTTTTTCAAATTTAGTTTGATACTTCATCAATATGTTTGAATATTTTTACAATCTACTTTTATTTTTAAGATGAATCAATTATGAAAATATTTTTTTATTGTTTTTTATTTCCTACCGTATTAGGTTTTGCATTGAATGCTACTGGCCAGGTGTCTGATGCCGCATTCAATTCAGCATTTTCAAAATTTGCAGGTGATGCAGATTTTAAGCATGCTACGATTAGCCTTTTTGTAATTAATAATACCACCGGAAAAACGGTGACGGAAGTAAACACACAAACAGGACTGGCGCCGGCAAGTACCCAAAAGACAATAACCGCTGCAACAGCTTTTGCTTTGCTGGGTAAGGATTTTTCTTACAAAACCTTTTTGGGTATCGGCGGTAAGATTAAGGACAGCATACTGCATGGCGATGTATATATCAAAGGCTCTGGCGATCCTACGCTGGGTAGCTGGCGCTATGCACAAACAAAGGACAATCAAATCATTGAGACTTTTAAAAATGCTTTGCTCAGCAAGGGGATAAAGGATTTTACCGGTAATGTTATTGTTGACCTGAATGAATGGCCGGGCGAAGTAACGCCTGATGGTTGGATATGGCAGGACATTGGAAATTATTATGGCGCAGGGGCACGCGCGCTCAACTGGCGCGAAAATCAATACGACCTGAAGTTGCAATCCGGAAGCAAAATTGGGGATACGGTGAAAATGATATCAACCATGCCTGCAAATGTTTATGGCCTTAATTTAGAATGTCTTGTTACTTCAGAGAAAAAGGGTAGTGGAGATAACACCTATATTTATTTGCCATTTAATAAACCCAATGGTTATGTACGAGGTACTATTCCGGTAAATGAAAATAGTTTTACAATATCGGGTTCTATGCCACAGCCAGAAGACCAATTAGCAATCACCTTGCAATCTGCAATTAAAAATCAGCCTTTTGAAAACATAGCAGCCAATTATAAAAGTATAGTGACAACTAATGTGAAGCCTGATTATTTTTTTGAATATACCTCGCCGCATTTAGACAGTATTGCCTACTGGTTTTTGAAAAAGAGCATTAATCTTTATGGAGAAGCATTGTTGAAAACTTTGGGAGGCATTGAAGGAAAATCATCAACTACAAGTGGTGGACTTAAAGTAGTGAAAAGCTTTTGGGAAAAACAAGGAATAGATAACTATGCCCTTAATATGCAGGATGGAAGCGGGTTGTCGCCTGGCAACCGTATTACTACAGATGATCTGGTAAAAGTATTAATGTATGCAAAAAAGCAAAGCTGGTTTGATGCCTATTACGATGCCTTTCCGGTGATCAACGATATAAAGATGAAAAGCGGATCCATAAATGGTGTGATAAGTTATACCGGATTTGTAAAAAGTAAAAGTGGGCAGGAATATACCTTTGCATTTATTGTAAATAACTACAATGGGAGTGGTAACGATACGAGAAGAAAAATGTGGAAGCTGCTGGATTTGTTGAAATAATTTTGCCAAATTATTCAGAATGATTGTTCTATCTGTTGCATTATTATTTTATGACTGGAAAAGAAAAAAATGGAACAGATAGAGCGCTAAATAACTAAATTGCTATTAAAAATTCCATGAAAAGTTTTGTGCTTTCTGCGTATATCAGGTTGGCATGTATCATAGTTATTTTGATAGGTGGCGGGTTCTTAATTATAATAGGTAAAGAAGTGCTTCTCCCTTTAGCATTTGCATTCATCATATCATTGCTATTGCTACCTCTATCCAATATTATGGAAAGCAGATTGCGATTTTCCAGATCAATAGCGGCTATAATTTCCGTGATACTTCTTCTGATAGTTATCTCAGCTATTTTTTATGCATTAGGTTCTCAGATTGGCGATTTGGGAAAAGAGTGGCCGTTATTGCAATCGCAGTTGTTGGGATTATTTGATAATATTCAGCATTGGCTGGCTTCATCTTTTCATGTGAATATTCAAAATCAGACAGAGTACCTGAATAAGAGTGCACAAAAAGTATTAGACTCAGGCGGCAGCATTCTTGAGCAAACAGTTCTGTCTGTTTCTTCTATAGTGCTGAGGTTGGTTTTTATCATTATCTATACCTTGTTTATTTTAATCTACAGAAGGCTTTGGATGCAATTTGTAGTGGCTACATTTACTGAAAGAAACAAAGAGGTGATTTATGATATTTCAAAAAATGTAAAGAACATTATTGGAAAATATATTGCCGGATTGTTTTTTGAAATGACTATTTTGATAGTAGTCAGCTTTATTATTTTTGAAATTATGGGTATCAAGTATGTATTCCTGCTTGCACTGATTGTAGGCGTTTTTAACCTGATACCTTATGTAGGAATATTTTCTGCATTGGCTATAGGTGCTGCTATCACTTTTGCCACTGTGGACTCAGCGCATGCATTATACTTCGGAATAGTAATCGTTTGTATTCATTTAATTGACAGTAATTTTTTAATGCCAAAAATTATTGGGTCGCTGGTGAAAATAAATCCTTTAATGGTAATATTAGGTGTAGTAATTGGCGAGTTGATGTGGGGAATTCCGGGTATGTTTTTATCTATTCCTTACATGGCGATAGCTAAGGTGGTTTTTGACAGGGTAAAGTACCTTCAGTCTTTGGGAATATTATTGGGCGATGAAGAACGAATTCCAAAAAGCCTTCGGGTAAAAAATAAAAAAATAGCTGAAGCTATTGAAAAAGCTGAATCAAATCACTGATATTTTTCTCATGCTCATAAGTGTGAGCTCATTGCATTTAGGCTGGTAGCTTATTTTTAGCGTAGCGCTATCCTGTTTCACTCTTTTTTACTCACCACTAAAGAGAATAACATTAGAAATAATCCCTGAACTATAAACATAATTCCAATAATGCCAACAATGGTAAGTGAGGCAAGAAACGGGCGGTAAGCAATAAGAATACCCACGATAATACTAAATAACCCTGCTAACAGCGCTACGCCCCAAAAGCGATAATTGTTTTGCTTAAACGAAATTGATTCCATGATCCAGAAAATACCGGTAAGTATTCCAAAGAAGGCAAAAATATAAGGAAGGGTTAGTGCTGTTAACCCGATATTTGACAAAAGGATAGCTGCTACAATTATATCTAACAAGCCTTCCAGCAATTGCCACAGCCAATTCTTGTGCAGCCTTCGTGTGGTGAAGGCGAAAATGATAATGATCATGCCTGAAAGAAATAGCAAAACACTTCCATAAACTATCAGGCCCAGCATGCCGCTAATTGGAAACCTTAATAGATAAAGGCCAATAAAGAAAAAAATAAGCCCTCGTAAAGTTATCAACCACCAATTTTTTGAGCGTATCATTTTTAAAAGTATTTGGTGAAAAAAATATTCCTGCTTTTTAAAAAAAAGAACATGAAAAAAGGCATACAAATAATAATCCCAATTTTCTATAATCAAGAGATGTAAATAGAAGAAGGAACAAATTAAAGTTAAATTTTAATAGACAAAAATAGCATGATCGTAAACATTTTTTAGAATGATTTGATTATTCAACAGGGGCGGCATTATCAGTATTTTGACTATAATATATGGTGATTTATCTGGCTATGAAGAGGAAACTTAGACTTAAAGCGGGTGGGTAATTAATCTTAAATAAGCATTTTACCATTCGACATTTATTAGATGGCTAAACAGGGAGATATTTTAATTTTGCAGCCAAAAAAATTGAAACCATTACTATGCGAATACTAAAGCCATTTATTGCAATTGTAGTTTTGATAATCACAGCTACAAACCTCTCTGCACAAAAGAAGTTGCCGGGTAGTGCACCAACCGTTCAGGCAGGTGATACTACTAAAAGCAAGATGCCGCCTAAAAAGGAAGAAGGCCCCAAGCCTTACGACAAAGTAATTACCTCTAAGGCTATCACAGCCAATGGGTTTTTCAAGGTGCATAAAGTAGATGAAAATTATTTTTTTGAAATACCTGATTCCTTGTTGAATAGAGATATACTTGTGGTAAACAGGATTTCAAAAGCTGCTGCCGGCAATCGTGTATCCATGATGGGATATGGTGGCGATCAGATTGGTAAGCAGGTGATCCAGTTTGAGAAGGGCCCTGATAATAAGATTTTTCTTAAAACTATTTCCTTTGGTGAGGTATCTTCAGATTCCTCTAAGAATGGGATGTACCGTTCCTTTTTGAACAGTAATCTTCAGCCCTTGCAGGCATCTTTTGATATCCAAGCATTTTCAAAAAATAATGATGGTGTAGTAATAGATATTACCAAATATATCAATGGAGATAATGATATATTTTTCTTTGATAGCCGGCTGAAAAAGGTGTTCTCACTGACCAATTTATTGCCAGACAGATCTTACATTCAATACCTGAAGGCGTTTCCTATGAATATAGAGATTCGCACCTTTAAGACTTATGTAAAAGCAGCAGCGCCGCAACCCGGCAATCCGATGTCGGGATCTGCAGAGCCTGCAAGTTATGAACTAAATAGCTCTATGGTTTTATTGCCGGTAGTACCTATGCAATCAAGATATTTTGATCCACGTGTAGGGTATTTCACTACTTCTACTGTAGATTTTGATGCGAATCCGCAAGGGGTAAAGCGTATATCCATGGCAGTTAGGTGGCGCCTTGAGCCGAAACCGGAAGATGTTGAAAAATATAAGAGAGGTGAATTAGTAGAGCCTAAGAAACCTATTGTTTTTTATATAGACCCTGCTACTCCGGCAAAGTGGGTACCTTATTTAATACAAGGTGTAAATGATTGGCAACAGGCTTTTGAGCAGGCAGGATTTAAAAATGCAATCATAGCCAAAGAAGCGCCGGTGGGCGATACTACCTGGAGCCTTGATGATGCCCGCAACTCTGCTATAGTATATAAACCATCTGATATAGCCAACGCCAGTGGCCCGAATGTAAATGATCCTCGAAGTGGCGAGATTATGGAAACGCATATTAATTGGTACCATAATGTAATGGAGCTTGTGCGCAATTGGTATTTAATACAAGCCTCACCTTCTGATCCGCGTGCAAGGAAAATGGTATTTAGCGATAGCCTGATGGGGCAGTTGATCCGTTTTGTATCTTCACATGAAGTAGGGCATACCTTGGGTTTGCGCCACAATTATGGTTCTTCTTCTACCATACCTGTTGAGGATTTAAGGAATAAAGCCTGGTTGAAAAAGCACGGCCACACACCTTCTATTATGGATTATGCCCGGTTCAATTATGTAGCGCAACCGGAAGATAGTATTGGCGACTATGGTATGTACCCTCACATAGGTGAATATGACAAGTGGGCAATCGAATGGGGCTATAAGTGGTTACCTCAATTTCACTCAGCAGAAGCTGAGCAAGGTTATTTAAATAAAATAGTAAGTGATAGCCTAACAAAAAATCCAAGATTGTTTTTTGGAACAGAAAGTGATCCTAATGATCCAAGAGATCAGAATGAAGACCTTGGTGATAATGCTATGACAGCAAGCGCTTATGGTATCAAAAATCTGAAACGTATATTGCCTAATATCATGCAATGGACTAAGGAGCCGAACACAGGGTATGATAATGCCGATGAAATATATACCCAACTTACCCAGCAGTTTGGAAGGTATATGGGCCATGTAAGAAAAAATATAGGTGGCATAGAAACAACACCTTCTTACAATGAGCAAGCTAAAATAATTTACAAATTCACGCCTCGCGAAAGGCAAAAAGAAGCAGTAGATTTCTTACAGGCACAACTTTTTACTACTCCTACTTGGCTTATAGATAAGAAACTATTTTCTTACACTGGGGTAGATAACCTGAATGTAATTTCAAGCCTACAAAGCAGTACCATCAACAGTGTATTGAGTTCACGGGTTTTCAATAATCTACTTTCTTTCGAAATGTTTGATTCTAAAAATGCTTATACTGTTTCCTCTTTATTAAATGATTTAAAGAAAGGGATTTTTAGTGAATTGCGTACCAGCCAGCCAATAGATATTTACAGGCGCAATCTGCAGAAATTGTATGTGAGCCGTTTGGCAGATTTATTGAAACCTCAGAAAGCAGCAACTGTAGCAATGCGAGGCCCAGTAGCACCTATGCCTTCCCTTGAAGATAATGATGGCCTTTCAATTATAAAAGGGCATATAAGACAATTGATTTCTGAGATTCAGGCTGCTCTGCCGCGTACTACCGATCAAATGTCCAAACTTCATTTGCAGGATCTTGTTGACAGGCTTAAGGATGCTTTAAAGCCTAAGAATACAGATTCATAAGTGAAGGGCTCTTAAACCGGGGAATTATTTTTTATCTTCCTTCGGTTTATTAATTGCCTTCTTCATAAAATTCCACATGGGGGTTTCTGTTGGTATTTCGTCGCCTAACAGAATCCCCCATTGTTTCATATTGTCTGTACGGTCAAAAATTATTTTTAAAACCGCTATGGTGGGTAATGATAAAAACATACCTGCAATACCACCAAGGCTACCGCCGATAATAACACCAACAATAGATGCCAGGGCATTTATTTTTACCTTGCTGCCTACTATTCGAGGCATCAAAATATTATTATCGAGAAACTGTACTACTGCTATTGTGACGAGTACAATTATTACTGGAGAAAGGTCTTGCGAAGCTGTGAGTGTGAGCAATACTCCAATAATGTTTCCAAATAAAGCACCTATGTAAGGTATCAGGTTTAATAGGGCGAAAATAATCCCTATCAGTAATGCGTGCTTTATTCCAAACAGCATTAACCCACCACCTAATAAAATAGTGATATAACTGATCTGTATTAAAAGGCCTACCAGATAGCTTTTGATAATGCTTTCAGTTTCTCTGATACCCTCATGCACGCGGGAATGGCTTTTGGTAGGAAACCACATAAATACAAAACGCAGCAGCAGATTTCTATAAAATAAAATAAGAAAAATATAGATTGGTAAAAGGCCAACAAAAATGATGGTGGAAGAAATGGATGAGAACGCACCAGATGCGATGGTTCCGGCATTATTTAAGAATTTACTACTTTGCTCACTTAACAATTCTAATTGTTTATCTGTAGAATAATGAGTTTTATTATTTATCCAAGTACTTAGGCTTTTTAAATGAATTAAAATATTTTCTTTAATAGTTGATAGATCTGCCATGAGATTGCCCACTTGAATAGAAAAAAACCAGACAATTAATGCAATCCCTATTATCAGTATTAATAGCGCTGCACTTATGGCTATTGATTCGGGCCAATGCCGTCTTTTGAGGAATCTGAGTATCGGAAGTATTACCATGCCCGCATATACTGCTGTGAGTAATGGGGCCACTATTGAGCGGCCTGCTACCATGGCTGTAGCAAGAAAAAAAATTCCTATAAACTCTATAGACCTACGAATGGTTAAAGGTAACTTACTGGTAGAAAAATTTTCATTATCTGGTTGCATTACTTATAAGTGTTTGATTGAAAAATTGCAGTTGAAATGCCAATGGAATTTACTGTATTGTCATCAATAATTTTACCGAGTAATCTTAAGTCTTTTTTAGGCATACTGCGGTGTTATTCGCATAATTATGATGCCAAATTTTAATAGACTATTTTTTTTTTATTTTTCAACTTCCTTTTTTACCTACAGGTTATCTATATATCTAACCATCTGTTCATTATCCAAAATGATTTCCGGATTGCCATTATAATCTTTCAGAAATCCCTTTATCTCAATATTTTTATTTCTAAATAGTTCGGATAAGGGCTTTGAAAAATTACGATAGTTTTTTTCAAAAACTACAATCAGAACATATTTATTTTCATCAGCCCCTTTTAGCATTATCTGTGTAGTGGCGGTAGTTTGTCGCACATTGGTCACTCTGCCTACCATGGTAACGGCCTTGCCGATAGCGTTTGCGGCATCTTCTACTGAAACTCCATTTTTATATCCTTTGATTAATACATTGTAATCAAGAATTTTTGCAGGGCTGGAAAATAAAATATTGAGTACTGTGGCCAATCTTTGTCCGGCTTTTAAAAGCTGCGCCTCTACGGTTTTTGCACTTTTTTGCATATAAGCCGTGGATAAAATAAATCCCGGGTAATCGTACACTTCTGGAAGTATTGACCTGCTATCCTTTAACCAGCCTATAAAATCTACCGGAATGGAGGGGAGTGTATTCCCATTGGCTAATGCAAGGCATGCAGAGTCTGTAATGTTGCATAAGCCAATAATATCTTCATCCCAAAAGCGATGCAGATTGTGATTTTTTAAAGTGTCGTATTGTACCATTACGCTATTGCCACCAAAATCTTCTTTATATCCGGCATGTAGAGGTTGGTGCATATCGCCTATCAGATGAATCAATATCAGCAGATCCATTTTAATTTGATCGCTGCAATAAACTTGTTTGTGCTCTAACTCTGAATAGGCTAAGCGTAGCCTGTTCAAGAGATTATCGCCAACCTTATCTGTGTACTCTTCGCCCTTAGGTGCATCGAGGTAGTGCCATGGCCTCATAAAATCATAGATAGGGTTTGATTTTATATTATCCATCCAATTAGCTGCGGTATCAATAGGCATACCATTGAGTATATTCAAAACATTCTGCCGAGTATCGGGTGTTAGATAATGCATTGCTATACGGCCAACTATTGCATGGCCTTCAGGCCCCCAGGCAAATGCACGGCTATTGTTCAAAGCAAAATAAATTAGTAGAGCAGCAATTGGTCTCAGTAATTTCTTCATAAAAAATATTGTTCAATAAAGAGATCATAAAAAACACTTCAGCCGGATGCTCTTCATTTTTAATTTAAACAAATTTATGAGTTTGAATTTGAAGAAGTTAATTTAAAAACCTTTCGTCAGAATATTTTATTGAGGCGGGATGCTTTTAATAAAATCTTGTGTATGAATACTCTTATGCAATCTGAATTATCCTGATGTTGGTTTCTATCGGAATGAGCGATAGCGCGGCAAATCAAAATACTTAATAATGAAACAAAAAATGGGCAAAGGTTAGCTGCCCATTTGTAATTTAAGAAAATGATGTTTATAATTTTTTGACGGCTTTCTTTGCTGATTTCATTTTTGATTCTACACCATCAGCTACATCTAACATATAATCTTTGGCATCCTCTTTATAATCACTAAATAATTTTCTTAATCTTTTTCGTGTTTTTTCTCCGCTTTGCGGTGCAAATAATATACCTAAGGCTACACCTGCTGCAAACACTTTTAAAATACGTAACATAGCTTATCTTTTTTGATTGAATAATATTTTGTAAAAGATAGCTTTAAAAATTGTGCCAAGTTATTGGGTAATGGTTAATTGTTAATTGATAATTGTGAATGGTTAATTGATAATGGTTAATGGTTAGTTATAACGCCTCGTAAGTTTGAACTAATTTATAATTCAGAATGGTAGTGGATTGTCATGATTCATCAACCTTTTAGTAGGTCAATAATATTTATTTCTTGCGCACACTTACAGATACATGCCGATCCAATGCACGCACCTCATCTGGCTCATTTGCAGCGTGGGTTGCATATTGCGATCCATAGCCTTCGGCCGAAACTACCTGACTACCAGCGCCTCTTTTTGCCAAAGCATCCCTGGCGGCATTTGCTCTCGCCTGACTGAGTTTCATATTGTCTGCAGCAGTGCCTGATATATCTGTGTACCCGCCTATCTTAATTTTCGCATCCGGAAAGGCTTTTAAAATTTCGGCTATATTATTCAACTGTGGCTCGCTGCCTGGTGTGATGATGGCATTTCCTGTATTAAAATTGAGGTTGTCAAAATCAAACCATTTGTTTTTTAGGGAATCATCGCTTAGCGATTTCCAATCACTTTTTAAAAAAGTAACCAACTGATCTTCAATGCCGCCTTTGTAGGCATTCAATTCTTTACCATTGGGTAACAGTACTTTAATATTTTCTTTGGAAGGCAAAGAATTTATAGTGTTATTTTGGGAGGTATCTGTAGCTGTCATTTTAGAGGTATCTACCTGCGACAAGGCGCCTTCCTCTGGGCTGTGCCGTGTGCTGAGCCAGATAAGAAGTGCTAAGACGGCAAGAATCAAAATAATCGGAAACACCCAGGTTCGTTGTTTTTTTCGGGTTACTACTTCGTGAGTGGTAGCAATAACCTTTGGGCTTGCACCTTCAAATTTGAAGAACCCCGGCATTGCAGATACTTCAGGAGGTATTGCCGAGAGGATATTGTTTTTTTCGTTTTTAAGGTAGTTGGAAAGCCCACTTGCAGAAAGATTGTTTTGAATAGCATACTTGCCCAAAAAACCCAATGTGGCAGGAAGTATGAGAGAAAATATTTTTTCAGATGAAATTTTTGAGATTCCTGAATATTTAGAGATTACCGATGCTATTTCATTTTCTTTATTCCCCAACAAATTTTTTATATCCGCATCACCTTCATCAAACTCCTGCAGGTGCCCAACATTGGGGGTTGCATCTAAATGGGTGATTGCATTTTTTGCTTGACTATATACCAGATTTGCTCCCGCTTCCGATGAGTGCACTTTATGAAGAATGGCTGCCAAACCTGTGGGGATAGCCATTTCCATAGCGGTTGAAATATTTTTCCCAGATTCATCCAGAGAGTTGGCTACCTGATTGGGTAGCTCGCCAGAGAAATATTTTTTTACGGTTTCTAATACATTGAATTCCATAGTGATCGCTTTTAAATGAAAATTATTAATTTCTATTATTGAGAATTTTACCACAAAAAGTTATCCAAATTTGATTTTAGCCAGAATCAACTGTTGGATGGTGAAAGGAGTGGCGATGTTAGCGAAGTGGGGAGTAGCATTCACCCAAAAAAGTTTATATGGAAAAATTTGATTTGTGCGTCTTAGGTTCAAATCAATTTTATGCAAGCGTCTCAAATACTTACTTCCTCTTTTTTGGATATCCTGTTCGAAAATAGAAACAAAGCTTATGGAGCTTATGATTTGCGAAAATCTTATAACAAAAGGCTGGGGGTATCGCTTCTTATCTTATTGAGCTTTCTGGCAATAATGGCTACTTTGTTTTTGCTGCAAAATGAGCCAAATGATACTTCATTTGTGATACCTGAAAGCCCGCCAAATGTTACTACAGTTATATCGCCACCAGATAAAATTAGTATTCCCATTGTCAAAAAAATAGCGGTGCCTGTTGCTGTAAAAACAGTTCATAATGCTACCCCAATTATTGTGAAAGACAACACCAACCCTTTACCTCCACCGGACATCAGAGAGATTGAAAATGCTCAGTCAGGCTTTATTGTGTCTGAGGGTAAGCCCACTATAGACATCATTGGCCCACCGGAAAACATTCCAGGATCTAATATATTGGCAGCGCCAGCTATCCATCATGAATCAGAGGATTCTGTAAGAATAACTGTCGAAATTGAAGCTTCTTTTCCCGGTGGAATTAGTGAATGGAGCAAATATTTGAAGAGAACGATTGAGCAAAGTCAGGATCAATTTACTAACTCAGATTATGGAACCTGCCTTGTAAAATTTATAGTAAATAAGTATGGGGAAGTAAGCGATGTGCATGCTGTAACTATGCAGCATACCCGGTTGGCAGCAGTGGCGGTGAAGGTAATTAAGGGTGGCCCTCGGTGGATACCTGCAATGCAAAATGGACATAAAGTAAGTGCCTATCGTACTCAGCCTATTACTTTGTTGAGTGAAGATGAATGATCTTTTTTTTTGAAATAGTTGACTATAACTGATCAAAAATAAATAGAATAATATGGCGGAAATTATTATCAATAACAGAAATGCACACACGAAGAACAAGATACCCCGCTCAGGTTTGAAAATTGATTTGACCCCAATGGTGGATCTGGGATTTTTATTAATCACTTTCTTTATATTCACTACCACTATTTCGGAGAATAAGGTGCTTAATTTGGTGATGCCTAAAGATTCCGCAGATTCTACTTTGATCAAAAAATCAGGTGCACTTATACTTTTGCCTGCCGGTAGTGATAGGTTTTATTATTATTACGGAGGTTCGAAAAGTATAATTGGGCCGGTAGATATGAATAGAACACAAGATATCCTGCTTGAAAAAAGGAGTAAAATATTACAAAAGGATTTTTTTGTGATCATCAAACCATTAGCGGAAGCTAATTATTCTCAAATAGTTCGAATTTTGAATGAAATAAAAATTAATGACGTAGTGCATTATGCAATCGTTAATCCTGATTCAGGCGACTTGAATAATATATCTGCGCAATAGGGTTTACTTATTTTATGCTGTATTGTGATTGCGTAGTGCTACTTGCTTGGTGGGGATATTGGTATGTTGTTTTAATTTTATAATATTAATTCTCTTTTTATTCCCACCTTTGGCATTATGCATTCAAGACTTTCAGACTGGGGCGACACCATAGCTGCAATAGCTACTCCACCAGGCATTGGCGCTATTGGTGTAATCCGTATTAGTGGTGATAAATCATTTGATTTGGTGCAGCAATTTTTTAATTCAAAAAACCTAAAGGAACAGCCAGGTAATACACTGCATGTGGGCTATCTGAAAGATGGTGAACAGATACTAGATGAAGTAGTGCTTTCACTTTTTAAATCTCCACATTCTTATACAGGTGAAGATATTATCGAAATTAGTTGCCATGGTTCGCCTTTCGTGCAGCAGCAGATTTTAAATGCATTAATAAAAAACGGAGCACGCTTGGCAAGGGCTGGCGAATTTACCCAAAGGGCCTTTTTAAATAAAAAGATGGATCTAACTAAAGCAGAAGCCGTAGGTGATCTGATAGCGAGTAATACCCGGGCTTCGCAAAATGCTGCAATAAAAAATATGCGCGGCGGTTTTGCTAAGGTGCTTCATGAGTTGAGAGAGGAACTTATTCAGTTTTCTTCATTGATAGAACTTGAGTTGGATTTTAGTGAGGAAGATGTTGAATTTGCTGATAGGCAAAAGTTTTTAAATTTGGTTTCAAAAATTTCTCAAGAAATAAATGAACTAAAGAATTCTTTTGCTCTTGGCAATGTGATTAAAAACGGGATAAGTGTAGCAATTGTGGGTAAGCCCAATGCTGGCAAATCCACACTTTTAAATACACTTTTGAATGAAAGCCGTGCTATAGTAAGTGATATCGCAGGCACTACCCGCGATACGATAGAGGAGGTGATTAACATCAAGGGGATATTGTTTAGATTAATAGATACTGCAGGTATCAGAGATCATGCGCAGGATGAAATTGAAACAATGGGTATAGAGAGAAGTAAAGAGAAAATGATGAAAGCGGATATTGTACTTTATTTATACGATGTAAATGAGATGAAGGAGAAAGAAGTTGCTGAGGTTGTCAAAAGTATCGGGCAATTTTGTAGTAACTTACTGGTAGTAGGTAACAAAGCGGAGCATCAAATAGCCAATGAGCCAGGGTTGTTGAAAAATCATCTATATATTTCAGCCAGAGAGAAGTTGGGTATAAAAACAGTTGAAGATATGTTGTTCAAAATGGCTGGTGGTCAAGCTTTGGAATCAGAAAACTTGATTGTAACCAATGCACGCCATTATGAGGCATTATCTGAAATAGCTGCAAGCCTTTCAGAGGTAAATGAAGCCTTGCACCAAAACATTTCCGGCGACCTTTTATCTGTGCATCTGAATCGCTGCCTCTATTATCTTGGCAGCATCACAGGGGAGGTTACTAATGAAGATAGGCTGGATTATATTTTTAGTAAGTTTTGTATCGGAAAGTAAAT
>JAFDXH010000234.1 GCA_018268075.1 Bacteroidota bacterium | reverse complement strand
TGTTTAACATTTTAAAATATTGTCTTTAAGAAATTCGAAAATCAGCCATTATAAAAAGAATGAACTATGAAAGCTTTTTAATTGGTTCCGGGTTGAAGCGGCCCATAGAAATACGATGCCGTGGCACCGCCATCAATTAGAAAATCCGAACCGGTGATGAATGCGCCTTTTTCCGACATCAATAATTCTGCTACATTGGCTACTTCATCGGCCATACCCGGACGGCCTGCCGGTGATTTTGCAAACATATTTTTATAGAAATTAGCTCTTGGACCGTTTAACTCATCCAAAGCCAGTGGTGTGATGATGATGCCCGGAGAAATGGCGTTGATTCTTGCACCACGTTCGCCCCATTTTACGGCTTCTGCCATCACCCTTTTCCCGTTGCAACGCTTTGCCATTTGGTAAGCGTGTAAGGTATCTTTGATGTTTTCTGATTGCAAGATTTCCAGCTGTAACAATTCTTCAGTGGGCGTAGTTGCCAATAACCGATCTTCATCCGCAGATAACGCAGGCATCCGGTAACCGGATTGACTTGAAATGGTAACGCCCGAGCCGCCTGGTTTAATCACTTTTCCAAATTCCTCCAACAGCACTGCCGTACCGTACAAATCAACCTGCAAAATATGTTCTTTGGTAGATTGGCTGGGCGAAAGTCCTGCGGCATTGACCAACATTGAAATTTCTCCTTCCTTTTGTGCCGCTTCGATGAGTTCGATAATGGAAGCTCTTGAAGAAATGTCAACTTTAAAAGGTACGGCATCAAATCCGGCTTCTTTCAAAGTTTTGGCAATGGTTTCTGCATTTTCCATTTTCCAATCGGCAATGAAAATTTTATTTCCATAAGCCATTCTTCTAACGATGGCCATTCCCAACTGGCCTGCGCCTGTTAATACTACTATTTCTTTTTTTGTATTCATAATAAAATTGGTTGATGCTATTGTGGCAGATCATGTATACAACAGTCTTCCTTATTTCCCCAATCCCACCAAATAGTCCACTGTTGAAGGGTCGTAGTGTGAGAAGAATAAACTTTCTGCCTGGTCTAATTTGCCAATCGTATTCATATCATCCTGTGAAAGTTCAAAATCAAAAACGTTTAGGTTTTGTTCCATTCGTTCTTTGTTTACCGATTTGGGAATCACTACAATGCCTCGTTGTATCAGAAAACGCAAAGCGACCTGTGCTACTGATTTGCTGTATTTATCCCCAATATTTTTCAAAGTTTCATTGGTAAAAAAATCATTTTTTCCTTCGGCAAAAGGTCCCCACGACATCAGTTGCGTGCCATATTTCCGCATGAATTCCTGTGGCTTGATTTGCTGATTGAAAACATGGGTTTCCACTTGGTTTATCGCTGGCTTTATTTCATTAAATTCGGCAATATCAATAAAACGATCCGGATAAAAATTGCTGACACCAATAGCACGAACTTTCCCGTTTTTATAGGCTTCTTGCATAGCGCGATAGGTTCCGTAATAATCGCCAAAAGGTTGATGAATCAACAGCAGGTCTATATAATCTGTTTGCAGTTTTTTAAGCGATTCATCAATGGATGCTTTTGCTTTTTCATAACCTGCATTGGAAATCCAGACCTTTGTGGTGATGAAAAATTCGTTGCGGGGAATACCGCTTTTTTTAATTGCATTTCCCACGCCTTCTTCATTTTGATACGCCTGTGCGGTATCAATAGAGCGGTAGCCTACGCTGATGGCATCGGTTACACAGCGTTCACATTCTTCAGGATTTACCTGAAACACACCATAGCCCAAAATGGGCATTTCTACTCCGTTGTTTAACGTTACGTAATTCATTTTTGTTTAATTTTTATGTTTGACATTTACTAAAATTGCGCTCCCTTTATAAGCCTGTTGTTTCCATATTATTTTCTTTTTTTGAATTGTTACAAGATGTACTTATAGCAAGTATTGCAGCAATAATGATTAATAAATTTTTCATTATTATTCTATCTTATTATTCATACTGCAAAGTTCGGCTACATTATCAAAGTAATCTTTATATAAATCACGGAATTGATTACCATTTTCACTGATTACCACCAATAGGCATTGCTACCTTTGCGGCAAATTGTAATTTAGACATTGAATTAAAATTTTCAAATAGAAGAAATTATGAAAGGTATCACTCAACTCAATCATGTAGCCGATTATAATGAACTGGTTGGCGCTGAAACACTGCATCCTTTGGTCAGCGTTATTGATTTTTCAAATAGTAAACCACTCATACATGGCCACTTGAATTTCGGGTTCTATGCCGTGTTTTTAAAGGATGTAAATTGTGGCGACATTAAATACGGTAAAGAATATTATGACTACCAGGAAGGAACATTGATTTTCTTTGGCCCCGGTCAGGTGTTGATGCTTGAAAATGATGGTAAAAAGTTTCAGCCCAAAGGGCATGCATTGCTTTTTTATCCCGATATTTTTAGGGGAACATCTTTGGCAAAAGAGATGAACAACTTCTCCTTTTTCTCTTACGACACGAATGAAGCCCTGCATATTTCCCAAAAAGAACGTCAAACGATTTTGGAATGTTTAGCAAAAATAAAAGATGAGATTGAACAACGCCTGGATAAGCACAGCGAAAAACTTG
>JAFDXH010000233.1 GCA_018268075.1 Bacteroidota bacterium | reverse complement strand
CGTCATTGCGAGGCACGAAGCAATCTCAAAACGCTACTCGATGAGATTGCTTCGCAAATAACGATTTGACGCTTCACAACGCTTTCCTTTTGCTCGCAATGACGCAACCCGGGTGGATGCTCGCAACCCATGTGAGTTACAACATGCCCAGCTCATAAGTAGCACAGTACACAACGCCGCAATCGACACCCCAAAACTGCACCGTCATTGCGAGGCACGAAGCAATCTCAAAACGCTACTCGATGAGATTGCTTCGCAAATAACGATTTGACGCTTCACAACGTTTTCCCTTTTGCTCGCAATGACGATATCAAGGTGTATAGCTCGCAACCCAAGTGAGTTACAACATGCACGGCTTGCAAGTAGCACAGTACACAACGCTGCAATCCGCACCCCAACACCGTACCGTCATTGCGAGGCACAAAGCAATCTCTAAGCGCTACTCGATGAGATTGCTTCGCAAATAACGATTTGACGCTACACAACGCTTTCCTTTTGCTCGCAATGACGCAACCCGGGTGGATGCTCGCAACCCATGTGAGTTACAACATGCACAACTCGCAAGTAGCACAGTACACAACGCCGCAATCCGCAACCTAACACTGCACCGTCATTGCGAGGCACGAAGCAATCTCAAAACGCTGCTCAATGAGATTACTTCGCAAATAACGATTTGACGCTACAAAACGCTTTCCTTTTGCTCGCAATGACGCAACCCGGGTGGATGCTCGCAACCCAACACAGTATAGTCATTGCAAGAGCCGAAGCATTACTCGTTTTCAGAAGATACACATTAGGCAGCCAACACCTTATCCATTCGCTCTTTCAAACTTTCATAATCTGTATATCCCTGAGCTATTTGATAAAACTTTGTTTCTGCAACCTGAATAAATACAGAAGGAAAACCTGAAACATTCAATTGTTTGCAAAGCGCAAATTCATAATAAGCCTGCTCTTTATAAGCCTCCTCATGCAATTTTTCATAGAAATCTTCTGCAGGAATATTATACTTATCTAACAATAAGCGGTAGGCCTCATCATCAGTAAGGTCGCGGCCATCAAAATGAAGTGCATACTGAAGGTCGGCTGCAAAACTTATCTGTAAATCAGGATGGTATTCTTTAAAAACACAAAGCGCAATTGCAGGCTTTTCAGAATGTGGAAACCAATCACTGGCATCAGGATGATTGATGTGCCATAAATAATCTTCACCAAATTTGGCGCCAGTAAGCTCCTCTACACGAGGGTAGGCACTTTTAATATAATCTGCTGTAGCGCTGATGGGTACAGGGGTTTCGGGCAGCACCATGCCTCCGGAATACACCTCAAATTCAAGAATGCCCTTGTATGCAGAAGCTATCTTTTTTACAACTTCACTAAATCCATAACACCAACCGCAATAAGCATCATAGCAATAAATAAAATGTGGTTTCATAAAATTAATTTTATAATAAGGCACTTTACAATCAATAATACTTAATGCGCCTCCAGCCAGTTTTCACCTTGCCCCAATTCTGCCTCTACGGGCACATCATTAGGTAGTTTTAGTGCATTTTTCATTTCAAATAATATTAGATTTTTTATTTCTTCCGCCTCGGGCTTATAAGCATCAAATACTAATTCATCATGCACTTGAAGAATCATTTTAGATTTATATTGCTTCTTTTTAAATTCCCTTTGAATGTTAATCATGGCTAGCTTAATCATATCTGCAGCGCTACCTTGAATGGGCGAATTGATTGCGTTTCGTTCAGCAAAGCCACGTACCGTCCAGTTAGAAGAATTAATGTCTTTTAGCCAACGCTTTCGACCCATTAGCGTTTGTACATATCCGTTATCGCGACAATATTGTATGGTATCATCCATATATTGCTGAATCTTTGAAAATTCTTTTTTGTAGGCATCTATTATTTCCTTAGCCTCTGTGCGGCTCACGCCAATATTTTCTGCCAGCCCAAACGCGCTTTGCCCATAAATAATTCCAAAATTTACGCTCTTAGCCCGGTACCGCATTTCTTTAGTAACATCCTGCTCAGCCACACCGAATACTTTTGATGCGGTGGCAGTATGAATATCCTTTCCCTGCCTGAAAGCCTCGCTCATGGCCTCGTCGCCACTTATTGCCGCTACTATGCGCAATTCTATTTGTGAGTAATCTGCAGAAATAATCACATGCTCTGCATCTCTTGGCACAAAGGCTTTTCTAATCTCGCGCCCACGCGCAGTGCGTATAGGAATATTCTGAAGATTGGGATTGTTGCTGCTTAGCCTGCCTGTAACTGCTATGGCCTGCCCATAGGAGGTATGTACTCTGTTTGTTTTTTTATTTACCAATAGAGGCAAAGCATCCACGTATGTTGATTTAAGCTTAGTGAGCTCCCTAAAATTAAGGATATGCTCTACTATCGGATTGTCTTTTGCCAATTTTAACAATACATCCTCACCGGTAGCATGCTGTCCACCCTTTGTCTTTTTTCCTTTACCCCCAATTTGCATTACCTCAAAGAGCACCTCGCCTAATTGTTTTGGTGAAGCAAGATTAAATTTTATACCTGCCTGCTGGTAAACTGTTGCCTCACATTTGGCAGCTTCTGCTTCTAATTCTTTGGAATAATTCTTTAGAAAATCAATATCAATCTTTACTCCTTCAAATTCCATATCGGCCAAAACTTTTACCAAAGGCGCTTCCACTTCATAAAATACCTTTTCTACTTTTTTTTCCTTAAGCATAGGTGCAAACACCTGTTTGAGTTGCAAGGTAATATCTGCATCCTCTACTGCATATTCTTTGGCATGCTGTACCTCCACATCCCGCATATTGCCCTGGCCCTTTCCTTTTTTGCCAATGAGCTCTGTAATAGAAACCGGTACATAGCCAAGGTACTGTGCACTAAGTAAGTCCATGTTTCTACGGCCTTCGCTTTCAATCACATAATGCATCAGCATTGTGTCCATTAAATTACCCTTTATTTCTATGCCATACCATTTTAGTATTAGTAGGTCGTATTTAATATTTTGCCCTACCCATGTAATAGATTCATCTTCAAAAAGAGGTTTGAAAAGGTTTAATATTCTTCGGGTAGCTGCATCATCGGCAGGGCAAGGCACATAATATCCTTCACCATACTTAAAAGAAAAACTAAATCCAACAAGTGCCGCTTCATTTGCATCTATGGAAGTAGTTTCTGTATCAAATGATACCTCCTTTTGGTTTTTTAAAAGTTTTATTAAGTTGTCTATTTCCGATTCCGTTTCTGCGATAAGATAAGTGTGTGGGGTGTTATGGATATTTTTATCCGCTGCCAGCCCTGGCTTTTCCTCTGCTATCTCTTTAGGCTCCAATTTTTTGCTTTGATTAGGCGCATCTATTGCATTACCAAACAAATCTGTTTGAACTACTGACTTTTCTGTAGAAAAAACATTGTATTCTTCGCCAAGCACCCTTTTACCAAGAGTTTTAAATTCAAGCTCTGCAAAAATTTCCTTGAGTACATCCACATTATACGCTTTGATGCAAAAATCTTCCTCATGAAACTTACATGGAACTTCAGTGATAATTGTTGCAAGTTTTTTGCTCAACAAAGCCATCTCTTTGCCGGCTCTTATTTTTTCGCCTAATGCGCCTTTAATGTTGTCTGCATCATCTAATACTTTTTCGAGTGTGCCATACTGTGATAATAATTTTGCTGCTGTCTTTTCGCCCACACCTGCAATACCCGGAATATTATCGGCCGCATCACCCATTAACCCTAATATGTCTATCACTTGTTTTACATCATTTATGCCCCACTTGGCACACACCTCATTTTTGCCTAAAATTTCTGCATTCCCGCCTTGATAACCCGGCTTATAAATTTTGATATTATCCGTTACGAGCTGCCCAAAATCTTTATCAGGTGTTACCATATAAACGGTATAGCCTTCATTTTCTGCCTGCTGCGCCAGTGCACCGATTACATCATCTGCCTCGTATCCATCACATTCAATAACGGGAAGATTGAAGCCCTTAATTATATTTTTTATATCAGGTATTGCATCCAACAAATCTTCTGGAGCTGCCTGCCTTTGAGCCTTATATGCTTCATAATCTGTATGCCTTTCGGTGGGCGCTGCTGTATCAAACGCTACAGCAAGGTGAGTAGGATTTTCCTTCCTTATCAGATCAAACAGGGTGCTGGTAAACCCATATTGAGCGTTCGTATTTTTCCCTTTAGAGGTAATGATCGGGCTACGGATCATAGAGTAATAAGCGCGGTATATGAGCGCCATAGCATCCAGCAGAAATAACTTTTTTTCCATTCGGTAAATTTACAAAATAGAAATGGTGGTGGAAAAAGATGTATTGCGAAGTATGGAAAAAAATTTTTTATTTATGGATGGTGCTACAATCGGGTGCATTTCAAATTGTTGCATTGGCTTACTGCTTGTGGGCGGTGAAGACTCCGCCCACGGCGCTCCTCACCGGTTGGCGTCTCCAACACCCGGCAACAAATTGAAATACACCTTTACAAACTGTCTTGAATGGGTATGGATATAGCTATAGTATCGGATAGCTACCACCAGAAGTAATTAAATAAAAATTATTTCAGCTTTTTTTTGTAAAAATTTTATTACAAAATCTACTTGTCTGTATAGGTTTTGCCAATACGAATTACGCGACAGAATGGTTCACTTAAAACCTTGTTTCAATATAATAAGGCAGCATAGCCCGCCATGTAGGCCAGTCATGCTTCATATCTGCCCCCCATATATCTAGTTCATAATTGATACCCTTATTGTAGAGCACGCCTGCAAACTTTCGGCTAGCTTCAGGATCTTCATAATCACCACCGCCACTTAATATGTGTATGTGGTGGCTACTGCGAATTTTATCGAGATACCATTCATCGTTAAGGTTGGGTAAATAATCCATTGGCGAATTAAAATACACCTGATCATCATTAAACCCTTTGGAATATTCATGCAGATCATATACCCCACTCATCGCAATCACACCATTAATAAGGTCGGGCCTTTTAAGGAAGAGGTTCATGCTGTGAAGTGCGCCAAAACTGGCACCACAGGTTATGATGGGTGTTTCTTGCGAGGTACTGTTTTTAATAAAAGGAATTACTTCATTAAAAATATATTCATTGAATTGATTATGCCTAATAGCTTTGTGTTCGCCTGCCATTTCATCATTGAGCCAGCTCTCATTATTAATACTGTTTACCGAAAAAACTTTTACTTTTCCGGATTCAATGTAAGGCTTGAGTGTGTCTATTAATAAAAATCTTTCGTACTCAAGATAATCTGCGGCGGCAGTAGGCACCAATAAAAGTGCAAAACCAAAATCACCATAAGTAACTACAGGCATATCTTTGCCCAATGCAGGGCTGTACCATGATGTAAGTTCTCTTTTCATCTGAAAATGTTTATTGTAGGCACAAAATAATACTTTTTGAAAAAGAACACCCTAAAGCACTGCAATTTTTTTGTGTCTATATTCATCCAGTTTTTAAAGCTCTGTTTATTGAGAAATTATTTAGCCACTCTTTAGTACAAAAAGATATCATATTTCATTGTATATTTAACACCTCAAATTTTTACGAATACGCCTGCCGTCAAAATAATGAGGCCTTCTTATCTTATGCAAAGCCACCTGAATATTTTACTTTAAAGGAATAGCATTAAAAACTAAAACAGTAAACTTTGGGCACACCGGTTCGAATTCTGGTAGTTGAGGATGAAATGATCATTGGGGCAAAGATATCTTTACAATTATCCACACTCGGGTATGAAGTTACGGGCTTGCTACCCCGCGGCGAAGAAGCACTTCAGCATCTAAAGGAAAACAATGTAGATATAGTATTATTAGATATTCAGCTCAAAGGGAGTATAGATGGGATAGAAACAGCAAAGCGCATTCAATCTTTATCCAATACTCCGATTATATATCTTACTGCCAACTCAGATGAGGCCACCTTTAATAGAGCAAAACTAACAAAGCCTGCTGCGTTTATTTCCAAACCATTTAAGCAACTGGATCTGCAACGTGCAATAGAACTGGCAATTATCAGAATGAACAATGAAGAGGAACCTTGTGCAGAGGAAGTATCCATGAATGATCAACACCCTGTTATACTAAGCGACCGCATCTTTGTAAGATGTCGCGATAAGATGCTGAAAATTATGATCTCCGACATTTTATACATTGAAGCCGATAGAAATTACAGTCGCATTTTTTCACAAGGCAAAGAAATTCTATTAACCACCACTTTAAAGACCATTGAAGAAAAACTTATAAATCAGCCCTTTGTAAGGATACACCGATCTTATATTGTAAACCTTTCACACATAGATGAAGTAGGCGATGGAAATGTAGTAATAGCCGGAAAGGCTATACCATTAAGCGCTGTACTGAAAGAGCAGTTGCTGGAACGAATACAAACGTTATAAAAATAAATTATCAAAAGAAATTTTTCCAATAAAAAAACAGGCCTTTAATTATGAAATATATTTTTCTCCTGCTTTTTTTGTACCCTTCGCTTGCCATGAGTCAGCAAGCGCCTTATGATAGCCTTGAGTCTCTATTACTAAAAGAAAAAACAGATACGCAAAAGCTGAACATCATTAAGCAATTAGTAGATATTGCTTTTGGTAGCGATATGCAAAAAGCATTGGACTACTCAAGAGCCGGAGTAAAAATAGCAGAAGCAAGTAATGATAAAAATTGGCTTCCAAAATTCTATGAGATGGAAGGAAGAATGCATGCAAACCTGCTTCATTTGGATTCGGCATTCTATTTTTTTAACGAGGCTATGCGAGGTTATAAGCTGGTGGGAAACCAAAAAGGACAGGCCACTACTTTCTTTAAAATGGGATGGGTATATAAAAAAAGAGGCCAGATAGATAGCGCCTTAACTGCAGACCTCAGCGCTTTGAAAATAATGAAAGATATTGGAGAACCTCTGGGGCTGGCGGCGGCGTATGAGCGGGTTTCCGATGATTTGACGGTGCAGGAGCGGTTTGCTGAAGCTAAAGAATATGCCTTGCTGGCTATTGATATTTGTAAGAGAAATAATCTTGAACAGGAATTAGTATATGCCCTTACCTCGGCCGGCAGCGTAGCTATTATGAGTAATGACCCTCAGGCAGCATATAATTATTTTGATGAAGCCTTAAAGCTTGCCAACAAGGAAAAGTTTAATGAAATATCACTGTCCGATTTTTTAAACAACCGTGGTAATGCCTTAAAACATCTGGGCCGGTATGACGAAGCCTTAAAAGATTATACCCTTGCTCATGATAAGGCAGTAAAGGCTAACTACAGGAATGCCATCACTGCTACCATTGCCAACCTGGCTGAATTAAATATGCTGAAAAAAGATTACAAAGCCGCACTACCTTTTCAATTGGAAACTGTGCAGGCCCAGGAGCAAAATAATGACCTCTCTAACCTTACTGAAGCATACCTGCATTTAAGTACTATCTATGAAAACATTGGCGATTATAAATCTGCGCTTTCCTTTCAGAAAAAAGCGTTGCACATCCGCGACAGTGTAGCCAGCACTGCGAGTGATACCACCATGTCTGGCTTGCTGGCCCGCTATCAAACCAAAGAGAAAGAAGGCACCATACAGGCTCAGCAAAAAGAAATTTCCCAACAAAGAAAAACACAATGGCTCGGAGGTAGTCTTATAGTGCTGTTGGTTGCATTTTTAATTTTTGGCTTTATTAGTTACCGAGGCCGTACCAAAAGAACGCGCTTGCTTGCTGCGAAAAATAATGAGAATGAATTATTACTTAAAGAAATTCATCACCGTGTAAAAAATAATCTGGAAGTAGTTAGTAGTTTGCTGGCGCTACAGTCTGCACAAACAGAGGATGCACACACAAAAGATGCGATGCGCGAAAGTGAAAACCGTATTCATTCCATCGGCATTGTTCATCAAAAATTATATCAGGGTACTCATTTAGGATCTGTAGATATGAAAGATTATTTTCTTAACCTTAGCGAAAGCGTACTCGATACTTTTGGCGCTGAGGCAAGGGTAAAGATAGAACTGGTGATGGACAGCCTGCAGGTAGATATAGATACCGCCGTACCGCTCGGGCTTATTGTAAATGAATTGCTTACCAACACACTCAAATATGCATTCCCCGAAGGGAAGAAAGGAAATGTAAAAATAAACTTAGAAAAACGGCCAGGCGGGTCGCTACACCTGCAGGTGTCTGACAACGGTGTAGGCAAAACAGATGGAATGCCCAAGGGCACTGGATTTGGCAGCCAGCTAATTTCCCTGCTTACGCGGCAGCTCAATGGAAAAATGTCGGAGACAATTGAAAACGGCATGATTACCACTTTTGATTTTAAACCGGTAAAAGCTGCGTAGCATCGCTGTATAAACTTGCACAAAAAGAACACCTTTATTTTTCGGTAACCAATTTCCGCATTTCGGACAATAATCCACCCCATTCGTCCTTACACAAAAATTTATTGCCTTCCTTTCATTTAGGTTTATACTCTTAACCAATTAAACTAATAAAAATGAAAAGGATTTGCCAACAATTGCTCACATTCATCTTAGTAGCTGCTCTGTTTGCTTCTTGTAAAAACGGAGAAAACACAAGCGCGGCCACTGCCACTGGTGATACCACTGCATCGCCAACTACTGCACCCAAAATGAACTATGCCTATACCATTGACCATCCTGATAATTGGGATATTGGAAGTTCGCAAAATACTGCCAATGCACTAAGTGCATTAAAAGCCTGGGAAAATAAAAACCTGGATGAGTCTGTGAAATATTTTGCCGATTCGATTCATGTACGATTTGATGGACTGGATAAAACCATCTCAAATGATTCATTAAAAGCGCTCATTGCCCCCAACCCTGATACGAAGGCGTATAGCGTAAAAATGCAGGATTGGGAATCTGTAATTTCTAAAGACAAAAAGGATGAATACGTTACACTTTGGTATCGCGAATACCACGAAAATAATGCAGGCAAAAAAGATTCGATAGATATTATCAACGACCTGAAAATGAAGAATGGGAAAATAATAGGACTGGAACAATACACACGCAAACTGAAATAAACAGGAGTAATATTCGCATCTCTTTAAAAACAAACTTGTTCTGCACAGGTATTTGTTGCAGAGGCGATTCCGAAAAGCCAGACGAGTAGGAATTTAAAAATAAAAAAAATGTCAAAGTATTTAATCAAAGCATCTTACACCGCAGAAGGTGTAAGAGGATTACTCAAATCAGGCGGCACAAGCAGAAAGCGTGCCGTTGAAAAAATGGTAAAGGCCCTGGGCGGGAAACTGGAAGTATTTTATTTTGCTTTCGGAGAGGATGATGTATATACGATCTGCTCCTTACCGGATGCCGCCTCAGCCGCAGCCTGCATGCTGTCTATTAATGCTTCGGGATTGGTAACTGTTTCAAGTACAGCCTTATTGGAACCTGAAGAGATTGACAAGGCAAAGGATATTTCTGTTAAGTACATTGTTCCGGGAAAATAAGAGCAAAGTATCATATTGAAAAACAGGCTTGTTCAGCACTGGTATTTTTTGCAGAGGCGTTTCTGAAAAGCCAGACGAGTAGGAAAAATTTAAAAACTTTTTAAAATGAAAAAAAAATTTTTTATTCCAAT
>JAFDXH010000232.1 GCA_018268075.1 Bacteroidota bacterium | reverse complement strand
GTTGCTGCAAGATTTGAAATAGCCTCTATACTCGTTAAACATGGAAAACAACAGCATTACCGCAATCGTCCTTTATACTGGATGGACTTTGGAAACAGCAAAAATACAGGGCAGGTTATTCTATCTACTGTGGGAGCAATCAAACAGGCTGCATCCAAAAAATTCCGTACTGTGGACAGGCTGCCATTTGTAACTGTCGAATTTAAAGACCTATTGCAACAGGCAGATCAAAACGACGATACGCCAAGTTGCTCACTGGCTGAGGCATTAACCAAACAGGATTTATTTATCAATTCTTCGCTGGCCAATTTAGGTGCTTCACTTCTATGGCAATTATTCAGGGAAGGTATGATAACCAACCGGGGATTCTTTTTAAACCTTACCGAATTCAGGGCGCAGCCCCTGAAAGTTGCCTGAACAATTCAATAACTCTAAATAAAACTACTATGAATTACATTGATGTTAAAATAACCGTCTGGAACAGACTGGCTTTTTCGAATGATAGCGATATGACAGCATTAGTAAAAGAGATTGAACAATATGGCCTCGATGAAGTGATTGATGATGCTAAAGGTTTTATTGAAAGTTCAACTCTTTATGATACCGAAGAACAACTAACACCGGATGATAACGGTAAAGCATCCACAATTGAAGTCTATCAAAACAAAGAACTGATTTGGGAGAACGGTGAAAACGAATTACAACAATATTAAAAAAAATGATCCCTATGAACTGGTTTGACTATTTGAGAGGCTATGAAGAAGGCCACTATGAAGGAAGGGTTTATGGCCGGAGCAGCGGCCTGTTGGGTGCGCTGCTTCAGCTTCTTTTGAGCCTTTTATTTCTTGCTATTGCCTTCGCCTGGTTTACTTGTAAAGGCATAGTGCTGCTACTATGGAAGCTGATAAAAATGCTTGCCGGGAAGACATAGCAAATTCTAATTCAAAAAAAGCTGCCCCGCAGCATGATATAGATACTTCAAAATGGCGGGGCAGCTTGGTGTTATTATCCAATTCCTGGAAATCTTGTTTTAAAAAAAGCTATAGTTTATCTGCAACAATGCCGATCAAAATATATTAGCCAGGCTATCATAGACTAACTGGAATGTTAGCAGCAGGTTTTTTGATACCGTCTAGTCAATTCCAAGTTCTTTATGCATCTCTCGCCAGTCATTTCCAAATGCAATACTTTCTAATGCCGCTTTTCTCTTTTCTTCTGGTAAACATTGAATACAGGTTGGATACTGAAGTCCTTTGTAGTATTGCTTACATTCAGGACATAATTCCATTTTGTTGATATCAAAGTTAAATGCACATCTTTTGCAAGCAGTTATTGTATCATTAAAGGAAAGATATTGAATACTGTCGTTCAGATAAAGCAAAAAAGCCTCTTTCCCGATCGTTTCAGCATCTTTATTTTTTGCCCGGTCTCTTTGCAGCCAATATCTAATATTAGATAGGTTATTTTTATTTCGCCATTTATCTTTCGATACAAAGCACTTATCCCGAACTTCAAGTGCTTCTTCATTTTCGTAAAAAATTGAAATAAGTTCATCAACAGATTTATAGACTGGGTTATCAAATTCGTGCCGACATCCCAAGCAACGATACTTCGGAATTTTTCTCACTCTTTCGTAAGGATTGCTCCACTTACAATTTGGACAGAAAGGAACGGGTACATAATCATACTTTGTTAGTACGTAAGTAGTAAACTCATTTTTATCTATGACGGGATTAGTATTTCTATACTCTTCAGCGTATGCTCTTGTTACCTCTCTTAAATACTCCGAGTATTTATTGGGGTGAGAACGATGCTGTAGCGTTAATGTATCTTTACTACCGCATATTTCACATTTGTCTTTAATAATTTTAGATCTTCGTTCTTTCCAGTCTTTTGTATCCCAGGACTTTTGTCCTTCTTTAAAATCCTTCCAATATTGTGCTTGTGCGGATTCTAAGCCAATTTCGCCACTCTCCAGCTTGTCCCTTAGCGCTATGACTTCACTATATGTCAACATATCAATTCTTGATTTATCCGTTTTTAAATGTACATTCTGTTAACCTTGTTGCTAACGGACAGAGCTTGCTGTTGTGCTGGTATTTTATAATGTCCAGCCTGGAACCGCAGTCCAATTGAAAACTCAAGTTGAAGTTAACAACAAAAAGCTGAATAGAATGCGGTCAGCCGGATATGGGCGATAGCGATATGAAGCTGAGAATATATTCGTCAGCCAGCATAGATGAGGAAACTTTCAAATTAGAAGAGTTAGAAACCGACCGTAATACCATTTTCCATCCTTCCCTTCATTTTGCGCTTCCTTATTCGCTACACGCACCTCCGGCCCGGTCCTTTGAGGCCTCCAAGTCCGAAAAAGCAGACTGGCTTTTTATTTCAAACCTGACAGATATGCCCTATGAATTGAAAAATTGTCACTGGCCGATGTCAGGTGTCAGCCATGTCAATAATCGGTGAGTAATTGCCAATTGTCTTAGCCAGAAAAAGCTAAAGTATTTAGGTTGTTAGAGTTATGTTAAAAGCCGGGTAAGGTTTCCCGTAACAGGTTGAAAATGCGGCACTGACAAATATTCATCTTTTTTGATAACGGCACGATAATAGCCAAAAAAACCAACGCTTAGATGAGCATTGGTTTAAAATCCCAACGAGGGGATTGGTTTGGCGACCGCGAAGATAGTGGTAAACAGTGTACCGAAAACACCATTCTTCTTTCTTTTTCCCT
>JAFDXH010000231.1 GCA_018268075.1 Bacteroidota bacterium | reverse complement strand
GGCGGTGTTAATATCTTTTTCTTCCTGCTCAAAAGAAGGCCCACAGGGACCCCAGGGTGCGCAAGGCCCTCCCGGCCCAACAGGTGCAGCCGGCCCACAGGGACCACAAGGAACGGCTAATGTTATATACTCAGGTTGGCTGGATGTGACTTTTGCAGCGGATACGATACACGATGGCAACAAAATAGATACCCTTGGTTTTTATGCTACTATTGACGCCCCTAAACTAACCAGTGAAATTTTGACATCAGGGGAAATGAAAGTATATATAAATCTTGGAACCGCTGCTGACCCATATATATCGCCATTACCTTATTTCAGCCCCTATAATGGTATTACCATAGAACCTAACTTCGCCATAGGAGCGATTGATATTTATTCAAACCTTAATGTTAGTACCCGAACTCAAAATGGAAGTAAAACCTGGCAGTACCGCTATATACTTGTTCCTGGTGGAACTGCAGCAAGAAAAGCTTCTACGGTTGACTGGAATGATTATAATGCCGTTAAAAAATACCTTAATCTCACAGACTAATTTATAAATTATTGAATTTTAACGAGCCCTGTAAGAGAAGTATCTTTTACAGGGCTTTTGTTTTAGGCTAAAATCCTTGTATTTACCAAACCATCTTTATTTCATAACCGTATATTTGCTAAACAGTTCTATTTATTATATGAAAAAAATCTTCATCCTGCCCCTTACTGCTATGGTTTTCTTTTCCTGTCAAAAGGAAATGTCGGTTGATACAATAAATAATGGCGGGAATAACAATAACGGTAATAATCCTGTGCCTTTAGAAGGCAACTGGAGCTTTCTGAATCTTTACATGAATTTTTCCTCATCTGCTTCAACCAGGGAGAATGGAGTTGAAATAAAATTTGTGACTGCCTGCGAAACAACCTCAATTAATAATAAGGGCGACATGTCTTTTGCCTCAGATAAATTTACTGCCAATAAACTGGGGTACAGTATTGATGATACCGTTTACGTTACTACGTATATAATGGGTATTCCCCAGCCAGAGGTTGAAAAGATTGAGTTTGGCGGAGATGTGCCACCATATAGTGCTTCAGGGAAATATCAGAAAATAGGCAATGATTCGCTGTATTTTCCGGAAGGTTCCGCTTTCCAGGGATTGGAAGTTGATGGGCAACCCATTACTTCTTCGGCTGCTTCGGGAGCTAAATATGTTATCAAATCAGATACGTTGTTAGTTTACCAGGGTGTAAAAATTAGTAAAGATACGATCATGGATATTAGTGGTCAGAGTATAAAATTCAGGATTGATCAGAATGCAACTACCATCGGCAGTTTTAAAAAGAAATAAATAATTATATCAAAAACGGGGGAATTTCAAAAAGAGAGAAGTGTCTTTGCAGATAGCCTCTCTTTTTTTTTGAAAGTTTATGTACACTACATGCTACAGGTAGGTATATAATTATTTTTAATCGCCAATGTATTAGCTCATTTTTACAAGTACGGGCCAACATAAGGAGAGGTTTGCATGATTACTGTTTAAAATGTATAAAGCTTAATGCATACAACAACCTTGTACACAATCCTAAACCTGCCAAAAAGTAAAATACGCCCGAATTATGCCGTATTTGTAATTGCTATATAATGCCGCTCCTACGGAGCTGGCCTGTAATATTACGGTATGGCGTTGCTACCAAAATATCGCCTCTACGAGGCTTTATCATCACTGCGATATGTTTATAGTTTACCAAAGGGGTGATCAGATGTATATCCTGTGTTTTGCTGCCACGCAGCATAGTTAATTATATACACACCGCCGATTATACCGTACAATAAATATTAATTAAAGATGGATAATCTTCTTTAAGGTCGGTACGACCGGCCTTATGGTAGCATAAGCAGGATCATATTTACGCAAAGCCTCGTAAAGGCGACCTTTTATTTTAATAGAGGAAGCTCATTATTCAAATTGCAGGCATATAGTCACCAGCGTACACAGTTTTAATGTCGCCTCTACGAGGCTTTGTTCTAAACACTACATGGTGTCTACCAAAATGTCGCCTCTACGAGGCTTTATCATCACTTCGATATGCTTATTGTTTACCATGGGGGTGATCATATATATACCCTGTGTTTTGCTGCCATCAGCTTGGTTAATTTGAAATGCGCTTTACAACAAGTACCTGCATTAATTATTCCTTACTTTTGCTGAATACCATAAAAAAAATTTATGAAATTCCGTATTGAATCTACAGGGCATAAACTGAGTCCGTCGTTAAAAGAGGTTGCCACACTTAAGTTGAGTACGCTTAACAAATATTATAAAGACATACAGGAAATAGAAGTTACACTTACACATGAGGTTAAAGGTGCTAAAGAAGTTGTAAACTGTACGCTTAATATACGGGTTCCGGGCAAAGATGAGTATATAAAAGCTACATCTACCATTTTTGAAGATGCCATTTTGAAAGCTGCTGAAGCTGCAAAAAGAAGATTACGTATCCGCAAAACACAATTGCAGACAGCCCGCAAAAAGAAAACACCAAACCGAAAAGTATCTGCTAAAAAAGCGATGAAATAAACGGGTAAATACCTTTGATAATATTATTTCAAAATTGAACCTACAGATGAGGAAGGGTCATAGCATCCTTTCCTGGTGACCCTTTATTTTTATTATGTGTAAACTAAAAAAATATTTAAGCCCGTTGCTCATCATGTACGTTTTTGCAGCAAATGCACAGCATAATACACTTGATTATTACGTATCCACCGCCTTAGCTACCAGCCCCCTGTTAAAGGACTACAATAACCAGGTACAGTACAGCCGGATTGACAGCGCTTTGATCCGGGCAGGCTATAAACCACAGGTAACCGGAACGAGCAACAATTACTATACACCGGTAATGAACGGTTGGGGCTATGACAATGCCATAACCAACGGTGCTAATATCAGTGCACTTGTTGGCGTAAATAAAGCATTGGTAAGCCAGAAAAACCTTCAAACGCAATTTGAAACCATCCGGTTGAAAACTCAAGAGATTAAAAATACCGCCGAAATATCCGAACAGGACATCAAAAGAACAGTTACCGCACAATACATTACAACATACGGAGACGGGCAGCAACTCAACTTTACCATTGAGGTCTATAACCTGCTTCTCAAAGAAGATACGCTATTAAACAGACTGACTCACAACACCATTTACACACAAACT
>JAFDXH010000230.1 GCA_018268075.1 Bacteroidota bacterium | reverse complement strand
TCCGGCGACCTTTTATCTGTGCATCTGAATCGCTGCCTCTATTATCTTGGCAGCATCACAGGGGAGGTTACTAATGAAGATAGGCTGGATTATATTTTTAGTAAGTTTTGTATCGGAAAGTAAATGGCTTGTCCTTATTTGTTAATGGCCTGTATTTGTTGGGTTTGTTTATAAGATTCTTCCTCTTTTTTGTTGCCAAACGCTTCTTCTTTCTAATAGACTTAGCCAAAAAAAAGTTTAAGCAAAACGCTTTTCACTTTGCTGATTTATTAGCTTTTCTTTTCTTATTTTTGCCAAATTCTGTCAAGACAATTATTTTATAATGGTAACACAGTTTGGTGAACGAATAAGAGAACTAAGAACGAAGCAGGGTTTACTTCTTAGGCAGCTTGCTGCTCAGTTAGATGTGGACACTTCTATTATTAGCAAAGTAGAACGAGGCGACAGGCAATTAAAGAAAGAGCAAATTCCACTATTAGCTCAAATACTAAAAGCTGATGTAGAAGAATTGCAAACCCTTTGGCTTGCCGACCAATTGTATAATATGGTTCAAGGCGAACCAATGGCAGACGAAGCATTGAAATCAGTAACTAAAAAAATTAAGAAGGCAAAGTAATGGCATCAAACTTTTTTACAAATCAGGGCGAAAATACTCTCTATAATAAATTTGTAGGGGTGTTTGAAAATATGCAAAATATTGAATACTTCAAATCGGTAATTGGTTATTTTAGAGCCTCTGGGTATTTTGCTATCCGCAAACATTTTCCTGCTGATTTGAAAGTTAAAATCATTGCAGGTATCGATGTTGACCCTTTTATAGCATTAGCACAAAAACAAGGTTTGCTATTTAATCTAAATGCTAAAGATGCTAAACAAAGTTTTTATGAAAGCATACAAGAAGATATACTAAATGCTAAATACGGTAAAAACATAGAAGAAGGCATTTTGCAATTAATACAAGACATTGGCGATGGTAGAATAGAAATAAGAGCACACAATTCAAAAAAACTGCACTCTAAATTTTACATTTTCCTTTCTCCAAATTTCAATGAGCATAATCCAAATGGTATGGTCATTATGGGTTCTTCCAATCTTTCTGCTCAGGGTTTAGGTTTAGAAGATGTAGAACATAACTACGAAATGAATATTGAGTTGAGGGATTATGAGAATGTACTGTTTGCAGATACAGAGTTTGAAGAATTGTGGTTGCAAAGTACACCTATACTTCCAGTAGATGCCTCCGCATTATTGAAGAAAACATATTTAGAAGTAAACCCTACACCGTTTGAATTGTATGTAAAATTTCTCATAGAGTTTTTTGGCAAAAACATAGAATACGACCCAGACAGCATTAGTGATATACCATTAAAGAAATTTAAAAAATTAAGCTATCAGGTAGAAGCAGTAAATCAAGGGTACGAACTGTTGCTTAAATACAATGGTTTCTTTTTGGCGGACGTGGTAGGTACTGGCAAAACAGTAATGGCAGCTTTATTGGCAAAGAAGTTTTATTTAACCAATGGCCCTAAAACAAGAATTTTAGTAGTTTATCCACCTGCATTAGAAAAAAACTGGACAAGCACTTTTAAAGATTTTGAAATTCAAAATTATTGTGATTTTATTACCAATGGCAGTTTAGATAAAATTATTGATGGCAAGTTTAAGAACGATAAAGAACACTACGATTTAATATTAGTAGATGAAGCCCATAAATTTAGAAATCATAAAAGCCAACAATTTCAAAATTTACAAATAATATGCAAGTCAGGTAGAGAATTTATTGGTGGTGTAGAGGGTTTTGAAAAGAAAGTAGTGCTAATTTCTGCCACACCATTAAACAATAAGCCAGACGACATATACAGATTATTAACATTATTTCAGGATGAAAGAAACTGTACTTTACCTTCTGTTCCTGAACAAAACTTACAAAAATATTTCTACCCACTTACTCAAAAGTATAAAGAAGAAATAAGCCAAAACCCTATTAATCTAGCTTCCATTCAAGAAATATTTAACAACATACGAGATAAAGTAATTAAAGATATTACCATTCGTAGAACAAGAACCGATTTACAAAAAAATGATAGATATAGAAAGGACTTAATAGATCAAAAAATTTACTTCCCTAAAGTGGCAGAGCCTTTTACAAATAAGTATGAATTGCCCCCAGATTTTGCAGAACTGTTTTTAGAAACTTTTAATACCATTATTGATAAAAATAAAATAGATTTTTATAGATACCAAGCCATTGCTTATTTGACAGATGAAGCCAATAATGGCACATATCAAAATGCAGAAACCATTTCAAAGTCGTTGGCAAGTATTATGCACAATCAACTTATAAAGCGTTTAGAAAGTAGCTTTTATGCGTTTAAAAAATCATTGCAAAAGATAACTACTTCTACAGGTTATATGATAGAAATGTACGAAAACAACAAAGTGTATATAGCCCCTGATGCATCTATATCTGTTACCGATATGATGGATAGAGGATATACAGATGAAGAAATTGAATTTGAAATGCAGAAAAAAAATGACGAATTCAACCCACGAAATAGAACATTTGAACAAAAGGATTTTGACAGAAAAGACAAAGCGATATCATTTATTGATGGTCTAAAAAAAGACTTTGAATATCTAACAGCTTTAAATACTAGATGGCAAGCTATTGAAGAAAAAAACGACCCTAAATGGGATGTATTTGTAGCCCTATTAAAATCAGAATATTTTAATACAGATAAAAACGAATTGGGCAAGTTGGTAATTTTTACAGAAAGTGTAGATACATTGACTTACTTAAAAGATAGGCTGAACAGTGAAACAACACACAAAGTACTCAGTATCACAGCCGAAAACAGAAACCGAGATTTTGAAATAATTAGAGAAAATTTTGATGCTAACTATGAAAAAGCATTTAAGAATGATTATGACATTATTCTCACTACCGATGTGTTGGCAGAAGGTATCAACCTGCACAGGGCCAATGTCATTGTAAATTATGATACACCCTGGAACCCCACTAAATTAATTCAGCGTTTGGGGCGTATCAATCGTATTGGTAGTAAAGCCAATTTTATTTACAACTACAATTTTTATCCTTCAGAGCAAGGTGATGATAGAATAAATCTAAAAAACAGGTCATTGGGTAAATTGCAAAGTAGTCACAGTGCTTATGGCGAAGACAATAAAATTTATTCACTACAAGAAATCATTGAGCAATGGGGGATGTTTGACCCCGACAAAAAAGACGATGATGTGGATATAAGAAGTATTTATTTAGAGTTTCTACGTAAGTTCAAAGAACAAAACCCAGAGCATTTTACTGCCATTAAAAAAATGCCTTTAAAAATTCGCTGCATTAGAGAATTAAAAACTAAAAATGAAGAATTAAAAATGAAGGAAAAAGACTTATCATTTTTCACTTTTCATTCTTCATTATCCATTGCATTTGTAAAAAATGGCGATTTCAAAAACATTTACCTGCATACACAAAACAAGTCCTACCCATTGCCTTTTGAAAAAGCTGTAAAAGTATTTGAAGCCAAGAAAACAGAAGAGGGCATTTTACCAATTCCTGAAATCCATTACAAGCATATTAATCATATACTTAACCAGTTTGAGAAAGATATTACAACTCCCGAAATGGTTGGCGGTAAAGACGATACAAGCGATGTAAGAACGCAAACATCTGTAGTAAGATTAAGCAACTGGTTAGCCGATACATTAAGCACAGAGGAAAGCAAACAGGCTGCCATTAATTTATTGCCATTGCTTAAAAACGGCACTTATGCCAACCTTACAAACGAAGTTTACAAGCTGCGTAATGAACCCAATGCAAACAAGTTGGAATTGGAACTTATTGCATTATCAAAAAAATACACTTC
>JAFDXH010000022.1 GCA_018268075.1 Bacteroidota bacterium | reverse complement strand
GTGCCGAGAGATAATAATAAAATATGGAAGGAATATATGGATTCACTTAGCAGCACACTGAAAACAGAAGCATTGCCCAACAAAAAAATTAAAAGCGGAACGTATTATATACTCGTTCAATATGCCATTGAAACAGATGGGCAAGTAAGTCTCAGTAATGTTTCCTGTTCTCCAGAAAATTCTTTCCTTGAACAAACCATAAAAGAAAGAATTACGCTTACAGCGCCTCAGTTAAATCCAGTCTTATCCAGTTATGGAAAGCCGCGTAAGGCATCAAAAAAATATAGTTTTACACTGTCGAAGATGTGAGCCAATAGAAACTCCAGGCAACATACTGAAATCATGAAAATATATTCTGCCATTGCAGAATATTTGCAAGAGTTTTTTATAAAAATTGATTTGCCTTTCTGTAATATTCAAAGCAAAAGATTGGACACCTACAAAAAATAATAAGCTTTATAAATTTTACAAAGCTTATTACAAAGTCGGGAAAAATGGACAGATGCCGAACCAACTTATCAACAATTTTTCGCCGTTGCTGGTCTTCCTAAAAGCAGCACGCCGCCGTTGTGTGTTGTGCAAAGATATTGTGAGTATGCAAAACACCAACGGCACGAACTGTAAACGACCCGCCTTTATTTACAATCAATCCGCATAATGAGTAAGAAAGCCCCAATTATCTATTCCCGTTTCATAGAATATGTGCTGAAGAATAATTATATTCTTCCGGTACATTACACAGTCCAGCCTTGACAGGATTCCAATGTATATACTCCAACTTTTGTGTAAACACTTCATGCCTTCTCAATTCCACACTTAATGCATTTCTTTCCCAGAACTGATATTCTCTATCTTTAGCTTCCACCTTAAAAAATTCAAGTACTTTCGGATGATTCGTTTGTAAATCTTTTTTGATTCGTTGTGCAGTATATTTCAAAAAATCTCTTTGAACATTCCCCGGATCATTGTCCGGCATCATCTGCCATATCAGATGAATATGATTATTCATTATAACAAAGGCAAATATTTTTACACGATTATCTTGTACTAAAAAGCGAAGACTATTTATTATGATGTCTTTGTATTTATCAGGCTTTAGTAATTTCTGCCATTCCAGGTTTGTAGCTGTAAAATATTGAGGATATTCTATTATAGGTAACGCCATACTCATATATGGCAAATTAGGGATTTCCTACAGTTTATGTTGCTGGTGTTTTGCTTTGCTACCAAGCCCTGGCGCAACACACAGCAACGGCGTACTTCTTTTTGCTGAACTCCAACAGCGGCAAAAACCCAATCAAAAATGGGCAACTGATATAACCGAGTTCAATGTGTCAGGAAAAAAATTGTATTTATCACCTGTTATTGATTTATACAACCAGGAAATTGTGAGTTATGAGCTTTCTGAAAGACCCAGCTTTAAGAGTGTGATGACTATGCTGGAAAAGGCGTTTAAAAAAGTAAATAATCCCGGATCATTGCTGCTTCATTCTGACCAGGGCTGGCAGTATCAAATGAAACAGTATCAACATCAGCTGCAGGAAAAAGGAATAATACAAAGTATGTCCAGAAAAGGAAATTGCCTGGATAATGCAGTGGTAGAAAACTTCTTTGGAACTATAAAGTCAGAATTGTTTTATTTAAAAAAATATGACGCTATCAGTCAGTTAAAAAAAGAAATAAAAGACTACATAAACTATTACAATAACGACAGAATAAAACTGAATCTAAATGGAATGAGCCCGATACAATACCGGGCTCATCATTATCGAAATTAATTTTTTAATTTGTCTAATCTTTGGGGTTCAGTCCACACTGCGGCTTTTGTATATCAACTTTACACGGTTTTTTTCTTTAAAATATCTGCTCGTTTGATTTCTGTAATACATGTTACTACCAAAAGAAGTATAAAAATGGAAAAAGTAATTAATGACAGAGGGTAGTTAATAATTCTTTTATAATGCTCAAAATAAGGTAACAGATATACTATTAAAAGTGTACAACTAATAAAAAAATATGCACTACCTCTAAATCTACCTGCACCTAACAGATTTAACAGCAAAAGAATTAATCCAACAATAGCAATTACACTATAAAAATATAAATTCGATACTTCAAGCAGTATCATTAATGATAAAAATAAACTGTATTGCTCGTTTTTGTAGATAATCAAACAGAAAGAAATAAGTAATAATATTTTTAAAAATTTCAACTTCATAAATTATCTTTTTAATCTTCTTTCACTTCCTTACTTTGATTTGTAGTGGAATGGTCTTGTGAGGTCATGCCATTTGTTGGGGTTTCAGTTACTTTAGCGCCAGGGTTATCTTTCTCAATCTGTGCTTTGTTTTCTATTAAATCTTGACCTAATGATGCTGGATTATATCCAAATTGAACATTACCCCGTGGTGAACCTGGAGCAGCCCACCAACCAAAACCGTACTTTGTTATATCTATACCTGCAGTTTTTGCTGCTGCCACCCCAAATGTTGAACAGTTATTGTAACACAAATCATAGTTTCCTTTTTCTGTTTTTGTAGCTAAATCCAAGACTCCATTAAATTGCTTTTCTGTTAGATTAGTTTTTGTAATCTTCACATCAAACGCATGACCATTATTATTGCCAAACTCTCCCTTTACATTAGGCTGATAAGGGCTACCTTTACCAACACCGCCTTTAGGATAAAAACCGAAAATTCTTTCAACTCTTGAGCCGTCTTCATTAAATTTTATGAGTTTTATAAATGTATGCCCCGGGCTTGTACCTTTTAGCTTTTGGCTTCTGCTACCATGTTTGGGTTGGTCAACATAGATTTCAAAACCGTATCCCGATGCATTTTTACCATCATTAAATGCTTTCCGAATATCATCAACCTTTACAGGGTCTTCGGGACCTTCTCCGTTTCTATCAGTATATCTTATGGGATTATTTACTGCATATGCATAGGGCGACTGAAAGTTATATTTATCTGCTTTTGGGTCAAGTGTAAAAAATCTTCCAATTTGGTTATCATACATTCTTGCTCCATAGTCTAACCATTCTAAACCACTACCATCACTGAACTCCTGTCTCTGTTCTTCCTTTCCGTTATACTTATATTTATTTGCTGGTGCATTATTTAATGCTTTTGAAGATATCCCTGCCATTGTCAACCCGAATGGATAATAATGCGTCTCCTCCAATAATGGCCCTCGTATATGCGTCACCTGCAAGTTGTCAAAGAACACGTTAACGTTATTGCTTTCGTTGCTTGTGTAAATATACAGATTGGAAATTCCGCTCAAATTAACCACTGATTTTCGCTGGAAGCTGACCATAGCTTTTCGCTCCAAATTGACCACCCGTTTTCACTGAAACTC
>JAFDXH010000229.1 GCA_018268075.1 Bacteroidota bacterium | reverse complement strand
GTAATTGTAAGCATTGATAAAAACAAAGATATTTTCCTTGGCCAGCAAAAAATAGTATTTGATTCTCTGGAACCCATCCTAAGAAGTCAACTAAAAATAAATGACACCATTAATAAACCGGCTGTGGTGATTAATGCAGATTCTCTTGTAAGCTGGGGCGATATAGTAAGGGTAATGCAGGTGGCTAAAAAGCTGGGCGCTACTACATCTGCATCGGTAAGCGCTAAGTAAGTATTGCACGTATCATTCTTTCTTTTCCATAAATATCTTTTTTGATGGTGGTTTTAAAGTTTTGCTCTTTAAATATCATTTCAGTTTCTGAAGCAAATTTTTCATTCAATTCTACATAAATAGCCCCTCCTGTTTTAAGATGCACTGAGGCAAACAAGGCTATTTTTTTATAAAAAATTAATGGATCATTATCTTCTACAAACAGAGCGATTCCCGGTTCAAAATCAGTTACATTTTTAAACATACTCGGCAATTGGTGAAAAGGGATATAGGGCGGGTTGCTAACCACAATATCGTACTTGCCTAAAACCTTCCAATTATTTTCGTCTAAAAAATCTAATTGAATAAAATGAATAGCTGCATCCAGATTCGCCGCATTTTTCATCGCTACAGTTAACGCATCTCTACTTACATCCAATGAAGTAAGTTGAGTGAAAGGCAGTTCCAGCTTGATGGTAACAGGAATACAACCACTGCCTGCTCCAATTTCAAGAATATCCAAAGGCTTATTGGCCGATGTATTTTTAGCATCCGCTATTATCCATTCTATCAATTCTTCTGTTTCTGGTCGGGGTATTAGCACGCGCTCATCTACATAAAATTTTCTTTTGTAAAACCAACTTTCGCCTAATACATATTGAACAGGTTTATGAGTAAGTAATTCATTTAGTTTTTGAAAAAGTGATTTTTCGTATTCGGAAGGTATGGCTTCTCCACTTTCACGAAATTTCCATTTGGGCATTTGGGTTGTTGATTCAAATATAAGGTCAGCAATGGATAATGCTTCACCACTTGGGTAAATCCTTTTTAATTGATTTATAAAATCCTTATATGCCTGGCTAATGGTCATTCGGGCAAACTTAATTATTTTGTGAACATAATTGTTACAATTTGAAGGACGAAGATTATATGCAAAGGTGCCTCGACCTCGCCCATGCGGGAATAGGAAGTGTATCGCCTAATCCGATGGTGGGCGCTGTACTGGTTTATAATGATAGAATAATTGGCGAAGGCTATCATGAAAAATATGGCGGCCCTCATGCAGAGGTGAACTGTTTAAATTCTGTAAAGGAACAAAACCGGGCCTTTATACAGTATAGCCGATTATATGTATCACTTGAGCCTTGTGCCCATTTCGGAAAAACTCCTCCCTGTGCTCAGTTAATCATTCAGGAAAATATTCCTGAAGTGATTGTAGGCTGTGAAGACCCCTACAAAGAGGTATCCGGAAAAGGGATAGCGCTACTGAAGCAAGCAGGTATTAAAGTAACGTATCCGTTTTTAGAAAATGAATGCAGAGAAATCAATAAAAGATTTTTTACTTTTCATGAAAAGAAAAGGCCTTTCATCATTTTAAAGTGGGCTCAAAGCATGGATGGAAAAATAGCAGCATTGGGCAATAAAAGGACTTTTATTTCCAATACATTTACCAATAAACTGGTACATAGGTGGCGTAGTGAGGAAGCCGCAATACTTATAGGATCGAATACAGCTTTAAAAGATAACCCTCACCTGACTACCAGAGCTTGGCCGGGTAAAAACCCTAACAGAATTGTTATAGATAATGCATTGAAAGTACCATCAGATGCCAATGTTTACAATGGTGAAGCACCAACAATTATTTTTAATCTTATAAAAAATTTCCAAAATAATTCTGTTTCAGGAATCAGAATTCACGAGGAGAGCTTTCTGGAGCAGTTGCTTCAAGAATTATACCTGAGAGGTGTTCAAAGCGTACTAGTAGAAGGTGGTGCAAAGACCATTCAGCTCTTTATAAATAGCGGCTTATGGGATGAGGCAAGAATAATCACGAATACAAAAATGGTGATTGGTGAAGGAGTTGCTGCACCTATACCAGAAAAATTTATTTTGGTAAGCCAGGAAAATATAGACGAAGATCTAATAAGCTATTATAAAAAGATAACTGAATCTACTGCTACAATTTGATTCTACTTACTTTTAAAATCGCCCCTCTTCCACGATTTGATAAATTCGGCCCATGCCATTGGATTAAAAATATTCATGGGGGGTAGCTGGCCAGCACTATAATATTTTTGTGCATTTTGTTTGAGGTAATAATTTGCAGCTTCTCTGCCATCGCGCGGTAAGGTAGCCATCAGTACGCGCCTGTTAGCGGCAGATACATTTTGCCGGGCTATCTCGTATTGATCATCTGGTATATTGGCATTCACAAAATCCCTTTCAAATTCTTGCCGGGTAGGATATTTTTTAATAATTGTTGCAGGCAAATACACCGTATCTTCTACCATTAGCTGAATGATGCTTTGCTGATTACCATCAATATTTTTAGGAATTAATACAGTTTTAGGTTTGTACCCTACACTGCTAAATTCAATATGATCCCCCTTTAAAACTACTATAGAAAAAACACCCTGATCGTTAGAAACAGTACCCTGATTGCGGCCAACCACAGAAATACTTGCTGATGGTAAAGCCTTCAGGCTATCAGCAGTCATCACTACCCCGTATAGTTGTACCACAGAATCTTTATAAGTCTCAAATTGTGCCTTTACTATTTGGGGAAGCAAAAACAAAAAGATAAGACAAAGAGGTAAAATTTTTTTCATAATACAGTACGAAGTTCCGAAAAAATTTGCTTGAATAATGATAAGTTACCTTATTAGAAACAAAGTAAGGTGATCAATTCCTAAATTTGCATCAACCTCTGGTTTTTAACAAAAAATTGAATGCATGAGAAATTGTAGCCAACGCCTGAATCCAAAGATTTTTTAAAGTAATTGGAAATAAAAAATAACTACACTTTCTCATTTTTTTAAAAAAAATAAAAATTCGAACCATGACAGAAGATGATATATTGAAATCATTAAGCACAGTAGAAGAGCCTGACCTAAAAAAAGACCTTGTGACCTTAAACATGGTAAAGGATATTGTAATCAAAGGCAATGAAGTTTCATTTACTATTGTACTGACTACCCCTGCCTGCCCTCTAAAAGATAAAATCAAAAAGGATTGTGAAAAGGCCATTCATAAAAATTTTGAAAATGCAGTAGTGACCGTAAGCTGGTCGAGCAACACTACCAGTTTGCGTGTAGATAAAAAAGAAGTATTGAAGGGGGTAAAGAATATAATAGCTGTAGTGAGTGGTAAAGGTGGTGTAGGCAAGAGCACTGTAGCCTCTAATCTGGCATTAGCAATCGCGCAGGGCGGCGCTAAAGTAGGATTGATGGATGCAGATATTTATGGACCCAGCGTGCATATCATGTTTGGTGTGCGCGGCGAACGCCCTGTAATGCGCGATGTAGATGGTAAGGGTAAAATAGTGCCCATTGAGCGTTTTGGAATTAAATTAATGAGTATTGGCCTGCTGGTAGATGAAAAACAAGCAGTGGTATGGCGTGGCCCAATGGTAAGCAGTGCTATTCGGCAATTTGTAACTGATGTAGATTGGGGCGAGCTAGATTACCTTATAATTGATATGCCACCCGGCACGGGCGATATTCATTTAACCATTGTACAAACCGTGCCTGTAACTGGCGTAATAGTAGTAACTACCCCACAATTAGTAGCGCTTGCGGATGCTAAAAAAGGTATTGCCATGTTTAATCAGCCTGGGCTAAAAGTGCCTATAATAGGCCTTGTAGAGAATATGAGTTATTTTACTCCTGCCGAATTACCAGAAAATAAATACTATATTTTTGGAAAAGAAGGAGGTAAAAAACTGGCCATGGAATTTGACATTCCGTTTCTTGGCGAAATTCCTCTTGTGCAGTCGGTTAGAGAAGGCGGTGATATAGGAATTCCGGTAATGATGAGTGATGATGAGGCTTCCAAAAAAGCATTTATGGAATTTGGGGATAGTGCCATCAGGGGTATTTCTATGAAAAATGCAATGATGCCAGATGAAGTGGTGGCAGAGACTATTTGAGCATAAGATTTAAGAAAAAAGTTGGAATTATTTTACTAAAATGTTGGACATAATGATTGGCGCCTGTTGCCTTCATATTCATTATAAAAACCTTTCTTCAAAACATTGAATTCCGAAGCGCCAAGTGAATTATTAAATGTTTTTAGAGAGGAGGCTGTTACATCATAACTAAAAGTAAACCTGACATTTTTTATTTCCAGGCCAATCATTGGAATTACTGCCTCATTATAACGATAGTATAGGCCACCAATCAATTGTTTAGTTCCATCTCCTGTAAGGTCGTACGCCGCATTTAACCCAAGCACCAATTCTGATGCGCCCGCCATACGGGAATAGTAGGCATTGGGATTTACAATCACCTGATCATGTACCTTAAAGAGCCCATTTATAAAAGCGGTGTGGCGGATTGGTATTTTATTATCTGCACCTGCGGTTGCATCAAAAAATTTTTCTTGTGGTGTATTCACATGCATGATGGAATATCCAGCATTGATATAGATATTTTCGGTTGGGAAGTAGGCATAATTCATTCCTGCCTGAATATCGAAAAAGCTGACATTATTATTTTGGAGTAGTACAGCGGTAGGTAGTGAAGCGTCAAAAAACTTTCCGTCAAATTGATCAGGAAAAGTAAGTTTGCTCTGGTCAATGCGCTTATTAGCCCAGCCTACATTAAAGCCGGCACTCAGCAGGCTACTTAATCCTAACATTTGGTGGTAGGCCAATGATCCATAAATTTTTGTAGAGGTAAGGCTTCCTGTACCGGCTACGTCGCGCATGATTACCCCGCCTATTCCCAACCAACCATTTTCTATTTTATTTCTAAATACCTGTGCATCACCATATACACTGATGGTTTTGTAAGGTACTGCCATAATATTTGAATATTGATTGCGATAGCTGGCGCTAATTCTATAATCTGCATCAGGAATGAAACCCGTATTAGCAGGATTCGTTAATAATGGATTATTGAAAAATTGTGAAAAATGAAGATCCTGTGCCACTGCTTTTCGAGTAAGCATTACCGTAAACAAAAGGATCAATATTTTAATTTTCAATTTCATTCTTCTTATCTTAATAGCGTAATATCGCCGGTCTTAATTGTCTTAGTACCATCAGAAAAAGTAACTTTTAATGTATAAGCATATACCTCTGTTGGCTGTAATTTTCCCTTATAGGTTCCGTTCCATCCCACTTTACTATTCGTTGATTCAAAAACTTTCTGCCCCCATCGGTTGTATATTGTCCAAATCATTTCTTTAATTCCAAATCCTGCTACTTTTATCTCACCATTCTGGCCAAACCTACCAGGTGTGAATGCAGAAGGCACATCTAACAAGGGCCTGATTAAGGCACGTACTGGCATGCAGGTGTCATCGCTACAGCCTGCATCATTACTTGCTTTAAGGCATACATTGTAGGTGCCGGTCGCATTAAAAATGTATGAAGGATTTACTTCAATTGATGTGTCACCATCTCCAAAATTCCATAAATAAGATGTTGCACCTATGGATTGGTTGATAAACGTTGTTGCCTTATTTTCTACAGGGCTAATCGGGGTATATGCAAATGCTGCTGTAGGTTTGGGGCTAACCTTTATGGTAAAGGTGGTAGAATCTATTTTATTGCAGGACGAAGTATCAAAGGCCAAGAGCTTGACCTGATAGGTACCTGGCAAATTATAAAGATGTGTAGGATCAGAATCAGCAGAAGTAGATCCGTCACCGAAAGCCCATAGAAACTGAAGTCCGCCTAATGAAGTATTTTTAAATACTGCGTTGTAAGGTGCACATCCTATGTCAGGTGTATCAAAGAGTGCTTTTACCTGTGGCGAAAGGCGCACTGTTTTAATGGTATCTTTTGGCGAGTTGCAAAAAGTAGTATCATTGATAGATAATTTTACCTGATAAGTACCCGGGCCTGCATAAGTGTGTGAAATGGGTGGTGCATAGCTGGTAGTAAGTAAAGGTGAATTATCGCCAAAGTCCCATGTAAATGTATTAGAATTAAAAGGGGCTCCGGCAGTAGAGGTATTGGTAAACTGATAACTTAAATTGGTACATGGAGGAATCTTTGCAGATAAAAAATCCAGATTGACTTTTATATTTCCAACCCTGATAGTTTTATAGGATGTATCAGCTATATTACAGGTGAGGCTGTCAATGGTAATTAACCGAACTAAATAATTTCCTATTGCATTATATGAATGAGAATTTGTAGGAACAGTAGTGGTATCGCCGGTACCATCACCAAAACTCCAAAAATATAATTTACCCATTTTAAGCGAGTCATTAAAATTCACAGTAAGTGGTGCGCAACCTGAAGTATCGTTTGGCACACCATCAATGGAAGTTCTGAGGGCTGACCTTACACCCGTGAAATCCATTTCAATTTTGAGCATACCCAGATTACATTTGCCATTTGTAGTGGCCTGATTGGTAGGCGACCAGGATCCGGGCGTTCCTGGAAAAGGCGCGGTTCTGCCACAGTTGGCACATATAGCCTGATAGATTACACCATTGCGATCAAATCTACTGGTACCGCCATCCACATGATCTCCAAAAGTAGATGGGTCGGGCGGATCATTCTGTCCGAAAAAACTTCCATATAATTGTGAAGCTGCATTTTTTTGTAAAACGAAAAAATAAAAATCACTGCCGGAAGCATCGGTTTGGGTTTTGATTGCTCCTGCAGTGGTAGGCATTCCTATAGTATTCCCACCTTTATATCCACTATTAGGTTTACCGCCCCATCCAGAAACATATACATTCTCACAACGATCTACCAGAAAAGCCGTTGGTGATATATTAGGCACACTGGAATTGGGTGAGCCAAAAACAGTACTATAAACAAATGCACTAAGATCCGGCGCTAATTTCGAAATAAATTGTTTGGACCCGGGAACAAAATAGGCTGCATTGATTACAGGCATATTACCTTCAGAAGTACCCATCACATAAATAAATCCATTTTTATCTGTTTCAATACCATAAATCTGGTCTGCTGAGGTGGTGCCAATGTAGGTTCCTCTTACTGCTGTGGTAAAAGTTGTATTTAGTTCAATAACATAGCCATCACATTCATCACCTGCTGTAGCTGGTGAATAGGCAGGCTTTATAACTCCAGCTTTTGAAATTCCAATAAGGTCGGAGCTGGCAGTGCCGCCTGCTACATATAGATTTCCATTTTGGCCCAGAGTAAGTACATAGGCGGCATCGTTAGCGCCGCCACCTAATAATGTGCTTAGTAATATCCGATCGCAATTGGGAGAAAGTTTTAATACAACACCATCCTGCAGGCCGGCATTACTTCTTTGAATCACGCCCGGAGTGGTAGGAAAAGTAGTACCAACTGATTGAGTAGAGGAAGCAACATAAATATTATTTTGACCATCGAGAATTACTTCACTTCTTGCATCATCTCCATAATTTCTTTTAAGTGAATTAAGGCCGTTGCCACTATCATCTACTATATTTACCCCATCATCTCCCCGCCCACCTATTCGCATAGATCCTATCAATGCACTTCCTGAGGCATTTAATTTTGTTACACAAATATCCCATCCGCCCCCTACGCCACTTACTAAAGGATCTCTTGCCGGCAGACATGGATAATCAGAAGAGTTTGTCCGGCCTGCCATAATTAGATTTCCCTGTGCATCTACTACTAAGCTATGTGGTTGCTCCTCACCATTGCCCCCTATATAAGTTGCATAAATTCTTTTGCTTCCATCGGGCGATAATTTAATGATTCCGATGTCGCGTATGTTATCAAAGGTCTGATCGTAACTACCGGGTGATACAGGAAACCCCGGCCCAAAAACAATCCCGCCGCCATAAAAACTTCCGTCTGGCCCATAGGTAGCTGTAAAGCCCCAATTATCTGCAATGCTCCCAGAGTAACTAAAAAAGATTTCGGTAGGGTCAATTATTAAAGTCTCTTCAGGCGAATAATTTTTTACTTTGAACTTTACTACATCACCTTTTATTTCATAGCGGGCATCTACTTCCTGACGAGAATTATTTAGTGTTTGAAAAGTGTAAGGTTTTAGTTCTTTACTTTTTCCCAAAGGTGTAGTAATAATCAACTCTTTATTTTTGGTCTCGATCTTATCTACCCCACTATATTTCATAGCTATATCCTCCACTCGGCCACCCGGCTTCACTATTATATCATATTTCAAATTGCTACCACCATCTATATAATACCTTACATCTATTCCCGGATATACTTCGTGGTAAGTTACTGCCTGAAAAATCCGGCAATTAGATGCCCATTTAGAAGGATCATTTCCTATAAAGTAATTGTTTACTGTAACTATGGGTTTTTCACCGGTGATATTGGTTGCGCTGCCATTAACAAAACTTACAGCATAAGCATGCGACTTTACGGTGTTGTTATTTTTTAAACTTCTGGTATTACCGATAGTTTTTGAATCTCCTGATTGCGCACCGTGAATTTGGTTTTTTATGTTTACCATATCCTTACTATCAAATTGTGAAACTGTAAAGCCATTTTCAGTAAGGTAGAAAGCGCCATCGCCGGCATTGCTCATAAATTTTACCTGCTTATCCCATTGCCCCTTATTTTCAATAAACTGAACTTGAGCTTGTACCGAAGTATTAGCAATAGAAATAAGAAAAATCAATAAAAAATTGAAAATCAGAGGGTAAAATTTCAAGATTACTTTTTTATTAATGATCGAAAATTATTAGTAAAAACTATTTTCAACAAACATTAAAATTCAAATACAATTTACGAAAGAATTATTTGAGAAATTTTAAAATTTCTGAACCACCCCCATTTTATCAGGCAATTAACAAAATGGGCAAATAATCTTCCAATAAACTACGATATTTTAGACCATCCGGTTCTTTTACCATCGGATTGCAGGAACATTCTTAATCCGGTATATGCTGCTCCCGAAAGGGTATTATCCTGTTTGATAATATTTTCCGCGTCATGCCGAGCCTGCTCTAATATTGCTCGATCCTCAACGATATTGGCCAACTTAAAATTAAGTTCACCGCTTTGCCTTGTACCTTCTATATCGCCGGGCCCTCTTATTTCAAGATCCTTCTCAGCTATCTTAAAACCATCATTTGTTTCGCACATAATTTTAATTCGCGCTTTAGCGTCTGGGGTCATTTTCACTTTACTCATTAAAATGCAATAACTTTTTTCGCTTCCGCGCCCTACCCGCCCCCTCAATTGGTGAAGCTGGGTAAGCCCAAATTTTTCAGAATTTTCAATGACCATTACACTGGCATTGGGCACATTTACCCCTACTTCTATCACAGTAGTAGAAACCATTATCTGGGTATCGCCTTCCACAAAGCGGCTCATATTTATTGTCTTCATATCCTTCTTTTGCCTGCCATGTACTACACTTATATAATACTTGGGTTCGGGGAAATAAGCCTTTACATCTTCATACCCTTTCATCAGGTTTTCAAAATCAAGCTTGGCGCTTTCTTCGATCAATGGGTAAATGATATAGACTTGCCTGCCTTTGTCAATTTCACTTCTTACGAAACCCATCACATCTGGCCGCCTATATTCCATGCGATGCACTGTAGTAATGGGTATGCGGCCTGCGGGCATCTCATCCATAATACTGTACTCCAGATCGCCATAAGCGGTGAGCGCCAAAGTGCGCGGTATTGGGGTGGCTGTCATTACTAAAATGTGTGGTGGTACAGTATTCTTTTTCCAAAGCTTAGCCCGTTGCTCTACCCCAAAGCGATGCTGTTCATCAATTATAGCAAGGCCAAGGTTTTTAAATTGTACAGTATCTTCAATCAGTGCATGAGTACCTATGATAATGTGTAATATGCCATCAGCACATTTAGCCAACACTTCACGTTTTTCTTTTGCCGAAGACGATCCTGTAATAATTCCAATTTCTATATTTAAATTGCCCAGCATGGTTTTTAAATTATCATAATGCTGTCGTGCCAGAATTTCTGTGGGCGCCATAAAACAGCTTTGATATCCATTGCCTGCCGCAATCAACATAGATAATAATGCCACCATAGTTTTACCACTCCCCACATCTCCCTGCAGCAGCCTATTCATTTGCCTGCCACTTCCCATATCTCGCCTTATTTCCTTCAATACCCGTTTCTGTGCATTGGTTAGTTCAAAGGGCAGATGATGATGATAAAAATCATTTAAAAAATCTCCTGATTTCTCAAAAATCAATCCTTTAGAAAAAGTATTTCTTTGAAATCTTACTAACCCTAATCTTAGCTGCGATATAAATAATTCCTCATATTTTAAGCGGGTTACAGCATCCTGCCACTCACCTTGATTAGAGGGGAAATGTATATTTTTATAGGATTCAAATCTGTTTTTTAATTTATATTTTTCCAAAATTGTAAGAGGCAAGTTCTCAGGCAAATCTTTTTCTGATAAAAGTTGAAGAAGTGCATAAGTAAGCTGGGCAATATTTCTGCCGCCTAATTGTCTTGCTTTTAGTTTTTCTGTACTCGGGTACACTGGCTCAAGAAAATCTCTTGTAGGTGTATGGGTTGTATTGATTATTTCAAATTCCGGATGTGCCATTTGTAGGCTGTTCATAAAAAAACCAACCTTACCAAACACACGCAATGGAGTACCAGTATGCAATATTTTATTTACCCAATTAATTCCCTGAAACCAAACCAGCTCCATAATTCCAGAACCATCACTCATGGAAACAACAAATCGCCTCGAGCGCTTTTCACCTAATTCTTCTACAGAAATTACTTTTCCCGAAACCAAAACATAATCTGAATCTGGATGAATATCCGCTATTCGCGCTACTTTCGTGCGGTCTATATGCCGATAAGGAAAATAATTCAATAGGTCTTCAAATGTAAATATCCCTGCCTCCTTCTTTAAAAGGTCAGCCCGCTGTGGGCCTACACCTTTTAAATATTCAATAGGGTTTTTTAATATGGAGGTAAAAGACACTTAATAGTTGATTTTTACAAATATAAGTGCATCATTTTTATGTGAATAGTTTAGCGGTGACTATAGCTGTTGGGCTGCTGAATCATTTAAAAATATTTCAAATAAAAATTACTGGTTTCCTATAATTTCACCAGTAAGTATAAAAAAAATTAAGTAGGTTCTCTGTATAATTAGCCGCTATTTTTACAATGATATTTTAAGGATTTTGAAGGAACCCGGTAATACTTTTCTTTTAGGCCTTGCACCTGCCACAGCAGCTTCTGTCTCTACTTTTGCAGCAGGCAAAAATAATTGTTGAGAGTCGTTGTCAATACAAATAGTACGGGCCGAGGGTGTAGTTGTGATTGACGGCCAAACTTTAAACTCATCAGCAGATATTTCCTCAATTACAGACATATTACCCTCTCCATTTGAAGAAAAAACAAGACCTCTTTTTTCATTAAACACTACGCCATCGCTTCCTTTTCCTATGGGTAGCGTTTTTATCACCTTTCCATTTTCACTGTTCATTATTACCAATAGCTGATTATCGCAACCGGCAAATAGGCGATGCGTCTTTGTATCTATTGCCAATCCGGAAGCGCTCTCGCCGGGCGTTATAGGCCAGTAGGCAGTTACCTTCATTTCTTTAATATCCACTACCGCCATCTGGTTTTTATCCTCGATATTTATAAATACTTTGCCCTTACCATCCCCTACTGCAGTTTCTGGCTTCCCATCAAGAGGTATGGTGCTTATTACTTCATCCTTTACCGGATCTATTATTGAAAGTGAATTGCTACGCCCATTACAGGTAATAATTTTTTTTGAAAATGTTTCAAAAAAAATTGCATCCGGATTTTGACCGGTAGGTATTTCTTTAATTTTCTGGTAGGTACCACCTTTAAAAACAAATACATTATTCAATCGGCCATTACTGGTATAAATTTTATTTTCTTCATTGAAAAATGCAATACCGTGCACGCCAGTAGTGCCTGTAAGTACGGTAATAGAGTCACCGTTTTTTTCATTTAAAACATTTACCTGCGAGGTGTGCGAGGTAAATATTTTGCCTTGGTTTACTGCAATATAATCCCAGCCGCCTTCTCCTGATACAGGAAAAGTGTCAATATGAAATTTAAGCTGGCCAAAAGAGCTTGACAATACAAGAAAACTACCTAAAAAAAGTAGGAGTGATTTTTTCATTTTTTAAAATTTATACACAAGGTATTGATCAATTTATAAGGTGATTGTAATTTTTTTTTTAGAAAATTTTTTTTTAGATTTTTTCGAAACTATATTTGCGCCGGAGAGATGGCAGAGCGGTCGAATGCGGCGGTCTTGAAAACCGTTGAGGTGAAAGCCTCCGGGGGTTCGAATCCCTCTCTCTCCGCTTTCTTTTACTTTCCGCTTTTCGGCGGCTTTTTTTACTTTACCCCCTTACACCCACAAAAGCTTTTAAGATGGGGCTAAGGTTCTATCCTTTTGATTTCGTGTACCCGCTATTAAAAAATCTTTATGAAACACTTTATATACTTCATTTTAGCTTGTATGATATTTAGTTGTACAAAACAATCAACGTTTGTTGCTGACCCTCAAAATAATCAGCTTCCTCAATATTCTGAGTCTGGTAAAAATATTGGTGGAGTACTATTTAACGACACAACTTGGAGAAGTAATGTAAATATTAGTGGGTTATCTGGAAACTATTTGAGTGGTTTCTGGATAATTTCAAGTTTATCAGGCGATTCTACAATAATAATTTTTAATGGAAAACATTCCTACAACTCAATCAGTTTTGTGGATACTTTACCATCTATACCTTTAAACTTTTTCGTTGTAATCAAAGGTTTAAAAATTGAAAATCAAGACAGCTTATTAAAACTGAATAACAAAACATTTAATATAGACGGCAACAAAAATTACATTGCATTTACTTATTCTTACAACAATTTTAGTTTTCAAAAGAATAGTGAGTCTTTAGGGAGTATCATATTTAATAAGGTACAGAAAATCTCATCTATTACTATTGGTAACGGCACCACCAACAATCCAATAATTACTCCCTTTATCGTAAGTGGCCATTTTAATTTTACTATTAGCGGAGCAAACAAATATAATATTAGAGACGGGAGGTTTGATATGGTAACACAATGGCGAACTAATTTGGTTATTACTCAATAGGAGCATAGTGCAGCGCAATTTGTATAACTATTATTAGGCCGGCAATGCATTCTTCACGGGTGAAGTGCTTGTATTGAACTTTTGTGGCAGGATTGAACAGTAGTAATCCTATTCAGCATTTACGCTAATAGCCGGCACCATCGCCAATTTTCTGAACATTATCTGTAAAAAACTGATACAAAAACTAACCGCATCTCACCAACCCTTCGAGCATACTATTTTCTGCCTTTGAAATAATGCCGGATAAGGGTTACATCAAATCATTATTGCCCAAAAATTGCGGTCTGCAAAACCACCCCATTGCGAGAAAGATTCCTTCAATACATCGCCAAGCTGACTATTGGTAATCTTTTTTCCCTTTGTGGGCGGAGTAATATCTTTATCATTTACTGAATTTACTTCTACCTTGGTAGCATACCATGTAGAGTGCAGTCGGTTTATTACCAGGCCCAGTATCATTCCAGGCAGCCCATGAAAACTTTCCGGGCCACCAGAAATCATTATTTCATCTGTATAAAAAGCTACCACAAAAACTGAATCAAAAATTATAGTTGTAGCACGGTGGCATTTGAATCCCGCTATTTCTCGTATTTCCCCGGTCAATTTCCAAGTGGCATTTTTAAGGCTATCTTCTACCAGATAGCTTTTTTCAAAAATATTTTTATAGGCGATATACTTACCAGAATTTAAATCGGTAAATACTGTATTATCACTGGCGGGTGCGCCAAACATATTTTTAGAATCAGACTCCCGCCCCTTTTGGTATATAGCCTTATTGTTGTCGAATTCATAACTAAAAAAATCAGACTTGTATTGAGGAATTGCTTTTTTAAAGTCATCTGCCATCGAAGATGGTAAGCCGGCCCATACATTTACCTTTCTTTCAAATTCTATTTTTGCCTTGGTGATAAATATTGCCTGCGCTTCACCTATTAAGGCATAGAAAATAATGAAAATTAAAAGTGTACATCTCTTCATAAGAAAATTTATAAAATCATTGCTCTTCCTTTGGGCGGAGGCGAGCCGCCTTTGTTATTAAAATTATAAGTAAGGGTAATAAGGCCATACCTTCTGAAAGTGAGATACCTACTTTCTTGTATTGATGATGGCTGTACTACCCTATTGTAGCCTTTATTCTGATCCAATATATCATTAATGCTTGCACGAAGAGTAAGGGCTTCACTCTTCATAAACTTTTTTTCAAGATAGCCGTTCCATAAAATGACATTATTGTTTTGATCAAAGGCATTGACCTTCTGCCTTAAGTTGAAATCTACACTACTTCCCAATTCCAATTTGCCGGGTAGTTGCACATTTCCATCCACATTATAATTGAAAGTCCAATAATCCATATTGCTAATGGTGCTGATAGAAGATTTAGACTGATTGTACATGGGCTCTGCTGATAAATTAAGCTGAAACTTATCTTTCTTATCCATCCTTAGAGATACCTGCATGCCCAATGTGGTGCTGTTGGTATTATTTTTTACATTATTAATTAAATTAGAATAATGCGAAATGTTTAATGTAGGGCCTAATCCCAGCCTTAGTATAGACTTAGGAATTTTCATACTGTACCCCCCAAATAAATTTGCAGAGTAACTCCCATCTGTATTGATATACTTGCTTACACGCCTGCCAAAATTATCAATGGTATAGCTATTGCTGATGGGGTCGTGGGTAAAAGTAAGATTTGAGGATAAAAAGAGGAATCGTTCATTGAGTAGTTGAAATTTGGAAAAAAGAATACTAAAGCTGTGCTGAAATTGCTGTTTCAGATCAGGATTACCAACCACAATATTTAGTGGATCCAGATTGTTCTTTAAGGGTTGCAATTGATCAATAGTAGGTTGTGTAGTGCTTCCGCTATAGTTGATACGAAGATTGCTAAAAGAACTGAATCTATAAGTAAAGCTTGCCCTCGGAAAGAAATTATAATAACTATACTTTCGTGCGGTGTCTTTAAAAAGATCTGATTGTGTAAATGCCGTATTAGCTATATTACCACCAGTAGAAAAAATAATCTTCTTCCCATTAAATAAATAATTAAGCCCTGCACTATTGGTGTTATAAATGTACTTAAATTCATTACTTAAAGAATCTACCAAAACGGTGTATTTAGCATTGCCGTCAAGACTATAACTCAATTTCTTTTGTGTGCTTACATTATTGTAAAATGAATAATTGATTTCTAAATAAGATTTTGCAGAAAGTGGTTCTGTGTAGGTAGCTTTGGCGCCCGCTACATTCACTTCAGTATTATTCTTCTTATTCTGGTCAGTGGTGTCTTTTTTAATTAGAGCACCAATATTATTATAAAAGTTAGAAGCATTAAAAAGGTAGCCATTTGTGTTACTTTCTGTATATTTTTCATCAGCATTTATGCTGAGTGTCCTGCCCTTCTTCTTAAATTTCTTTCTGTATAAAGCTGAAAAATATCCATTGGCATTGTCCCCTTTCTGGCTGGTGGTTCTGTTGCTACTGTTTACAAGATTATTTTCCTGGCTCAATGCTTCTGAATGATATTCATTTGTATTATCTAAGGTGCCAGCATAGCCATTACCCGTAAATTTAATAGAAGAAGAGCTGTCTATCTGTGTTTCAAATGTTCCGGAAATCGAATTGCGCATTTGAGTAGAATGTGTGTTGGCATTTTCGCGATTGTAATAAACAGAATCTTTGAGTATATTTTGAGTAAAAGTATTTCCACTAGTTCTTTGCGCCAAACGGTTAAATAAATAATTACCGTTGGCATCGTCCTTGTTATTGTTCCATTTATTACTGTAGTGCAGCCCACCCTTTATGCTTTCGGGAAGCCCTTGGCCATAATTACCTGTGGTACCAAAATCATCTGTTGAATTACTACCGATTACAGCGCCAGATCCACCATCTATCTGAATGTTATCGCCTCCAAAACCATAACTTCTTGCATCCTGAAAATCGAGCCCTAACTGATCGGTACTGCTGGCAATTACAAATGCAGAAATTTTTCTATTGCCTTTAAAGGCGTTGATCAACGCTTGCCCGTTGTAATATTTATCAAGGCCGGCAATAGATACTTTTCCAAAATATCCATGTTTGGCATTTGCTTTCAATTTTAAATTAATAGTTTGTGTCTTTTGCCCATCATCTATTCCAGTAAATGCTGCCTGATCACTTTTTTTCTCAAACACCTGAACCTTATCTATAGCATCTGCCCTAAGATTTCTGGTGGCTACGGTAGGGTCGTCACTAAAAAACTCTTCCCCATCTACCAATACTTTTTGTACTTTTTGGCCCATGGCTGTCACCTGCCCGTTTTTATCTACTTGTACCCCTGGCAGTTCTTTTAGGAGGTCTTCTACTGTAGCATTGGGTTTTACATGAAAACTATCCGCAGTAAATTCTGTAGTATCTCCTTTAATTCGTATGGCAGCCTGCTTTATAATTATTTCCTGAAGTATTTTGGCCATTTGAGTGAGATATACGGCAGAGATATTTAATTGTTGATTGGGATCTAAAATTACATTTTCAGTATAATCTGCATATTCCGGATAAGTAATCAGTAGCTTATAGTTGCCTGCATCCACCTTATTCAACAGAAAATTACCATTCGCATCACTCCTTGTATAGGCTATTAAAACTGAATCAGATGGCCTCACCAGGGCAACCACTGCATTTGCCATCTTTATATTCGCATTGGAATCGAGCAGGTTCCCTTTTATGGAAGCCGTTTGAGCCTGAGAATTTAAAAAGCATGCAACAGATATAAGAAAAAGTGTAAGTGATTTCTTCATAATAAGCGTTAGTCGCAGATATGCTGCAAATATTAATTATTTATTCTAAAACATCAAAATAATTATGAAGCCCTTTTTTTAATTAAATTGAGGCAATTATACACAACTATGCCAAGGAAAATAACTAAGGAAGAAAGCGACCTATTTATTGATACATCTAAAAGTGTTTGGAATTTTTCTTTATTCAAGGATTATGATATCGAAAATTTCCAGCGTGGAACGCATCATAAATTATATCAATTATTTGGCGCTCACGCCATCAAATTATTAAATACAGATGGATATTACTTTGCTGTATGGGCGCCTAATGCTACCTACATAAGCGTAGTTGGCGATTTCAATCAATGGAATACTTCGTCACATCCGCTAATGGTGCGATTGGATAAATCTGGAATATGGGAGGGGTTTATACCTCATATAGCAGAATATGAAAATTACAAATACTTTATTGTAGGGTTCAATGGAATAGAACTTTATAAAGGAGACCCCTTTGCCATTCATTGGGAATTGAGGCCAGCTACATCCAGTAAGACCAAGGAAATTAAATTTGAATGGAAGGATGGAAATTGGATGAGGTATAGAAAAAATCACAATTCTTTGGATGCACCCTGGAGTGTTTACGAGGTACAACTGGCAAGCTGGATGAAGCCCAGCCCTAATGACCGCGACTCTTTTAATTCATTTTATGAAACTTCAAAACAATTGGTGCCTTATGTGAAGAAGATGGGATTTACCCATGTAGAATTTATGCCCGTGATGGAATACCCTTATGATGCCAGTTGGGGGTATCAGGGCACAGGCTATTTTGCACCTTCCTCACGGTTTGGCATACCCGAAGATTTTATGAGTATGGTAGAAGCATTTCATAAGGAGCACATTGGAGTCATTTTAGATTGGGTTCCTTCTCATTTTCCGGCAGATATTCATGGCCTTTACATGTTTGATGGTACACATACTTATGAATATGCAGATATGCGCAAAGGCTTTCATCCCGATTGGAATTCATACATATTTAATTATGCCAGAGGCGAGGTGCGGTCTTTCTTGCTGAGCAATGCCCATTACTGGTTCGACTATTATCATATAGATGGTATGCGGGTAGATGCCGTAAGTTCTATGCTTAGACTGGATTATTCCAGAAATGAAGGTGAATGGGAGCCTAATCGTTTTGGCGGCAATGGCAATCTTGAAGCCATCTCACTCATAAAGGAATTAAATGAAATGGTATATCTCGATTTTCCCGGCGTACAAATGATAGCTGAAGAATCTACCGACTGGCCGGGAGTTACAGAAATGACCATAAACGAAGGGTTAGGCTTTGGTATGAAGTGGATGATGGGTTGGATGCATGATACCCTTGATTATTTTAAGACTGACCCATATTTTAGAAAGGGCGATCAAAATAAATTCACCTTTAGTATGGCCTATTACTATGATGAAAATTTTATGTTGCCTTTGAGTCACGACGAGGTGGTACATGGCAAATCACCTATGATTTATAAAATGCCAGGAAATGAATGGGAAAAATTTGCCAATCTTCGAATGCTCTATACTTATATGTACACCCATCCCGGAGGCAAACTGCTTTTTATGGGAAATGAATTTGGGCAAACCACAGAATGGAATTTTGAAACGGAACTCGACTGGCGCCTACTCCAATACCCTGTACATCTTGGAATGCAGGAATGTGTAAAACAACTCAACAACCTCTACACTTCGCACCCCGCATTGTATGAATTACAATTTGATCCATCTGGTTTTGAGTGGGTAGATCTGAATCACAGAGATGAATGTGTAATGATATTTAAAAGAAAAGGTAAAAGTAAAAAGTCAAGGATGATTGTTATTTTAAATATGACACCTGTAGCCAGAAAAAACTGGAAGTTTGTTACTAAGGGTAAAGAGGAGTGGCATATTATATTTAACAGCGATGAGAAAAAATTTGGTGGTGCCGGAAAATTTGAAGGCCAGGAAATAACGACAGAAAGTGTTGATAAAAAAGATAAACAGGTTGAAATAAAGTTGCACCTTCCTCCGTTAAGTGCACTGGTATTGCAATAGCTTTCTTTTAAAAACACAACCTATGAAAATGATATTTAGCACCATGCTTGTAAGCTGCATGGCCATAAGTTCTTTCGCTCAAAATGCAGACAGCGCCAACTACTATTTCAATAAGGCAAAAAACGAAATAGATGCTAAACATCTGGCGGTTGCCTCCAAATTGCTCGATAGAGCTGCCACCGAAAATCCTTCAATGTTTGATGCATTTTTACTCAATGGCAAAATAAGTATGGAGATGAGCCGAGTGTATGAAGCTGGCCAATATTTCAATAAAGCCTATACCCTACAACCCTCAAATTCAACAATTATTGAACAATTGATGCTATTTAATTTTAATAACGGTCAAAGCCAAAAAGCCATATCCCTGGCTCAGCAATGCACCAATTGTTCAGAGGTAGAAAAAGTATTGGGAATGAGTTATTACCAATCCGAAGATTATGGAAAAGCCGAAAAATACCTGAACGCAGCAATTCAAAAAAATGACAAAGATGGTCAGATCGTATATACGTTGGGACGTACCTATTTAGAAATGGAAAATGAGAAAAAAGCCATCCCTTTATTTGAAAAAGCCATTTTATTGGAGCCCACAAGAAATAACTGGATGAATGAGCTCGGACTGATTTTTTACAATCAGAGCGACTACAAGAATGCACTCAAATATTTTAAGATGGCTGAGGATGCGGGGATTACAAAAAATAATGATTTCATGGAAAACCTGGCTTTTGCACAGCTATATACCGGGGATGCAGACAATGCCATGAAAAACCTAAATGCAATCCTTGATAAGAAACCGAACAATACTCAACTAATGAATGATATTGCCTTTGCTATGTATTCCACAAAAAGATATGAGGGCGCTATAGAATTTTACCAAAAGTTATTAACCGTTAATCCAAAAGATGCATCTTCCCTATATATGGCAGGCATGACGTTTCAGAAAATGGGACAAAAGGAAAAAGGGCAAAAAATTTGTGACAAAGCAATTGAGATGGATCCATCACTTGCTAAAAACCGCCAGAAACAAGATATGCCTATGGGGCTTTAAGCCTATAAATGAATAATGACGCTTGAAAATTAAGGATCAACAATTAACTCCTAATTCATCATTAGCACATTTACGCTGCGCTGTAAAATATTAAAAGCAATTTCGGCCATTAAATTCTCTCTATCGAGCGTAGGATTCACCTCGGTGATTTCAAAGCAACAAATTTTTCGGTTTTGCATAAACTTACTGATGAGATCCTCAGCCTCTCTTTCTTTGATCCCATTGCTTACAGGTGTTCCGGTGCCTTTTGAAAGGGAAGAATCGAGGCAATCCACATCAAAACTTACATAAATATCTGTACAATCGCTGAGGTAGCGCAATGATGAGCGTACTACACTCTCTGCACCTTTTCGCCTCAATTCGCTTGTAGTAATTACCTTCATACTGTATTTATCTATCAAGTGTTTTTCTTCTTTTTCAAAATCTCGCAAGCCAATAAAAACAATGTCTTCTGGTAATACCCTTGGCGAATCCTTTGCGGGTCCTTTTAATAGATCCCACTGTTTTTTTGACTTTTCATCCAACTGATGAGCCAGGCATTCCTCATTATTTTCTCCGATTGAAGCAGCAAGAGGCATACCATGCATATTCCCTGATGGTGTGGTGTAGGGCGTATGCAAGTCAGCATGGGCATCTATCCAAATAACCCCTAACCTGCTTTTGGGCTTAGCAGCCTTTAGCCCTGCAATAGTTCCGCCCGAGGTGCCATGGTCGCCGCTCAATACTACCGGAAAAAAATTATTTTTAATGGTTTCTTCTACAGCCTTTGATACCCTTTCATACATAGTAATCAAACCATTGATGCGCTTGGCATAAGGCGATGCTACGGGCTCAAACAACAAATGATTTTCTGTCTCTACTTTTTCAGAAGGAAAATGAACAAAGAAGTTGCTCATGAAATCTAAAGCGGCAATCTTAATCGCTTCCACGCCAAGGCTTGCGCCTCTTGTACCAGCGCTTATTTCACTTGGTACTTCTATAATTTTAATGTTTTTCATAATATTCTTTAAATCCCCATTACAGAATAAATTCTCTTAGAGGTTTCTCCAAGGTAGGAAGAATTAAAATAAAAATGCAATCAGATGCTTATTAATCTTATTGTAAACTCATGCATCACTTCTATTTGCATTTTTGCAAAAATCAATTAGTACCAAATCAGATAATGGATGGTAGCCTGGTTATTCAGAAATTGCTATAATTGGTACCGTGCTATAATAAGCCAGCTTTTTAGTATGGCTGGTTTTAAATAGTTGACTTAAGAAACTGTGTTTTCTGGGTACTGTAATAATGGCATCCATCTTTCTTAATTCCACATAATCATTAATGCCATCCAGAAATTCATAAGCCCTTAAAAAAGAAAATTGAGGATTATACATGCCCAACCTATCTTCCATTGCTTCCCTTTCTATTTTATATTCAGGTGTCAGTTCTACAAAATGCTCGCTATCTACATTTAAAATATGTAGTTCCGGATGAAAAATGTCAAGTATCTTTTTTAGAGATGGGAAAGGCGTTGTACGTGCTACATCTTTAAAGTCTGATGTGAGTGCCACTTTTTTTAACCCATGGAAAGCCGCATCTGGCGGAATAATCATCACAGGGCAGGCAATATTGCGAATAACATTTAGGGTATTGGTTCCCATAAATACCTGTGTAATTCTGGAACTACCTGTAATACCCATAATCACCATTGCTACACTATTTCCAAGTGTGTAATCAGAAAGGTTTTCTACAAATGAGCCTTCTTCCGCAACTACAGAAATCTTTTCTACACCAGTAAGGGCTACCTTTTGTTTTACTTCTTCAAGTGCATTTTCAGAAATGCGTTGCCGTGATCCTTCCTCTTTTGAGGTTAGTGATGCCAGGCTGAGTTTGCCGTACACATGGTATAGAATCACTTCTGAACCTTCAATATCCTGAGTAAGTTGCACTGCATACCGTGCAGCGTTGATAGAAGCGTCTGAAAAATCAACAGGAACTAAGAATTTCTTCATTGTTTAATATTTTTTTAATACATATACTGATTAAAATTAATAAATCAGTAAAAAATCTTTGCAAATGTAACCCTCACATTCTCAAAAAGTGATAATAAATGTAAAAAAAATCATCCATTTATGCTCAATCTTGTGAAAAACCTGTGTATAATATTTTGAGTGCAGCCTAAATCACCAAGTTTATTTTATCTTATAGCCATTATATTTGCCGTCAGCATAAAAAAGCCTCTAAAAAAATCGAAAAGTGAGATTAAAGACCCTGGAAATAAAAGGATTTAAAAGTTTTGCCGATAAGACTTTATTAAAATTTGACGAAGGTATTACCGGAGTAATTGGGCCCAATGGATGTGGCAAAAGCAATATCATTGATAGTATCCGCTGGGTAATTGGCGAACAAAAGATCAGCCAGTTGAGAAGCGAAAATCTGGAAAGCCTGGTTTTTAATGGATCAAAAAGCCGTGGCGCAAGCGGGCTCGCAGAGGTAAGCCTTACATTTGAAAATACTAAAAACCTGCTTCCAACCGAATTTAATACAGTAACTGTTACCCGCAAATATTATAAAAATGGCGAAAGTGAATATAGGCTGAATGATGTAAGCTGCCGCCTAAAGGATATACACAATCTGTTTATGGATACCGGTATCAGTACCGATAGCTATGCCATCATAGAGTTGGGCATGGTAGATGACATCATAAAGGATAAAGAAAACAGCCGCCGGCGTATGCTGGAGCAAGCCGCCGGTATTACAATTTACAAAACTCGCAAAAAAGAAGCAAAGCTTAAATTAGATGCTACAGATCAGGATCTTGCACGCATTGAAGATTTACTTTTTGAAATAAACAATCAGCTAAAAGTACTGGAAGGCCAATCCAAGAAAGCAGAAAAATATTTAGAGGTAAAAAAAGAATACCGATTGGTGTCAATAGAGCTGGCTAAGGCCGCTCTGGAAGGTTTTCATCTTACCTATCGCGATCTTAACCAACAACAGGAAGATGAATCAGATAAGAGAACTCAGTTAAGATCTTCTCTTTCTACTGAAGAAGCAGATCTTGAAAAAGAAAAGGCCGCCTTTATTGAAAAAGAGAAAGCCTTACAGCAACAGCAACATGTATTTAATGAAATAAGCAACCAGCTAAAAGAAAAAGAAAATCAGAAAAACCTTAGTGATCAACGGTTACAATATTTAAAAGAAAGAGAAAATAGCCTTAATGAATTTTTAGGTAAAGCAACAGGCCAACTATCTGGCCTTGATGAAAGTATTTCATTTACAAAAGTGCAGTTGGCTGATGAAGAAACAAAACTCACCGGTTTAAAACAAGCGCTGGAAACCCATAAAGTAAATGCCGAAACTAAGCGTTCGCATTTTGATGAAAAAAGGAAAGCATTAGACAACCTGAGGCAGGCGCAGTTGCAACTGCAAAGAAATCATTTTGAAGCGGAGAAAAAAGTAGCTGTTGCAGATACATCTATTGTAAACATTACTCAGGCGATAGCACAGTTAAATGAAGAGCAAACACTACGCGAACAAACCCTTGCTAATATTTCCCAACAAAAAATTGAAAAAGAAAACAATATTGAGGTTCAGAAAAAACATTTGGCCGAATTAGAGAAATCTGATGCAGAAATAAGGCAACAGCTTTTAGACACACAAAAGAAAATGGAAGAACTGCGCCTGCAAATTGCTGCTGAGAGCAGGTTGCTGGATGCTAAACAAAATGAATATGATCTTTTGCGAAGCTTGGTTGATAAAATGGAAGGATATCCTGAAAGTGTGAAATTTTTGCATAACAATCCAAAGTGGGCTGAAGCTCCTCTCCTCTCGGATGTAATTTATGTAAAGGAAGAATATCGTGCTGCAGTAGAAAATGTATTAGAGCCCTACCTCAATTATTATGTAGCAGATAATATAGAGGAGGCACTCAAGGCTGTGAACCTATTAGATGAAAATAAAAAGGGAAAAGCTAAATTTTTTCTTCTTAATGAATTAAAAAATTATAACGCACCCGCTATCAGTACGCCCGCTCATACTGTGGCAGCGCTTTCTGTAATTGAGGCCGATGATAGGTTTTCACCATTGACTAAATATTTATTAGGCAATGTGTTTATTGGAGAAGGTCAGGTAGAGGTAGCTGGCATTTCCAACATAGTGATATTGGAAAAGTCAGGTAAATATTTAAGAGGCCCCTTTACATTATCAGGTGGTAGCCTTGGTATGTTTGAAGGAAAAAAAATTGGCCGCGCAAAAAATTTAGAAAAATTAAATGAAGGAATAGTCGCACAAAAGACTAAAGTAACTACGTTGCAGAATCAGATTACAGAATGTTCGGGTCAGATAGCCAGACTAAATGAGGCTCTAAAGGAAAACGATATTCAGAAGACAAGGCAGTTATTAAACCAGCTTAATAATGAGTTGTTTGCTGTTCAAAACAGAATAGAAAACACTACTCAACAAAAAGGAAATGCAGAACAAAAGATTAATGATCTGACTACACAACTGGCACAGGCACATTCCAGCATCGAGCTTACACGTGGACAACTCGGCCAGCTCTCAAATGAGGTCACAAATCATGATCAGCAATTAAATATAGGTACAACAGAATTTGCTAAAACCGAAAATGAATACAATGAGCTTAATAGAATCTATAACGATAGCAATCTTCAACTAACACGCCAGCAAAGTAAGATCAGCAGCTTGCAACAAGAGCTTGATTTTAAATCTAAACAATTCACTGAATTAAATATTCAAAAAGAAAACAGTGAGCATCAGCTTGCGGAGTCTTCTAAAAACCTAAGTACTACTCAGGAAGAATTAAAAAATATTGGGGACGCTATAGTGGTAATGCTAAAGCAGCGCCAAGAAGAAGAGTCTAAATTAAATGCCGCTGATCAAAATTATTACCACTTAAGAAACGAGCTTACAGAAAAAGAAAGCGCACTTCGTCATAAACAAAGGGCTATAGAACAAACGGATTTGTTGCTCAATGAAATTAAAGACCGGCTTAATGAATTGAAATTACGCCTTGCCGGAATGAAGGAAAGATTGCAGGTGGAGTTTAAGATAGACTTGGATACTATATTGGACGAAGAGCGCCAGACTGATACCTCAGTAGATGAATTGCAGGAAAAAAGTGATCGGATGAAAAAGCGCTTAGAAAACATGGGTGAGATTAACCCCACAGCTATTGAAGCTTTTACCGAAATGAAAAAACGTTTTGATTTCATCAATGAACAAAAAGATGATCTTGTAAAGGCAAGGCAATCACTCCTTCAAACTATTGAAGAAGTAGAAGCCACTGCAAATCAAAAATTCCTGGAAACTTTTAACCAGGTACGAGAAAATTTTCAGAACGTATTTAAGGCATTATTTACAGAGGATGATACCGCAGACATGGTATTGGATAACCCTGAAAACCTTGCTGAGACAGGAATAGATATAGTAGCCAAACCTAAAGGTAAGCGCCCCACAAGTATTACCCAGCTAAGCGGTGGTGAAAAAACACTTACAGCTACAGCCCTGCTCTTTGCAATCTATTTAATTAAGCCTGCTCCGTTTTGTATATTGGATGAGGTAGATGCTCCCTTAGATGATGCAAATATTGGTAAGTTCACTCAGATGATTCGCAAATTCAGTACTGAATCGCAATTCATAATTGTAACACACAATAAAATGACCATGGCTTCTGTAGATGTTATATATGGGGTAACCATGCAGGAGGCTGGCGTGAGTAAATTAGTGCCTGTGGACTTTAGAGGGTTAGACCATCAGTTTGTGAATTAATATTTTTTGAAGGGAGTAAGAATTATTAATACTACAACTGAAATGAATTTTAAAAGCATTGCTTTCCTTAATTCTGGCTTAATAAATAATTTTTTAGCTCTTCATATTTTGCAGGGATTTTTATACTTTTCTTACTGAGAGTTAATAACTCATTTATTGCTGCCGGCACTGGAATTTTTTCACCAATCAAAGGTTCTACTACATCATAAAACTTTACAGGATGAGCCGTCTCTAAAAATAATCCCTTATGGTGAGGATGATTGTTTAAGTATTTTCTCAAAGCAGCATAGCCAACCGCACCATGAGGGTCTAATAGATAACTCTTGTTTAAATAAACCTCTTTCAAAATTGATTTTGTTTCGGAATCGGAAAAGGAATAACTGCTCAATACTTTTTTTAGGGATTGAAATTCCCTGTTAAACAATTCTAATATGCGCACAAAATTACTTGGATCACCTACGTCCATTGCATTGGAAATAGTTGCAACAGATTTTTTAGTGACATAATTTCCTGTTTGCAAAAATTCTGTAACTACCTTATTCTCATTACATGCTGCAATAAATTGGCGAACAGGAAGGCCTGAATGGAAGGCTAATAAACCGGCGCAAATATTTCCAAAATTGCCGCTGGGCACACTAATTACAGGTGGGTTGCCTTTATCTTGCCACTGCTTGTATGCATAGAAATAATAAAATTGCTGTGGTAGCCACCTTGCTACATTTATTGAATTAGCTGATGTTAAAAAAATATCTTTTTTCATCTGTTCATCAGCAAAGGCTTGCTTTACCAATCGCTGGCAATCATCAAAATTACCGTCTATTTCAAGGGCTTTGATATTTTTACCTAAGGTAGTTAGTTGCAATTCTTGTACACTGCTTACCTTACCTGAAGGATATAATATGACAACATCTATACCCGGCACATCATAAAAGCCACTTGCCACTGCTCCACCGGTATCGCCGGAGGTGGCTACTAATACCGTTATTTTTTTATTGTTTCCTTTTACAAAATAGCCCAAACAGCGGCTCATAAATCTTGCACCTACATCTTTAAAGGCAAGTGTTGGCCCATGAAATAATTCAAGTGAAGAAATATCCTCACCTATTTTTATTAATGGGAAATCAAATTGAACTGTTGCTGTTACAATTTTTTGCAGATCATTTTCTGAAATTGAATTTCCAACAAAAGGTTTAATGACCTCAATTGCAATCTCCTCTTTTGAATAGGAATTTATTTCAGCAATAAAATCTTTTTTGAGTTTGGGTATCACCGCTGGGAAATACAAACCCTTGTCTGGCGCCTGCCCCATTAGGGTAGCTTCCTTAAATCCTACCTTGGGCGATTGTTTATTGGTACTAAAGTATTGCATTATAGGTTTTTAAAAAAAAATAGAAATATTTTAATTTGATGATGTGGAGTAAATTCTTGCCCCTTATTGAATTATACCATTACAGCCTTTATCCCTTCATGGTTAATTGTAGTTACATAAGTATAGTTTTTTAAATGCATGCCTTCGTAAATACTTTTCATTATTTTCTCCACGGTCAATGCTGTCTCCTCGTTTTCACATAGCATAAAAATGGATGGGCCTGACCCTGAAATTCCGCCACCTAACGCTCCTGCATACATGCTTTTTTGTTTTACTTCATCAAAGCCTGGTATCAGCATACTGCGAACAGGCTCTATTATTACATCCTCAAGTGAACGGCTTATCAGTCCATAATCCTTTTTCATAAATCCTGCTACAAGGCCGGCTATGTTTCCCCATTGCTTAATCGCATCTTTCAAGGCCACTTCCTTTCGAAGTATTTCGCGTGCATCAGATGTTTTTACTTCTATCTGTGGATGCACTACCGCAACAAACAAAGGTGGTGCAGGTAAGGAAATAATATCAAGTGGAAAAATTGAACGGATGAGTGTGATACCTCCATAAATACCCGGTGAAATATTGTCTGCATGCTTTACGCCTGACGCAAGTTTCTCTCCTGCCATTGCAAAGCGTACCAGGTCTTCGTTTGAAAAAATATTTCCTAACAATTTATTTGCAGCAACAACTGCCCCTGCCGCACTTGCCGCACTCGAACCCAATCCACTTCCGGGTTTTATATGCTTTTCAATGATCAGGTCAAACCCATATTCCCCTTTTACCTCATACAGCAGATCAAGCAAGGCTACGCCCGCCACATTCTGTTCAGGAGTTGTGGGCAGGTTGTAGGTGTCATTATGAACGATTCTTATTCCCGGTTGATTGCTCAGGGTGAGTTTCATCACATCATGAGGGTTATTTAAAGCCATGCCCAATATATCAAAGCCACAAACCAAATTGGCAATCGTGGCAGGCGCAAATACCTGTATAGTTTGTCCACTTTTTACTGAAATATTTTCATGATCCGCTTTTTGCATCTCTTTCTGATTTCGTCATTTAAAAAATACTAATTGTCAGTTTTCATTAAACTGCTGCTCTGATTATATCTGCAAAAACTCCCGATGCTGTTACTTCTGCTCCGGCTCCGGCTCCTTTTATCACTAATGGCTGCTCTGCATACCTGTCTGTAAAAAATAGTACTGCATTATCTTTCCCGTACAAATGATAAAAATCGTGACGTGGATCAATGTGCCGAAGCCCCACAGCGGCCTTACCATTTTCTAACCTGGCAACAAATTTTAGCTTTTTACCCTCGTCTTTAGCCTTCGAAAAAAGGTTTAAGAAATGCTGCTCATGTTTTTCCATTTCTTTATAAAAATTGGCGACATCGCCCTTCATACAGGAAGCAGGCATAAAACTTTCGTTAGCGATATCTTCCATTTCTAATTTTTCACCGGTTTCTCGAGCAAGTATCATTATTTTTCTCATCACATCCATCCCGCTTAGGTCAAGTCGCGGATCAGGCTCTGTGTATCCTTCTTCCTGAGCTTGCCTTACTACCATTGCAAAAGGTTTTTCGCCAGTATAATTATTAAATACAAAATTGAGTGTGCCGCTTAGCACCGCCTCTATGCAGTTCACCTTGTCGCCACTTCTTAATAAATCATTTAACGTGCCAATAACTGGCAAACCTGCTCCTACATTCGTTTCAAACAAAAACAATGAATTGAACTCTCTTGCTAAGTTTTTCAATTTTTTATAATAATCATATTCAGAGGAACAGGCAATTTTATTACACGCTACTACTGAAATACTTTTTTGCAAATATTGATCATACGTTTTAGCGATCGCCGCATTGGCAGTAATATCTACAAAGACAGCATTCCGAAGATTCTTATGTTGAATGTTTTCAATAAATTTTTTCAATTCCATTGCTTCGCCATTTTCTAGTGATTCTCTCCATTCAGATAGATTAATTCCATTGTCATCAAACACCATCTTACGGCTATTACTAATACCACTTACCCTTATGTGCAAACGAAGGTGGTCTTCCAAATGCAAGAGCTGCTGATTTAACTGAGCCAGCAATTTGCTACCTACATTTCCTGTGCCACTGATGAAGAGGTTTACTTCCTTAAAAGTAGTCTCAAAAAATTCTTCATGTAATACATTGACTGCCTTTTTCACATCCTCCACTGCTATTACTGCCGAAATATTTCTTTCAGAAGACCCCTGAGCTATAGCTCTTACATTTACACCATTGCGGCCGAGTACGCCAAACATTTTACCACTAATGCCGGAGTGATTTTTCATATTGTCGCCGACTAAAGCTATTATTGCCAGATGGCGTTCAACTTTTAAAGGCTCTACCTTCTTTATTTCAATTTCATACGCAAATGCTTGGTCTATTATTTCTTTGGCTCTATTTGCATCACCTTCTATTATTCCTACACTTATAGAATGTTCAGAAGAGCTTTGTGTAATCAAAATCACATTTATTTTTTCATTACTTAATGCTTCAAACAATCTTTTCGAGAATCCTGGAATTCCCACCATTCCACTGCCCTCAAGGCTTAGTAGCGAAAGATTATTAATGCTTGAAATTCCACTGATGTGATTTCCTGATTGTGTACCGCCTTTTCTTACCCAAGTGCCCTTGTCAGCCGGTGAAAAAGTATTCTTAATACATACTGGAATACCCAAACTCATTAATGGTTGAATAGTAGGTGGGTAAATAACTTTTGCCCCAAAATGTGACAACTCCATAGCTTCCTGATAGGAAATCTGTTCAATAATTTTTGCATGGGCTACGAGCCGAGGGTCGGCCGTCATTATTCCAGAAACATCGGTCCATATTTCTACAACTTCCGCATTTATAGCTGCCCCAATAATGGCAGCTGTGTAATCTGATCCACCTCTTCCAAGTGTGGTAGTACTACCGTTTTTATCCCTTCCAATAAATCCGGGAACTACATAAACTGTTGACTCTTTTTGTGAAACAAGGCTTTGAATATTCTTATTTGTTCGGGGAAAATCAATATTTGCATGGCCAAATTCGGAATTAGTTTCAATTAACTCTCGTGTATCTTTCCAGACATTACCAATCGCCTCTGACTGGAGCTTTGCAGATAGTATCTGTGAAGAAATTATTTCACCATAGCTTATGATTGCATCCTTTGTTCTTCCCGATAATTCCTTCAACAAGAAAACCCCCTTACAAATATCCTCAATTTCATTACACCGCTTTTTTACATTGCTTAGCATACTGCTTTGCTGATCTATCGGAAGCAAATCTTTTACCGCAGTCAGGTGTCGCTGTTCTATATCATGGAGCTTTTCTTTAAATGCACCATCGCCTACAGATGCCAGCAAAGCTGCATCCAGCAATGCATCTGTTATTCCGCCAAGAGCAGAAACTACTACAATAGTGATATCATTATTTAAAGATTGCTTTATAATGGCAACAACATTTTCTATGTTCTTTGCATTTGCTACTGAAGATCCGCCAAATTTTAAAACCTGCATATTGAGTTATGAATTGTGTATTGTAAATAAAATGTAATTAGTTAGAAAGTGAAAAACAGCTATAAGCCCAAGGACGATATGTAAATATTTAACCCTTACGGGTAATAATCGTAGTAGAAATAGTGATATTAGAAATCACTATGTTTGAAAGTTGAAGGGCGATATGTTGATTCTTTATTTTCACAACGAGCACCGAAAATAGTGTTTATTATTGAAACTATGGTTCAGAAATTTTTTATGGTACTTTTTTTTTAAAAAAATTTGACAGAGGTAAATAAAAAAGGGATGCCCGCTGAGAGCACCCCTTCCTAATATTTCTAAAATTGGGGATTTAAAATGTTCCTTTAAAAGTGCCATTTGAAATAGTGACAACCGACTTATCGGTATCGTTTCCTATCTGCCCTTGAAAAGTACCTTCTATTCCTGTGGCATCATTGCGGGTTATTTTTACTGAGAAGCCTTTAGTACCAGCGCCACCAATAGACCAACCCTTTGAGCCATTGTTAATTGTCAATGCAAAAACAATCCCATCAGCTGTCCCGTCGGTACCTTGTACATGATTGTTAACAGCAATATTAAGTGGAAGTACCACTGTGGCTGTACTTACAGAAGTACCACCCGACAATGCGCCACCAGATAAATTGATTAAAGCAACACTCTTTAAACTAGAGCCCATATTTACATCCGAACTAAATTTTCCGGAAGCCGAACCTGAATAGTCACAGGTGATCAATGCCTTACCCGCAGGAACATTAGGGCTTTTAGGTGTAGTGCTATCTTTTTTGCAAGAAGAAAAGATGGATGCAATGACTAATACCATTGAAAGAAATACAATTTGTTTTTTCATAAATTTATTTTGTTTAAGAATGATGCAAATAGATAAAATAGGGTAAACACTTACAATACCTCCTACAGGGTATTTTTATGAATTAAGAATCATGTATTATTCTAAAAAAAAATTAATGGCAACACTTAATTCCTAATTTTTTAATGAACTAACTTTAGTTTCAATTAAAATATTTTTGGGTTCTCCTTAAACAAACAAACATGGTTTCAAATATTCAAAGGGAAAAGGCCGATAGGTTCCTAAAATTTCATAATGAAAAGGAAATTCTCGTGTTACCCAACTCGTGGGATATTGCAAGCTCTAAAATAATTGAGGCGAGTGGCTTCAAGGCCATTGCTACTACAAGTATGGGCATTGCAGCATCCTTGGGCTATCCTGATTGCCAAATCATTACCCTATCTGAAATGATAGAAGTAATAACAAAAATTGTAAATAATGTACAGGTTCCTGTTACTGTAGATATTGAGGCAGGGTATGGCAAAAATTTAGATGATATCTTAGATTCAATCAGGATTTTTATCGAAACAGGTATTGTAGGAATAAACATTGAGGACAGTATTAATTTAAAACCTGATTTAATAGACGAAGTAGAATTCTGTGAAAGAATTTCGGCTATTCGCGAACTGTCAAACTCAATGGGCTTGCACTTGGTGATCAATGCGAGAACAGATTCTTTTTATACCATGAAGGGTAATGCTCAAGAAAATTTGGCCGAATCTATCAGGCGGGGAAATAATTATATGGAAGCCGGAGCAGATTGTATTTTTGTACAACCCGTTTGGGATATTTCCACTATTGCCTCTTTAGTGAAAGAAATAAATGGCCCTATTAACATTCTTTCTAATCCAGGGATTGGATCAGGCATACTACCCCCATCTGTACACGAATTGCAGGATTTAGGAGTTGCTCGTTTAAGCTTAGGCTCGGGTATTATGAAAGCCACTCTGGCCTTAATAAAAAAAATTGCAGATGAACTTTCAGCTGGAGGCACCTATAATATTTTAGCTGAAACATTATCCCCAATTTCTGATGCCACAATGGCTTACCAAATGGCGATAGGAATGAATAAATAACCTACTAAAGGATCAAACTTCAGTGTAGCAGAATCGCAAACCAAGCAGTTAACCTTCTTAATAAACTTAATACCTATTGTGCATTTGAAATTATTCAATTCAGGAAGTTTTAGAAGGCCAAAACTCTGCTGAGACTACATTTCACCATAAATATTAAGTCTGGCTTCCAGACCTAATTCATATTAGATGGTACATCATTTCACAATGAGTAAATTACAAATCACGTAGAAATACGAGTTCGCTGTATCGTTAATTTACGGTGGCCACAGTAAATACAATAAGCGAAAAATTGGTTAGTTATGCTATGGCACAGCATATAGCAGCGATATATCTTTGTACCAGAAGTTGATTGATGTTAATAAACATTAATCATGAATCCAAATCCCATAGAAAAAACTAATTCCTTTAATCCAGGAAAAGCCAATGAAATCTGATATCAGTCAACTTCTATTTTTTTTTAAATTCAATGCCTTAGAAAAATATAATTAATCCCAATGAAAACCAGGCTCTAATCCAGCCATCCACTAATCCAGGAAAACCAAAACCTTCACAGAATTAAAAAATTAAAACTTTCGCTCTAATCCAGCGAAAGTTTTTTTGTTTAAAATAATACTGTTTGTGAATTTGCAATAATTCAATCGTTGAATATATAACTGGTATTGGCACTTGTTTCTGCTTTAAATCAGGCATTAATTTACCTGAGCAGTTCCCATACACCACTTTCATAGGGCTTAAGTAAAAAATCTTCTATTGGGAATATTTCTCCGGTAATCACACTCTTCATTTTTGAAAAACCTATTGTGCGCTCTTTATAGTTTGCCATAGAAATTTTAAGGGTAGTATCAACTGTGTTGAGCACCGTCATTATGGTCTGTGCTTTATCATACCTGAAATAAACATATTCTCCATTCTTAGGTGAAAACTGCATCATCTTACCGGTTTTTATAGCTGTACTGTTTTTTCTAAAATTCCCTAAAACAGCCATATACTTCCAAATACTATCTTCTTGTGAATTTCTACCGCCTGACAAAAATTTATTTTCCTTATCGCTTGTCCACCCACCCGGAAAATCTTGGCGTACATATCCATCTACGGGTGACGTAAATCCTTTCAATCCAATTTCATCTCCATAATATATTTGAGGTATGCCCCTGCTTGTATAAAGCCAAGCTAATGCCCCTTTATATTTTTCCATACTTTCACCAACTACAGAAAAAAACCTTGATAAATCATGATTGTCAATAAAGATCACATTCCTCATAGGGTTTTTGTACACAAAATCTTTTGCGAGGGTGGTATATAAAACATTCACCCCTTCATTCCATCCAAATGTCTTTGTCATTGCATCAGTAATGCCCCAAAGGCTTTGAAAATCGGTAACTCCTTGCAGGTTGCTCTTGTAAGGAATAGAGAAATTATTCTCAACAAAATATGCCTGGTTCACCGTACCATGTACCCATGTTTCTCCAAACAAAGTGATTTTAGGGAATTCCTTTTCCAATGCCTTATTGCAGCGATTCATAAAGTCAAGATCGTTATAAGCGTATGTATCTATTCGCCAACCATCTATTCCAAATTCTTCTACTGTCCATATTGCGTGCTGAATTAAAAAATTTGCCACATAAGAATTTTTCTGATTCAAGTCGGGCATTGAGGTAACAAACCATCCATCACTCATTACTTTTTTTTCCTCTGTACTTGCATAGGGGTCAAAAAGAACCTGATCTTTATAAGAAGTATTGGTATAATGAGGCCATTGATGCAGCCAATCTTTCATTGGAGGATCTAATACAGTAAAATGATAACTACCTACATGATTATATACAGCATCCTGAATCATTTTTATTCCTTTATGATGTGCAGCTTCTATAAGCCGGTGATAGGCTGCATCACCACCAATTCTTGGATCAATTTTATAATGATTGGTAAATGAATACCCATGCTCTGTTCGGTTGGGCATATCATTTTCTATTACAGGGTTAAGCCAGAGGGTAGTAACACCCAGCGTTTTCAGATAATCCAGATGATTTTCTATCCCTTTTAAATCACCGCCATGTCGCTCATAAATAGAATCTCTGTTTAATGATTGGTCTCTCATGCCGGCTATACGGTCATTAGTTGTATCGCCATTACTAAACCTGTCTGGCATTATGAGATATATGAGATCATTAGAGTTTACTCCCTGCGCATATTGAGATCCATTGCCAACTCTTCGCTTCCTTAAATCAAAGGCAACAACAGTAAATTTTGTCTTTTCCCTCACTTCTATTTTTAATGTGCCGGGCTTCGCAAAGGATGAAATATGAACATCCAGAAAAACATAATTTTTATTTTCAACCTTATTAACTTTTATAAGTTTTACTCCAGGGTAATTAATCGTATAAGCATCCCCGTTACCGACTCCTTTTCCATGAATCATAATCTGGAGGTTAGGGTTTTTCATTCCTACCCACCAGCTTGTAGGGTAACAATTATAGGTGCCGCTTTGTGCATACCCCTGAAGGAAAAATGAAAAAAAAACAATTAATATGCCTGCAATCTTTTTCACAACAATAATTTTAAGGTGAAATATCTATTTTCTATCCGAATCGAATTTTACACACCATATCGGCAATAAAAATTATTCAGTTACCATATTCAATTTTGCAATGTTAGCAGGCTTCCCCTCATCATCTCTGATAATAATATTCAGAATGCCCCCAATTGCCATAGCCACACCACCAATTACTAAAGCATAAATTCCTTGTTCATGAAAAAAATGTTTTATCACATACCCGAGAATAATAGACGCAATGATTTGTGGAATAACTATAAAAAAATTAAACACGCCCATATAAAAGCCCATTTTACTTGCTGGTACGGCGCCAGCAAGTATTGCATAAGGCATAGTAAGTGTAGATGACCAAGCAAGTCCTACGGCAATCATAGGCACTAGCAACATTTGGGGCGTTTTGATATAATACATAGAGATTAAACCAATACCGCCTATAATCAGACAAATTAAATGGGTATATTTTCTGCTGATATGCTTAGCCAACATGGGTAATAAAAAAGCAGTAATGGCAGACACGCCATTATATACGGTAAACATAACACCTACCCAATCTCCCGCATCTTGATAGGCCCTTGATGTGGTGTCAACAGTATTGTAAGCATTTTGAGCAATTCCAGGAGTAGTATAAATCCACATGGCGAAAAGGCCAAACCATGTAAAAAATTGTACAATAGCCAATTGCAGCATGGTACGCGGCATTTTGAATACTCCTTTGATGATTTCAACAAAGCCATTTGCAAATCCCTTTGTCTTTAATTTTTCCTGTTCCCAAGTATCAATATTTTCAGGCGGAAATTCTTTGGTGGTAAGAACTGTCCATAATACTGAAGCCAGAAAAACTATAGCACCGATATAGAATGAATATTTTACAGAATCCCCAATATGTCCTTCGGGCGCAGTATTGCTGATGCCGAAAAAATTTGTAAAAATATAAGGGAGTAAAGATGCAATAACGGCACCTAATCCAATAAAAAATGTTTGTGTAGCAAAGCCGGTAGTTCTTTGTGAAGGCGGTAATTTATCGCCAACAAATGCACGAAATGGTTCCATTGAAATATTGATGGAGGCATCTAATACCCATAGTAATATTGCCGCCATCCATAACACTGTAGCTTGAGGCATTGCAAAAAGTGCAAAAGAAGAAAGAACTGCACCTATGAAAAAGAAGGGTCTTCTACGCCCCCATCGTGGATGCCAAGTGCGATCGCTAAGATAGCCAATTATTGGCTGCACAAGCAAACCGGTAAGCGGTGCAGCAATCCAAAGAATGCCAATCTTGTCTATTTCGGCACCAAGGGTTTGAAAAATGCGGGACACATTTGCAGTTTGCAATGCAAAGCCAAATTGAATACCAAAAAATCCAAAACTCATATTCAGTATTTGTCCAAATGTCAGGCGGTGTTTGGGCACGGGATGTGTTGACGACATAAGCAATTGTTTTGAAAATAAAAATGTGTAAAAATTACACTATCATTAAAAAATAAAAAACAGGTTCGAGTAGTTTAATAAAAAACTACATTAGTTATTCGATCACAAAATTATCCGGTATTACTGCATCTTTTTTTACCACTACTATTCCATCTTTTACAGTATATAAAGGGTGATCTGCATTCTCCAGATGGCTTCCTCCCTTTATAATCACATTGCTTCCTATCCTGCAGTTTTTATCTATTATAGCATTTGTAATATTACAATTATCACCAATGCCCAGTATGGGTAGCCCTTGTGAAGCTGCATAAGCCATTTCTTCTATAGTTTCATAATAGTCTGTGCCCATTGCATAGCAGCGTTTGATAATAGTACCATACCCAATCCTGGCTCTAATACCCACAACACAATTTTCTAAATGCTCTGCATGAATAATAGAGCCATCTCCTACAATGGTGTTAATGAGTTTAGTACCACTTATTTTGGCCGGTGGCAGCATCCTCGGCCTGCTATATACTTTATTTTCATTGTCAAATAAATTAAAAGCTGGTAATTCCTGTGTCAATCCAAGATTGGCTTCAAAGAAAGACGCGATGTTTCCTATGTCTGTCCAATATCCACCATATTGGTAACTGCATACATTAAAATCTTTTATTGCAAATGGAATAATCTCTTTACCAAAATCAGTGGCATCCACCTTATGCGTTTCTAACAGATCGAACAATACATGTTTTTTGAATAAATAAATTCCCATAGAAGCAAGGTAGTTTCTGCCTGCGCCTCTCATCATGTCATTGGTATCGCTCACCCATTCTGGCAATTTATCTAATCCGGGTTTTTCTATAAACGAAGTAATTCTATTCTCCTGATTGGATTTAAGAATTCCAAATTCTGTGGCTTCTTTCTGTGTTACCGGTATGGTAGCAATGGTAATATCTGAATTTTCTTTTTCGTGAATACGGAACATAGTACCAAAGTCCATTTGATATAACTGATCGCCTGATAAAATAAGTACGTGATCAAAATCCAATTTGTCTAAATGCCTGAGGCTTTGCCGTACTGCATCAGCGGTACCTTGAAACCATTGAGGATTATCAGGTGTTTGTTCGGCAGCCAGAATATCTGCAAAGCCACTGCTGAAAATACTAAACTGGTAAGTATTTTTAATATGCTTATTCAGTGATGCAGAATTGTATTGAGTGAGCACAAATATTCTATTGATATTACTATTGATACAATTGGAGATAGGGATATCCACCAATCGGTATTTTCCGGCAATAGGTACAGCAGGCTTGCTTCGGTTTTCTGTTAGGGGAAATAAGCGGGATCCCGCTCCTCCACCTAATATTACAGCAATTACTGATTTACTGATCCACATATTTTTATCCATAACTTTTTAATTTAAGTATTAACTAAAAATAAACCAATAAGCATTTTTTTAAAATTTATCAAGGCTATACAATTTGCTTTGGCCTAATTTAAGACTTATATAGATTTAAATAAATTTCTGCACTTTTTTCCCAACTGTGATCAATTGCTAACATCCTTTTCCTTATTAGGGCAAAAGATTTTTGTTCATCAAAAATATTGATAGCCCGATACACTGCATGGCATATTTCACCTACTGTGGTATCATTAAAACAAATACCAAACCCACCTTCTTCACCTATATCTTTTACTGTATCCTTTAACCCACCCGTGCGCCGTACCATAGGCATAGTACCATAGGCAAGTGCATATAACTGATTAAGGCCACAAGGCTCTACCCTGCTTGGCATCAATAAAAAATCAGCTCCCGCATACATTTGGTGTGCCAGCTTCTCATTGTATCCTATCCGAGAATTATAATATCCAAAGTAATGATGCGACATAGAATCCAAACTACTTTCAATATTTTTATTCCCACTTCCTAATACAAGAAAATTCATTTTTCCTTGCATATAAATAATAGAGTCAGAAATTCCGGCGGGTAAAAGGTCGGCCCCTTTATCCTCTACCAACCGTCCTATAAATACGATCAGTGGTTTATTTATATCCAAATTAAACTGGTTACATAATATTTGTTTATTAGCAAGTTTTCCTGCCTCAATTGTATCTTCCTCAAAATTAGATTCGATATAGCTATCCAAAGTGGGGTTCCATACTTCTGTATCAATACCATTTACTATTCCATAGCATTTTTGACGCTCCAGATTAAATAAAAACTCCAGTCCATTAGCACTCCTCATCAATTCTTCAAGATACCCATTACTCACGGTGTTTACCTTAGAAGCACACTTAATACCACAGGCCAGGGAATTAATATTTTTGTCCCAATCCAAAAGGCCCCACTTCCATTGGTCCCATGAAGGAATATTTTGTGCCATATCCCACCCCATCCATCCTTGATACTGAGCATTATGAATGGTAAGAACTGTTTTTATAGGTGCAAGATGCCTGTAATCAAAACAATTCTGCATCATAAAGGGTATTAGTGCAGTATGGTGGTCATGCACATGCACAACATCCGGATGATGGCGCCAATGGCTAATCCAATCTGTTACTGCTATCTGAAAAGAAAGAAAACGAAAGGTATCATCATCATAACTGTACACGTTTTCTCTATCAAGCAGGCCAAAAATATCTACGAGGTAAAGATCGAAACCATTATGATTGGTCACTTCCTTTATTACGGTATAATCAAGGTGATATGGCCCCATACCAAAGGAACCTTTATGAACTACTTCAAATTGGTGTTCGTAGAGATATTTAGTGAGATACATCGGCATCACCACCTTAGCTATATGGCCCAGTTTATTTTGGTACTTAGGAAGCGCCCCTACCACATCGCCAAGGCCACCAACCTTTGCAACGGGGTAACATTCAGCACTTACATGAATAATTTCCATGGTTGAAAATTACGCAGTTTTAAATAAAAAAACATTTTTTTTCAATAAAATAAAAAAAATGTATTCATTAAATTATGGATGGATAAAAATAGATACCTTTCATTTTTTACTTTTAAAATTTCTTACCATCTATTCAGCTACTGTATTTTTTTTTACCAATAACGCTTACTTTTATTTTCCAAATTAATTATTTATTATGGCCACACCTTCTATGCACATTTCAAAGCCCAAACCTTCCACAGGAAAGCTGCAACCCACTAACTATGGTGCACTAAGTACGCTCATTACCGTATTTTTCTTTTGGGGTTTTATTGCTGCTGGCAATAGTGTATTCATACCCTTCTGCAAACACTATTTTCTCCTCGATCAGTTTCAAAGCCAGTTGATTGACTTTGCGTTTTATCTCGCTTATTATATCGGAGCTTTAATTTTGTTTGCTTACGGGGCCTTTGGTGGCCGAGACCTTGTGGCTAAGTGGGGGTATAAAAAAAGTATTGTATATGGACTTTTATTTTCAGCACTAGGCGCTGTAGTGATGATTATTGCTGTATATGGAAATGTGTTTGTAGGTATGCTTGCCGGTTTATTTGTAGTAGCGCTTGGCTTTTCTTTGCAACAAACCGCAGCACAGCCATTCGCAATTACCTTAGGTGATCCATCAACGGGAACAAGCCGCGTAAATCTTGGAGGTGGGGTAAACTCCTTTGGCACCATGATCGGACCATTGATTGTTGCCTTTGCTTTGTTTGGAACTACTGCTGCCATTTCAGACGAAAAAATTGCCTCTTTAAGCCTTAGTAAGGTAATCATTTTATATACCTGTGTAGGCCTTTTATTTATAGGCGCTGCTGCTATGTTTTATTTCAGCAAGAAGGTTCCCGCAGGAATTTCTACCGAAGAAACAGAAAGAGAAACCAAAACCTTATACACTCTATTAATCATGACCGGCTTGCTCATCATCATGTTTGCACCGGTTTTCAGCAGTTATAATTCACAAAAGCAATTATCTGTTGAAAAAATGGAAGGCATACTCAACAAAGATTATGTGAGAGTAGATAGCACTGTCAATGCAGCCAATGTAAATAGCACCGCCACCATTACCAATTTCTTGAAGGACAAAACAAAAGCTGAGATTGAGTCTGCAATGAGCAATCTCCAGAAATCCCATCCTGAAACAGCGATAGAAGTGCAGACATTGAAATCTGAAATTGACAGTCAGACTGCTTCGCTAAACGAAATAAAACTTCCGCTAGAGCAATATAGAATGAAATGGTTGTTTGGTGCATTAGCAGTAGTAATATTAAGCTTGCTAATAGCCAACATAAGAGCCAAGCGTGATCCGGAGGGCTGGGGCGCCATGCGTTATCCGCAATTGGTATTAGGCATGCTTGCGCTATTTTTATATGTGGGTACTGAAGTAACTATTGTAAGTAATCTAAGTGAATTATTAAGCAAGCCTGCGTTTGGTGCCTTCACTACGTCACAGGCTGCATTATTTATTTCCATGTATTGGGGCAGTCTAATGATTGGAAGATGGGTGGGTTCCATCAGTGCATTTGAATTTTCTCCAAAAACAAAACGTACACTAACCTACATTGTGCCGCTGGTGGCATTTTTAATTGTATTGGGGGTCAATGCGCTTTCTCAATATAAAGTTCAAATACTCTTTTATTATATCATTTGTGTAGCTATACAAACCGGTGCCTTCATTGTGAGCAAGGATAAACCTGCCAGAACGCTGATGATATTCGGATTGTTGGGCGTAATATCAATGGCAATTGGCATATTCAGTACCGGTATGGTTGCTGTATATGCGTTCATTAGCGGAGGATTATTCTGCAGTATTATGTGGCCTGCTATATTTGCTTTGGCGGTGGCTGGTTTGGGAAAATATACCACACAGGCTTCTGCCTTTTTGATCATGATGATTCTTGGAGGTGGCATCATTCCACCGATTCAGGGCAAATTAGCCGATCTGTTGCAATCCGGTAGCGATGTGGTTGGATATGGAATTCATCAATCTTACTGGATACCTTTGGCCTGCTTTGCCTACATTACTTTCTATGCTATTATTGTAAAGGGAATATTGAATAAGCAAGGTATTGACTATGATAACATATCCGAAGATGAAGAGGCCACCCTTTCGCCGGAAGGCGCTTTAACTGATGGGGCAAATTAATTTTAGAATTTCAAAAATGGGAAAACAAATTGGAATTAATAAACCAAACTATGAAAACAAATGATGCTTTTGATGTCTCCAGTGAATTAGCAATCGGTATAGATATAGGAGGCACCAATACTAAGTTCGGGATCGTAAACCATCGTGGCGAAATAAGTAATCCCGGAAGTATCTCTACTGATCAATTTGAAAATGTGGAAGATTTTGTAAATGAACTCTATAATGATCTGATGCCAGCTATTGAAAAGGCAGGGGGAATGGAGTTTATAAAAGGGATAGGGGTAGGCGCACCCAATGGGAATTACTATACAGGTACTATTGAATATGCTCCTAATTTATTGTGGAAAGGAATCATCCCTATCGCCAAACTTTTTTCAGATAGATTTAAAAAGCCTTGTACGCTTACCAATGATGCTAATGCAGCAGCAGTAGGCGAAATGATGTACGGGGCTGGCCGTGGTATGCACGATTTCATTATGATCACATTGGGTACCGGTGTAGGAAGTGGTATCATTGCCAATGGTCAATTAATTTATGGTCACGATGGTTTTGCAGGCGAACTGGGCCATACGATAATACGCCCAGGCGGCAGGTTGCACTGGGGTACAGGCATGAAAGGATCATTAGAGACTTATGCATCTGCAACAGGGATTGCTATTACTGCAAAAGAATTGCTGGATGAAAGAATAAATGAACCTAGCCTGTTGAGAAGTATAAAACATGAGGATATTACTTCAAAGAATGTTTATGAAGCCGCAATCGAAGGCGATCAAATTGCGCAGGAAGTTTTTAAATTTACCGGTCATATTCTAGGTGAGGCATTAGCAAATTTTGTGATGTTTTCATCGCCGGAGGCCATCATTCTTTTTGGCGGTGTTATAAAAGCCGGGAATCTTTTAATGGATCCTGTAAAAGAAAGTATGGAACAAAACCTCTTGCCCATTTTTCAAAATAAGGTTAAACTTATCTTTAGCGAATTGAAGGAAAGTGACGCTGCCATTTTGGGCGCCAGTGCACTTGTATGGGAATTTAAATAAAGTTCAATCGAATTGAAGGCACTTTGGATGGATATCGTTCTCCTCATCATCATTGCGAGGCACGAAGCAATCTCAGATACTGCCCGATGAGATTGCTTCGCAAACAAAGTTTCTACACTGCACAGTGCTTTCCCTTTTGCTCGCAATGACGATACCTTGATGATTGCTCGCAACCTGTAAGTGC